>NZ_CP118181.1:327917-655834 GCF_028748145.1 Entomospira culicis | reverse complement strand
AAATTTAGAAAGAAGAGGTTCAGATGTCTAAAGCACACCGAGGAAAAGGTTTGATTGGCGAGTACGCGAACAGAGGTAGAGGCACATGCCCCGCATGTAAGCGTACCGGCATCAAGACTATTTATGAAGTAGTCCAAGCCGACGATCAGAAGATGAATGTTTGCAAAGAGTGTAGCAAAGCTATCAAGAATAAAAAGGCTAGCTAAGCTTGCGCGTCCATTATGAACGCCTAGAACCCATCAGTTCTAGGGCAAGCTCAACCTCTCCCAGCGAGAGGTTGAGTTTTTCTGCAATCTCTTTGGCCTCTTTACCCTCCCGCCATAAACTTGCCACACGCTCGGCACTACCCTTACCTGCTTTTGGTGGATGTTTATCCACCACCGCTTTACTGCTGCCTTGTTGCATCGATTGGGTAGATTCACGTAAATGTTCTGATAAATTCTTCATACCAATAGAGATCTTTTGATCATAACTACTCTCGTGCTCAGTCTCTCGCTTAGGAGTTGCACCAGATTTTTGGATATCAACCACTGAAGTCACCAACGATTTACGTCGAGATAGATCATTGTAGGTCTGCCGTGATTGCTCCAACTTTTGGCTCTCTTTCTCCAGCAAACGCAACTTACGGTTCACCGAATCCATGACATTATCAGCATCCTTACGCATCTTCTCCATCAATGCCACATAACCGGCGACATTCTCTTCTAATGCCGCCATAAATTCCTGCATTTCACTGCGAATATCCTGCATATAAGTGCGATCGCGCTTAACTTGATTCATTTTAACCGTAATGATCCACCAAGAAAAAACAGCATTGAGGGTGAAAACTATCAAAAACCCAACCACTAGCATGACACTACCTCAAACTTAACTGGAAATATCAATATGCCCGCCCAAGCTTGGATCATGATAATAATGACTTTTCTTAGCAATCACCTCGTCATCAGAACCTTTCTGACTTGCTCGCCGTTGCTCATCCGAAGAGTCGTCTCGCCCTAGCGCCTCAATTTTATCATTTTCGCTCATGCTGGGCACCGCTTGACTCTTCTCCACATGGCGCAACTGCTCACTTTCTTCCATTTTTTTGCGCAATGCACGCTTTTGCTCTTTGTCAATCGCCTGCTCTTTACCGATATCTGCCTGACGGGCTAAGTAAGCCATCTGCTCAATCCCTGACACTCCCATACGCTCCTCCTTGAGACATACTGTTTTAGGATAAAGATACTTTATTCTTTGAGTACCTCTTCTTTTTCTCCTCTACATCGGGGGTAATATCATCGGTAATTGCCTCATAGCCTTTAATCTTAATCTGATCTTGTTCTAAATAGAACGTCTGCCCTTTATTGTATTCAGAGGTTACTTGATACTCATAATCACCGATGATAATTTCTACTCCACCATGAATTTTTAAGCTAGCAGCAATTTTTGCATCATCATGTCGCGCATTCAATTGCTCTTTGATTGCCTTCATTTGCTCTTTGTTCTCTTGAATTTCGCGATTAATCTCGTCGGCTTGGGCTATCATTTCGTCAAATTTACTCTTCTTTTCTGGTGGCAAGGGGCGTGTGCGACTTGCCTCACTCCAGTTATCAATAATCCGACGTAAATCAACAAGCGCGTCATGATGCTTCTCGTTCCTTGTTTCTAAGTCAGAAAGATTGTCTTTTAGCTTAGGATTTACACCCACCTCTAAAACCGTCGTTGTGCCAGAATTAGAGCCAAAGACCACCGCATTAATTTCGTCCAAAGCACGCACTCGGCCACCAACAATGGCAGCACGCTTACCCTTACAAAGAACCTTCCCAAGCGACAAAACATTAGAATTTAATATACCATCAGATACAACTACCATTTGATTGGCTTCTACATAACAGTTTTGAATAAAGCTCGCCCACAGACTCTTACCTGCCTTGACAAAACTCACCGCATCGCCTGAGGCACCATCACCATATTTATTCCCGTTAATTCCATTGCCCACAATAATATTTCCCTCGGCAGTAAGCTGACTACGACCCACCGATCCAGTTACGGTGATATCACCCTTGGCTTTGACCTCATAACCATCCTCAATATTACCATTGATAACAACCGTACCAAGAAAGTCGATATGGCTCTTCAAATCACCTTCCACCGTATAGATATTCTCGACACTAACAATATCCTCCTTGATGATTAACTGACCATTATTTGTGGCGATAACCTCCGTCTCATCATCAGAGATACGCACATTTGCGCCTAAATTGATCGCTTTTTTCTCCCCATTTTTCGCAGCAATCATGCTTCCGCGTACAGTCATACCAGGAATACCATCGGTAGGTTGCAACACACGTGCCACAACGTCTCCAGCAGCGACACTATGGATACTTGTCATTCGCTTAAAATCTATCGATCCCTTAGAATCTACCTGAATACTCTTTTCAGATAAATCCGTCTCATGTAAACATTGAATACGGGTATCCTCACCTGCACGCGCAGGTACTCCCATCGCCACGACCATGGCAGTGCGATACACTGGGTTCATTTCCAACTCATTGAGCGCATCCTCTTGAATACCAGCAAAAACACCCGCTTGATGTAGCGCATTCTTCATCTCTTCGTAGGTAACCGTTGCGCCACCCACCCCCGGAGTAGAAAGTGTAATCGTCGCCTTCATCTCATCATCAGACATCAGCACCGTAAAGCTACTATCAGCCGAAGCGTTGTGCGCGTACTCTGCCACTTTTACCCAAACGCCACTACTCTCCATTACTGTGCGCCGAACTGCCGCCTCATCTAAATGTGGAATAGATCGCATTTGTGAGGCTTTTTTAAGAATATCATCCACCTCGACATCTTTACCATCACCAACCGAAGCAACCACCTTGAGCATCACCTCGCCATTTTTGTTGAGTAAAAAGCCAAAGAGACCATCTCGTTGTTCTTCCTGCGCTAAATCAAGAGCATGGTGATCATCCAAGCCTGCCTTTTGCATAACTCCTTGCTTAGTAACCATATGTTTTCGTGCGGGGTAGACCATGACTCGCCAACTGCGTTTACCAAATGTCCCAAATAAAAAGCCTTTACTTCCACGGATTTGCACTTCATAATCTAATTTATGCAAAGGTAACGAGAGTTCGATGGAGGCTTGCGCAAGAATTTCCTCAAGGCTTTTACCCACCAAGACAATCGATCGATTGGCCTTTTCCTCTTGCCACGCGTGCTTCATGATTCTCCGAAATTCATCCAAATTCTTCATCGCTATCTATCCTGCCTTTGCCTACAAAATTCCTTTTCTTATATGCGATAACTTAGTACGTAAGCGCATAATCGCCTTGGTGTGGAGCTGTGAAACACGCGACTCAGTGACCTCCAAGACTTGCCCAATCTCCTTGAGCGTGAGATCCTCGTAATAGTAGAGAACCAAGACCATCTTCTCTTTATCCGGAAGCTCGTGAATTGCATCAACTATTAAGCGACGCACCTCACCCTTTTCAATGATGATATCAGGCTGTAGACTAGAGGGCGATTCAATCGACTCCAACAAAGAGGTCTTATCAGATTCATCGACACGCTTAGAGGTTTCATTGAGCGAAAGCATTGCAGATCCCGATACTTTAAGTGCTAATGCGTTGTATTCAGGCAGAGAAAGACCAAAATGTTCCGCAATCTCCTCATGCGTGGCGGTGCGCCCAAGTTTAGCCTCAAGATGTTGCGTCCCCTCATCCAGCTCTCGACTCTTCTGACGCACACTACGTGGCACCCAATCATCTTTGCGCAACTCATCATAAATTGCACCGCGAATGCGCGTAACCGCATAGGTCTTAAATTGCACATCTTTAGATGGATCAAATTTATCCACAGCATCCATTAGACCAAAGACACCAAAGCTCACCAAGTCATCAAACTCAACCGATCCCGGCATATTCGCCATCACCTTGCCCGCCACAAATTTGACCAACGGTGCATACTGATTGATGAATGCCTCGCGAATTTTGGGATCCTTGCTCTTTTTATACTCCTGCCAGTAGCTGTCTTCGCTCTCTTCGGTAATGACAATATCCCTCATCTTACCCTCTCTAGCTATCATCGCGACCAAGTGCCGTGCGCACCGCTTGCGCTAAGACTTCTGGGGACTCATGAGCAAAGGATTCTGCAGAGAGATCTTTAGAGCGCGCAAGAGTCTCTTGCTCCCCGCCCTCCACAGAGAAGGAATCCGAAGATGATCTGCTATAGTAAGGGTTTTCAATCGCATCATCAAGCACCACATTAACCCGCTGTCCCGTAGAGACGCTTTCGGAATTATGCATATCTGTACGAGAGAAATCATCCCCAGATTCTCCATGCTCTGGGCTTGAAGAATCTCCCTCTTCTTCCCCATTTTTCTCGGCTAAAGGCTCATTTAACTCGGGCAAAAAGCGTTCAACCGCACCCTTAATGATCCAGAGAAGGAAAAGAACAATCACAAAGGTTGCTATAGAGTTGGTGAGAATGAGTCCGATCTTAAAGGAGCTACGTACGACCCCGAGAATAATATTTATCACCAATGCAATGAGAAATGCAATGATTGCAGATGTTACGATTCGTTTCACTTTTTTCAACTCCTTTCCATCCCACACCTCCACAGATTACTAGCTGCACATTTTATGTTTGGAGTAGATCTATCTTTTTTCTTGAAAGGGCGACTTAGCCATGATAAGTCTAAGTCGCTATCATACACTACTTGCCTAGAAGCTCATCAATCTCTTTGACAAAATTCTCTTTGGGCTTAAAGCCTAAAGACGCACGCAATGCCTCTCCCTTTCTAAAGTAGATAACACAGGGGATGCTACTGATATTATAGCGCATTGCAAGCTCTTGTTCAAGATCTGTATTTACCTTACAGACAGAAACTTTGTCCGACATTGTTTTGGCGATGTCATCGAGCACTGGCCCCAACATGCGACAAGGGCCACACCACTCCGCCCAGAAGTCGACCATCGTCAACTTATCCTCATCAATTGCTGCCTGAAAGGTCTCCTTTGTTAAATGCTTGACCATACAATATTCTCCTTAAATTAAAATATATGTTAATACCATAATGTATTTTCGCAAATCTGTCTACAGGTTATCCAGCCACTTTTTGCCTATATCGACCGCAATAGAGGCTAAAGCAACCCCACACGCTAACGATTCTCCAGCACACTGCTCCACTCCTCTTGGTACTCTTGCAAAAGTATCGGCTCCCCAATAAATACTCCCTCATGCAAGAAATCTTGTGTTTGACCCTCAATCAATATTTGCACGCTACTAACCGGAGAAACGGTGGCAAGCGTACGTAAAATTTGATGTAATGCCCCTGCATAGCCTTCGCTCCCATAAGGGTTAAATTGCAAATCTTCAGAAAAATCTACATACAACACCTCGCCCTCAACCCACAAATTACGTAGCTCGACCTCTGGCGGAATCAAGCTAAAGAAGGGATCTTCTCCACTGAAAGAGACCGACAAAAGCTCACCCAAAAGCCGTTGCGCGCCCAAAATATCATGAGACATACGCCGTTCGATGGGAATATAGAGAATCTTCTCTTCCACCAAAGTTACCAAGTAATAGGCACTCTGTTGCTCTTGCACCCGACTTACCGGCTCTTTTTTTCCCAAAACCAGAGTCTTTAGGCTAATCACGCCTCCCATCGCCACCAAGACAATCAGCGCCAAAGTCAACGACAAAAAAAATGTATACCATCGACTCATGTTTGTTTTATGCGACACTCTTTCTTCACCTCAAACACCCACCCCCTCTGCACATAAGATACGCAAAAAAGCGCGCGCGTGGTATAAAATTTGCTCCATTGAGACCGAAAAAGAGTGAATTTCACTCCACTCTTTTTCGAACATCACTAAAAAAGAAGTACTTTAGCTAAGAATAAGTGGATTATTAGGTAATAGGTTGTTGGCTTTTGCCTCGGCATACGTGCCATACACCACGATCTCTCCACGTACAATTTTATCCGCCAACGCACGCACTTGTGCAATCACTTCCTCATTCAGGCGACTATTACGCGTAGAAAAGCCAACGCCACCTTCGGCAAGACCGTAGTAAACCGTGCCACCAGTAAATTGGTTGCTATCTACATCGATAAGGGCGTCGCTTACCGCCTTCTCCACAAGCTTGAGCATGCTTGTTAAGACAGCGCTCTCACCCTCGCTATACAGACCATCTTCATATTGATCAGAATCAACCCCCAACGCCCAGACATTCTTACCTAACATGCGTTGCTCTTTTGCCTCGGCGATGACACCGCTACCCGTACCACCCGCAGCGCTCAAAATTGCATAAAAGCCCTTATTAAACCAATCCTTGGCCTTGGTTTTCCCCACTTCCGGAGCACCCCAGCTATCGGCATAAAAATCTTCAATTAGAGCATCGGGCAAGACGCTCAAAATACCTTGAATATAGCCTAACTCAAAGCGAGAGATAACATCACTCTGCATACCGCCGACAAAGCCAAATTTAGGATCCGCAATGCCATCTGCCTGTGCCTGAAGCGCAACCGCAACACCTACCAAAAAGGCACCTTCGTGCTCCTTAAAAAGCACACCACGTAGATTATCGATATCGCCATTGCTACCATCAATAAGGAGATAGTGCTGATCAGGATTAGCCTTAGCAACGCGCTGGATAGGCTCCTCAAAGGTAAAACCCGTACCAATAATTAGGCGTGCACCCTCATCCGTAGCAATGTTGAGATTCTCCCAGATTTTATCTTGAGAGCTTGAATAGAGCTCCTCGTAGCGAACACCGCGCTGACTTGCATTTTCTGGCGTATCGCCAAAGTGTGCCGTAATCCCACGCCAAGTAGCCGCATTAAACGATTTATCATCAATGCCCGATCCCTCGTCCACCAAGATAACATCCTTCATTGCCATGCCACGTCCACCACCAGACGATTGATTATTCCCCGATCCGCCACAGCTAAACAGCGCCAGCGACGCCAAGGAAACGGCCAACAAACGTACATAACCTTTCATGTTTCACTCCTTCTCTCTTGCCTAAAAATAAAAAAACACCTATATTTATCATTATATATCCAATCTTTTCCCTTGTCAAGGCAGAATACGTCAAAAGCGTTTTATCCAAAGTGCTTGATACACTTATGCTTTTTTGTTAATTATTTTACAGATACGCTCTTTTTGTTAGTTGTTTATTTTGAGAATTTCTATTACAATGATACTCATTATGACAAAATGCATAATATCTCACCAAAAGCCCAACGATGCTCTATAAATTTTTTCAAGCTTTTGGTATACTAGTGTTAAATGTGAAAAGAAAATGAAAAAAGAAAGGACAAATGAGAAGAATGAAAACATCTTTACGGTTAAAACTAGGTCTGCTTAGCCTCTTCTGCCTACCTGCCTCGCTCTTCGCGCAGTCTTCTGAGGCTATCTTTCTAGATGAAGCACGTGTTGAAACGCTTATCATCTCCAACAATATCAATGTTAAAGGAATCCAAATTCAGTTCGATCAAGCCAAACGTGCCCGCGATCACATGTGGAACGAATTCCTTCCCCAAATTAGTGCAGGAGTAAGCTCCAACCGCGTCTACGGCTACAATCAGGCGCTCCTTGCTCATAGTAACCCCACCGGTGGCTGGGTTAACCAAGTAACCTTTGGCGCACAGCTCAACCTCACTAGCTGGGTCTGGATGGGCATGCTCAAAACTCAATACGAGTACGAAGCCGGCGAACTTAGCTTTGAACACGCCAAACAACAGATCATCTCCAGTGGTCTCATCACCTTCTACTCCCTCCTGCTTAGCCAAGAGCGCCTCAACCTCCTTGCCGATAGCGTACGCGTTGCCCAAGAGGCCTACCAACAGAGTTCTCGTCTATATAATAATGGCATGGTGCAACAACTAGACCTTCTCAATGCCGAGGTTAGCTACCAAAATCAGCTCAACCAGTACGAGCAAGCCCTTATCGACTACCAAGAGGCTGAGCTAAGCTTCAAACAGATGCTAGGCATCGCCTTCGACCAAGACGTCGTCCTCCTAGGCAGTGTCGACTTAGAGCCAAATAAATTCGACATCGACCGTACGCTAGCGGCCTTTTCGGGGGCGAACCTAGCCATCCAGCAAGCGCTCAAACAACAGCTTGCCAATGAGTGGGGATTGTGGTATAGCCATGCCGCCCAAACCTTTACGCCGTTCGTTCGCTTAGACTACGCCGCCCAATATAACACCTCCCCCCTATCCCATGCCGGTCTGGTAAGCACGAGCCTCATGCCCCGTAACAGCTTCTCCCTCACCTTAGGCTTTAGTATGAATCTCGATGCCATGCTCCCTTGGAGTAAAACCGGACAGAGTCTCTGGAAGCAACGCGAAGGCTTCTATTATCAGGCACTCAAAAACGATGAAGATATTATCACCAACGAGCGCGAGATTATCAATCAAACACAACAGATTAACAATATCGTAGAGCGTCTGCTCATCTTACAAAATGCCGCTAATGTTAGCGAACGCGCCCTAGAGCTGACAACGCAAGGATATAACCTCGGTGTACGAAATCAAATCGAACTTGATCAAGCGCTTATTAGTAGAAACCAAGCACGGCTTAATCTTGCTGTAGCGAAATTTGATTACTTCCGCGCCCTCCAAGAGCTAAGCGTAACCACTGGACAAAACCCATCAACGCTGATGAATTTCGCTCGTGGCACGTCAAATATCCCCAATACATTTTAAGGTAAGAGAAGGAGTTTTAAAATAACATGATGCATAACACCAACGTCAATGAGGTGAAAACCTTTCGCCGATCCAGCAGTCGATCGCCGATGGCTCTCATAATTATTCTTAGTATTATTGTCGTAGCAATTGTGGGCATTGCCCTCTACATGTTAATGAATAAGAATAAATCCAATGAAATTATTATCGAGCGAAAAGTCTACTCCGTAGCTACGCAAGAGATGCAAGCACAAGAAATTGTCGACTACTTCAAGATTAATGGCGATGTCATCGCGACCAATCTTATCAATGTCTTTCCCGATGTCCAAGTTGGTCGCCTGATGTCTTACAGTGTAAAAGTAGGCGACAAAGTGAGTCGAAACCAAGTCATCGGCTATATCGATCCGAGTCAACCCGGTATGACCTATGCGCCTAACCCAATCCGTAGCCCCATCGCCGGTACAATTATTGCCTTACCTCTTGATATCGGCACGCGTGTGGCATCCTCTTCGGTACTCGCGCAGGTGGGAAACCTTAACTCCTTACAGATCGAGGGCTTCATCCCCGAGCGCCTACTAGGACGCACCGCCCTTGGTGCCAATGTTACTATCCATATGCCGGCCTTCCCTGATGTTGTAAGCTATGGCAAAATCAGCGAGATTGCTCCAGCTATCGACGTGAATAGCCGAACTACACTCACCCGTATTCAAGTCAGTGATCTTCCTCCCCAAATGAAATCGGGCATGTTCGTCGAGCTCCTCATTGAGTCTGATCGCTACCAAGATGTCTTGGTGATTGCCCAGCGTGCGGTTATCACCCGTGGTGGTCGCTATTATCTCTTTGTTGTTAGCGACAGCGAAGCAGTAGCAAAACAACGCGGTATCAATGTGGAACAACGCAAGCAAGCCGAAGAAGAGGTTGCTCCTAAAAAAGGATTTTTGGCAAAGTGGAAGGAGTCCAGAGAAGAGAAAAAACGCCAAAATATGGTCGTTACCGTGAAGGACTCTGCCCCTATCTCTGGTTGGGCAACGCTTATCGAGGTGGAGCTTGGTTTTAGCATCGATGGGCAAGTGGTGGTTACCCAAGGCTTAGAGGCCGGTGATATTGTCATTGTCTCTGGACAAAGCGACCTAAGCAATGCCTTACCTGTTAATATTGTGGATGCACTAGAGAATTAAAGAGGATAAATTATTATGAGTATGGTTAAAAGCCTAATTAATAAGCCCGTGAGCGTCGTGGTGCTCGCTTCGCTTACCTTTATTATATCGATCTTTATGATCAACTTGCTTCCTCAAGAGCTGACGCCAGAGTTTGACTTCCCTACCATCTCTGTCATCACCACTTATCCTGGGGCAGGCCCCGAAGAGATTGAGAGTAGCATCACCCAAGTTCTTGAGAGTGTCTTTTTGAGCATCTCTGGAATTACCAAACTTAGTAGCACCAGTAGCGAAGGGCAATCGGTGGTAAGTATCTCCTTTGACTGGAACAAAAATCTCGATGTTGCCACCAATGATATTCGTGATAAGATCGATCTGGCGCGCAATGCACTCCCTGAAGGGGCAAATACCCCGATCATCTTTAGGCTCAACCTCAACACGATGATTCCAGTCATGATCCTCAATTTGTCGGGATTGGATATGAATAGCGATGAGCTTAAGGTGATTGCTGAAGATAAGATCATTCCTTACTTAGAGCAGATTAATGGCGTGGCCTCGGTAAATACGTTTGGTGGGCGCCAGCGCCAAGTACGCGTGGAGGTTACCCAAAACCGCCTTGAGGCCTACAATATTACCATGGGCGATATCTCCCGCTCGATTGCCGCGCAAAATGTGCAAGTGAGCGCCGGAAATATCAACATGGGCGATAGTCGTCTCCTCTTGCGCACCGCAGGAGAATTTGCAAACCTTACGGATATTGAAGATGTGGTCATCACCTATCGGCCAGTTCCCTACTCGCCCACGACCACTACGCAAGGCAGTAGCTGGAGTAGTACCAGCACCAATCTATCGGCGGGGGGAAATTCGCCTCGCATGGTGCCGATTAGGGTGCGGGATGTGGCAGATGTCTTTTGGGGCTTTGCCGATGCCGATAGTCATGCTGAGGTAAACGGTGTGGAGGCGCTTAACCTCAATATTCAGCGCCAATCAGGTAGCAATGCGGTGGACGTCTCCAAAGCACTGCGTCGACAAATTCCTGTACTTAATGCCCAGCTCCCTGATGGTATCGATATCGAGATTATCTATGATACGAGTAAAATTACGTCAAACTCAATTGCGCAGGTAGTCAACTCTGCGTTGTCGGGATTACTGCTGATTATTTTCGTATTGCTCATCTTTTTGCGTAATATTAAAAGTGCGCTCATCGTTAGCATCACCATGCCTCTCTCTATCTTTACGACGCTGATGTTTATGTACTTCTTCGATCTTACATTAAATATCATCAGTCTTACTGGTTTGACGTTGGGTGTTGGTATGGTGGTTGATTCTGCGATTGTTATTATTGAAAATATCTACCGCTATCGCGAAAAAGGGGTTAAATCGACCACTGCTGCCCACCTTGGTACCAGTGAAATGGCCTTAGCCATTACCGCCAGTACCCTCACAACAGTTGCGGTCTTCTTGCCGATGGTGCTCTTCCAAAAAGAACTTCAGTTAGTGGGTGTTTTGCTAGGCGACCTAGCCTTTACCATCGTCATTGCGCTTATCTCCTCGTTGGTCTTCTCGATTACGGTAGTACCAGTATTGGCAGGAAGCTTCTTAGCGATAGACACGCCTAAGCAAAAGCCTCTGAAAGGATTTATGGCGGTGATTGATCGTGGAATGGAGCGCATACTAAGCTGGTTAGACGCTAAGTATGCACGTGGTATTGAGTGGTCGTTAAACCATCGGTGGTCGGTTATTTTTATCTCCTTTGGGACACTGGCGGCATCGATTGTCTTGTTGATGTCTCCCCTTATCGGTACCGAGCAGATGCCTGCCATGGATAGCCAGACCTTTACTATCAACTTTACTCTGCCGGTCGATAGTACCATCGAAGCAACTATTGAGACAGGACAGTCATTTAGTCGTCGCTATCAAGAAGTGATTGCCGAAAAGAATGTAGGGAAAGCAGCTAGTTTTTACATTCTCTCCGCTGGTGGTAGCAATATGGGCTTTGGTGGCTCACTTAATGAGGGTTCACTCGATATCATCTTGGATGACGACTTTAAAAATCGCCCTTTAAGCATCAACCAAATGCAGGATATCGCGCGTGGTATTTTTAGCGAGTACCCTGGAGTTGAGTTTGGCTTTAGTGCCGGAGGTCCTCCAGGATCTGGTGGTGGCTCGGCATTAACCATCAACATTTCGGGTAACGATCAGCGTAAACTAGAGGAAGTTGCTAACACGATTGTAGAAATTTTACGCACAGTGCCCGAGGTCAAAGAGCCTACCAGTAACCTCTCTGCAGGCATTCCCGAGACAATTATTATCCCTAATCGTGATAAAGCTGGAGCCTTTGGTGTACCGATGGCGAGCATTGGTTCGGAGATTCGTAGTAATATCAATGGTTCTACTGTAAGCATTTATCGCGCTGATGGTGAGGAGATTGATCTCTTTTTGGTACTGCGCCCGGAAGATCGTATGTCGATTCGAGACCTTGATCGTATCTATGTTAATAGTCAAGTTACAGGGACACGCATTCCGATTGCCAACCTCGTGGAGATTGAGGAAGGCATTAGTCCGATGAGTATCCGACGCGAAAACCAGACACGTCAAGCCACGGTAAGCGCAAATGCGGGATTACGCCCCGACGGCAAACCCTTTGCACCAAGCATTGTCTCCGAAGCTGCATGGCGTGCCATCAATCGCGACTTTATCCCCGTTGACGGAGTAACCATCAAAGAGGCTGGCGACAACCAAGATTTCATCGATCTCATTCCGATCTTCCTTGCCGTTATCGCTATCTCGATTATCCTTGTTTATGGGATCATGGCATCGCAATTTGAGAGTCTAAAAGATCCGTTCATTATCATCTTGAGTATCGTTACCATGCCCATTGGTCCTATCCTTATCTACGCGATTTCGGGGCAACCCTTCAGTAGCTTTAGCGTTATTGGAATGATCATGCTGATCGGTATCATCGTCAACACCGGTATTATTCTCGTCGACTATATCAACCTGCTACGCAAGAGGGGCACCAACCTCCGTGAAGCAGTTATCGAGACTGGTCGTCTGCGTTTACGCCCCATTCTCATGACCACTCTCACCACGATTTTGGGTATGATTCCCCTAGCCACTGCCACCGGAGATGGTACCTCCATGACGCAACCTATTGGTGTAACAGTAGTAGGAGGAATGATCTCCTCTTCCATTATGACACTATTCCTAGTACCAGTACTCTATTACATGTTCAACCAAAAAGGCGAGCGCAAGAGAGTAGCACAACAGCAACGCGAACATGCGATTCTTTTAGAGCGTCGCCAACAAATGAATAAAGAGGCAAATCATGAGTAAACCCTTCTATCGTATTGAGATCATCATCAATCAGTCGCTACGTGATGAACTTCTGCAGGAGTTTCAAACCATTGAGTGTCAATATTTTACTGAAATCCCCCTCGCCTACGGGCAGGGGCGACAAGAGCCAAAGCAAGGCGATGGTATCTGGCCCGAGACCAATGGAATCTTTATCATTTATGGCGATGAAAAGACATTAAAAGATCTGCGTACCAGTATCGATTTAATTAAAGAGCGCTTCCCGCACGAGGGCATCAAAATGTTTGCCCTCAAAAGTCAAGGCTAACACATTTATTCATCCGCACTTAATCATTGAGATTAGGTGCTTTTTTTAGAAAGATAGCGTCAAAATTAGCGGCTAACTGCGCTTGTAACTCATCTATCGATATCCCACGTATCTGTGCGACAGCAGCATAAATAAGCAGGAGATCCTGCCAAGGCGTTGCTACTACGCCACGGCGCGGTTGATAAGGGGCATCTGTCTCCAAGAAAAGCCATGCAAGAGGGAGATTTTTTGCCAACTGTTGCGCTATCTTACTCCCCCACAGCAATGGCGTACCCACACTAAAATAGGCATGAACTCCACGTTTACGTAACGAAAGCGCCTCTAAGAACGTGCCTGAATAGCCGTGAAAAATGACCGCCGGTAACCGCTTAAGGCTAGATATTTGCGCAAAGATTTCATGCATGGCGCGACGTTGATGCACCACAATCGGGAGGTGATACTGCTGGGCTAATCGTAACTCTTCGACAAAGATGGATCGTTGTAAGGCAAGCGTATGGCGAAATTCTGGCCAAAGATCAAAGCCAATCTCACCGATAGCATGCAATGTTTTCTCTCCTTTTGTCGCTAAACGATCCGACAAATGCTCAAAATAATCCATGCGAACATCCTGCGGGTGCACCCCCGCCGAGCGATAGAGCCAAGGATGATCTAGACCAAAGAGCGTATCCACCTCTTTTGGCGTGTGCGTACTAAAAAGCGTCTTGGCTATAAGCCGATGATCTCTCGTATATGCCGATAGATGCGCATGAATGTCGATCCACATAACTCTATTTTACGCCATTTTTCACCGATAATCAAGACATGTCTCAATATAGTAATCACTCACTCTTTCTCTCGTTTTTTAAGATAGGTCTCTTTACCTTCGGCGGGGGCATGGCGATGATCCCTTGGCTTGAAGAGGAGCTACAGCGCTACGGCATGTCGCGCGAGGAGATTTTACGCATCTTTAGCTTGGCGCAGAGCATGCCTGGCATGATCGCTACCAATGTCTCCACGATTGTCGGGCGCAAACTTAATGGATTTTGGGGAAGTGTTTGGGCTACCTCGGGCGTTATTTTTCCCTCGTTTGTGATTATTTTGGTGATCGCCTTGGGCTTTAGCTCCCTTCTCTATCAAACCTCGATGCAAGGAGCGCTCAAGGCCATCCGTGCAACCGCAGCCATCATGATTCTCTTTAGTGCAAGTTCCTTAATTAAGAAAACCCTTTCAGGCAAAAAGATACCCACTAAGTTACGCGCGATGAGTATTGTCCTTGCGATCATTCTCCTCTCGCTCTTCACGAGACTCAATCCCATCATCTTTATTCTTACGGCCATTCTCACCGCAAGCATCGAGTATCTTATTCGTAAAAAACGAGGCTCCCTATGATATTATATATCAAATTGGCCTGGGAATTTTTTCTCATTGGTGCCATCAGCTTTGGGGGTGGGTTCGCAATGCTTCCTCTCCTAGAGCGCGCGCTTGTTAATAAGTGGATTAGCGAACAGCAATTTTTGGATATCCTCGCCATCAGCCAAGCCACCCCTGGGGCCTTTGCCATCAATCTTGCGACCTACGTGGGGGCGATTGCCTTACCGTACGCCATCTTAGGCTCACTTATCACCACCACCACGCTCTCTCTCCCCGGATTTTTATTAAGCTACTTCGTTGCCTACCCACTCTATCGCGCCAAAGAGAATCCCTTCATCGCCATCTTAATGAAACACCTCGCCCCTGCCACCCTAGGGCTCATTGGTTATGCCGGCGTAAATCTCTTTCTCTCGGAGCTCTTCACCCAAAATCCTACGCACCCCATTCACCTCACCACCGCGCTTGTCATGCTTCTCTCGGCAATCATCCTCAAATTCAAACTCATCAAGAGCGTCTATCTCATCTTTCTCATGGCCTTTTTAGGAGCAATTCTCACTTTTCTTTGAAAAATCTCTTGTAATATTTTTGTCTTTGATCTATAATTTTACTATAAAGTGAGGGAACTCTAATGGCACAGAGCACGGTATTAGTGAAGCTAGCGGATCTCCAAAAGTCCGATCAGGCAAGAATTATTGGGTACGAACATTCAGACGACGTGGCGTTGCATCGTCTGCTAACCTTGGGTCTCACCAAAGATGAAATTGTAACGGTAAAACAGGTCGCCCCCATGGGAGATCCCGTAAAAGTTGGTGTACGCGGATTCAATTTGAGCTTACGCAAAGATGAGGCGCAAGCACTTATTCTTACCAAAATTTAAGGTTAAGGAAGAATTAACATCGCATCGCCGTAAGAAAAGAAGCGGTACTCTTGCGCTATCGCTTCTTGATAACTTTTACGAATAAAATCGTAACCAGCCAATGCACTAACCAAAGCTAAGAGCGTTGATTTTGGCGTGTGAAAATTGGTAAACAAGCCAGTAATACACCTAAATTGATAGCCTGGATAGATAAAGATATTACTCTTTGCATCACCTGCATGAATTGTACCATCAGGACTTCTCTGCATTGCGCTCTCCAACAATCGACAACTTGTCGTACCAATCGCGATAATTGGACGCTTTTCTGCCATTGCTTGGTTAATCTGTCGGGCACTCGCCTCGCTAATATGGTATGGCTCGGTGTGCATCACATGATCCGTTAAGATCTCGCTACGCACTGGGGCAAACGTGCCTAACCCTACGTGTAGTGTTACAAACGCCTGTTCGATACCTCGTGCGCGTAATTTATCTAAAATATCCTGTGTAAAGTGAAGCCCCGCCGTTGGCGCTGCCGCACTGCCCACGCGTTGCGCATAAATGGTTTGATACCGCTCATCATCGGCATCTTGGGCTTGACGTTGCATATAAGGCGGAAGAGGCATTGCCCCGTATCGCTCAATATAACTCTCGGTTAGGTAGCTAAAATAGACGATCTTCGTCCCTTCACTCTCGCCATCACCAACGATTTTTGCCTGCACGCCCTCGGGTAGCTGATAGCTTTTTCCCACCTTTTGACGCTTTGCCTTACTCACCAAAACCAACCAGTGATGCGCATCTTGAGGCTCTAGCAGAAGAAACTCTACGCTCGCTCCATGTTCACTCTGCGCCATCAACCGCGCCTTACGTACCTTTGAGTCGTTAAAAACCAGTAGCGCATGATCAGGGATAAGATCGACGATCTCTTTAAAATTGTGGTGCGCTACCGATTGATTATGGCGATGCAACACCATCAACCGATCCTCCCCTCGCACAAGGCTGGGCTCACTAGCGATAAGATGCGCAGGCAAAATAAAGTCAAAATCACTGGTTTTTATCATTTTTTGTCGTTTCTCTCTTTTCAAAATCTCTTTTTTAGGATACCATAAAAGCGAGGCTTCGCCTAGAGGAGAGAGCATGAGCATTTTTGAAAAAATTTTGCGTAAGGAAATTCCTGCTAATATTATTTATGAAGACGATTATGCCATCGCCTTCCCCGATATTGCCCCACAAGCGCCCATACATATTTTGGTGGTGCCCAAACATCCTGCCAAAAATTTCTCCGATACCGCGCAGTGGTCGCCAGAAGCACGTGCAGGCTATATGCAGTCAATTAATCAGGTTATTGCCCAACTTAACCTTACCGATGGCTATCGTTTAGTCTTTAACACCGGCGAGGATGGCGGGCAAACCGTCGATTACCTTCATCTGCACATTCTCGCTGGCAAAGCCATGAGTTGGCCACCCTTTCCGCTTTAAAATCCAGTCAAGAAATTTTACTATAAGGTCGATAAGAAAGAGTATGCAAAAGTTATTATCTATATCTATCATTCTATTTATTCTCTCCCTCCCCCTCCTCGCGCAGGTAACCCAGAGTCCAGAGCCACCCTCGAGCCTGACCTTGCACATCAAAATCAGCAACATGACCTCAGCCCAAGCGCCAGAAATTTGGAACGATCACTTCATTTTGACTTACTCATCGCGTCAACGTGCACGTATCGTTACGGTTGCCTTTGAACATGAAAATTATCAAATTTTACATAAATTCTTGCGCAACGAGCATAATGTTTTCGTCTACTACGATACCCTGCCCGATGTGTCGGAACTGAAATATCGCATCAATGTTGACGGGGTTTGGCAAACCGATCCCCAAAATTCGCAAAGCATGCAAGATCCACGTGGCGTTAGTCTCTCCATCTTAGAAATTCCGCAAAATCGCGCCAACATTATGCGTGGCCCTATCTATCGTGGCAACGGGATTGTCGACTTTTATCTCTCGGCAAAACCCTCGGCAAGTGTCTTTTTAGTAGGTAATTTTACGCGATGGGATCCCTTCCTCCTCCCGATGAAAGAGATTGAAGAGGGGCTTTACCACTTGCAACTCCAGCTCGCAGAAGGGGAGCACCACTACTATTTCCTTGTCGATGGCGTACGGATGACCGACCCTGGTAACTTTCTTCAACGAGAATTTTTAGGGGAAAATGTCTCTGCTTGGCGCATGCCTGCCTTCTCCGATCCGCGTTCACGACGGTGAATCTCCTTCTTTTAGAAGAACAAGACTTTATCGCGCGTGATGAGATCGAAATTGTCGCGCGTGATACACGTTATCAACATATCAAAAAAATTCTTCGCCTTGCTCCCCCAGATACGCTCAAAGCAGGCGTTTGGCAGAAACATTTGGGTACGCTCCAACTCACCGCTTTTGATCATCACTCCTTACGCGGAATCTATCAGCCACATCATGATATTACACCGTCCCCTAGTCCCATCGATCTCATTCTCGGTGCTACGCGCCCGATTGTCATGAAACGTCTACTTAAAGATATCGCCACGCTTGGTATTCGCTCGCTCACCATTTTCGCAAGTGAAAACGGGGAAAAAAGTTATCTAGCCAGCTCACTTTGGCATGACGAGGCGTACCTTATCCCCATCAAAGAGGGACTATCTCAAGGCGTACTCGTCCACCCGCCCCAAATCAATCTAGCGCGCTCGCTTCATCATGCGTTAAAGATACGCAATGAACTATTTAGCCCAACCTCATACGCGTTCATTCTCGATCCATACAGCCAAGAACATCGACAAATTCCCTCAAAAATCGATATGACAGAGCAATCAATTACTCTTCTCATTGGCGCAGAGCGTGGCTTTACTCCCCAAGAAATAAACATGGCTAAGGAGCATTTTTTTCGCCCCCTAGCCATTAGTCCACGTATTTTACGCACCGAAACCGCCGTTACTGCAAGCATTATTCTCGCGCAACAAGCCTGCTTCTAAGCGGGCGTTTCTTGGCCTTTTCTGGCACTACGCATAAAATTATCGGCTTTATCATACTCTGGGCTTGTCAATAAACTGACACCTATATAACTTATCAGCGATAAGGTTATCCCGATCACCACTTGTAACACGCTCTGTTGCTCCCATGCGCTAGGCAACGGAAGATCAAGGGCTATCAACAAGTTATACAGAGAAAATATTAGACCTAATGTCATGGAGCTTAACGCGCCCTTGGTGTTTCCTCGACGCCAAACGAATCCCCCCAACAACGGCACAAAGACACCCGTGGTAATAATGTCCGAGGCCAACCACGCCACCGCTAAAATCGATTGAATCCTTAGCGCGATGACAATAGCCACTAAGGTTACCAGTAGCGTGGTGATTTTTCCTAACTGTAACTGCTTCTCTTCGTTCTTTACCGGATAGATATCTAGTGTGAAGGTCATCGCCGCAGTGTTAATCACCGAATCCATCGTCGACATAATCGCCGAGATAATCCCCACAAAGGTTAGCGCCGAGAGCACCGGTGGCAGGTAATCTTGTGTAATTGCCAATACCACGCCCCCTTCTGGCAGTGTTTCATATAAAACCAACCCCGCCATACCCGTCAAAACAACTATCAAATAGAGCGGAATAAAGACAAAAAAACTCATCAACGTCATCTTTTTGGCATCACCTACCGTCTTCGTCGCGGAGATGCGTTGCCACACATTCGCCTGAATCATCCACGAAGTCCCAAAGGTAACCAAATAGGCAAAGTGTTTTCTTGCACCCACCCAGAAATCAGTGTAATCTGCCTTTTCTAACTGCATAGCTCGCGCACTGATGCCCTGAAACCCATCGGCGTGGTGCATAGCAACAAAAAAAACCACCAGAGCGGCCAGCGTTAAAAAGATAAATTGAATGATGTCGGTGAGTACCACCCCACGAAATCCGCCAAAAAAAGAGTAAATTAAGACGATTGCCGTACCGGCGATGACTGCCCACTCGTAGCCGATGGATAAAAATTCTCCACCAAACTGACCAATCCCCACCATTTGTGAAGCTGCGGTAATCGTCATAAAGAGTAAGATCATCAGGCTCAACAACTTAGCAACAAGATTATTATAGCGACTAGCCATCATTTTACCTTGTGTCAAATAACCCACGCCACGAATCATCCGGGCAAAGAGGATCATCATTAACGTGGAGACTAAGACGGGGACACCGTAGTACCAAAAGGCACTTAACCCGTCATCATAGGCTAAATCTGCTGTCGATAACGCCGATCCAGCACCCCACCACGAGGCAATAAATGTAAGCGATAACGCCCAAAAGGGCAATGTTCTACCCCCAAAAAAATACTCAAAAACCGATGCTTTCTGCTTATCGCGAAGCACCGCAAAAATTAAAAGCGCAAAGTAGAGAAACAATCCTACCAACGAATATATTTGTATATTATTCAAAATTATCTCCTATGAGGTGTAAAATTTTTTCGCGGGCGTCCATGCGCTCGCTCTTTTTCTTGCCAATATAGACGAATTTGCCAACATCGATGCACTTTTGTCTTACGAAAATCGTAGGGCAAGGTGAAGTCGGTGATCTCTTTGATCTTGAAATTAGGCAACTTTCGATGCTGAAATTGAAGCTCTTGCAAGGGAGAAGAGAAGTAAATTACGCCACTCTTAGCGCGTAAAAGCTTTGCCGACTGCTCGATGAGCCACAAGTAATCGCGTTGAATATTGAGCGTACCCGCCATCGCTCGACTATTGCTAAATGCAGGCGGGTCGCAAATAATCACATCAAAATGATTTGCATATTGCGCCACCGCATCCTTGAGCCACTGCATAATATCGGCTTTAATGAATTTAAATTGATCGCCCAAGAGACCATTCCGCACAAAATTAGCCTTGGCAATTTCCAAATAGCGGGCAGAAAGATCAACATTGATCACTTCGCTTGCGCCACCGGCAGCCATACTCAAACCAAAAGATCCCGTGTAGCTGAATAAATTTAATACACGCAATCCGCGCGCGTACTTCATCAACTCACCACGTAAATTCCGATGGTCCATAAAGATACCAACGTCAAGGTGATCACTTAAATTTAATTGATAAAAGAGACCATACTCCTGCATTTCGATCTCCACACTCGCCTGATCCACCTCACGCGCCACGCCTCCACGCACGCCTTTTCGACGCTCTTTATAGAAGAGACGATCGGCAGAAATACCCAGCGCTTTTTGAATCACCAGCAAGTAGGCATCCGCAACCCACGCATCATCTTCTTCGAGATAAGCAACAACTACCGCATATTTATCGTTGTAAAAATCAATCGTAAGAGGAATGTTATTCTCGCGATCAAAAAGACGATAGCCCGTGGTCTCCTCGGCAACCGCCCACTCGCGTCGATGCGCCAGACGCTTCTTTAAGCTCCGCATAAAACTCTTCAAATAATACTCTTCCTGACTCATTTCGGGAGCTTGTTTGTCCATCCTACACATCCTTTCTAGGTAAAAATATTCCTTGCCCTAACCCTAAAGTAGAACATATCGCTCTGATTCTCTCCGCTAAAAGAGAGATCAAAGAGATCCTAACAATAAAGATAAAAAACAATAAATTTAAGATAAAAAACCTTTATCTCGCAAAATATCGATAGCCACTTGCTCTTCGCTCCAAGGCATTTTTCCCTGTGGCCCAATAATCGAACCCTCATGTCCCTTGCCTAATAAAAGCAACGTATCACCATGCGAGCAGAGGCTCACTGCGTGCTCAATAGCCTTCTTACGATCGGGAATCAAGAAGAGCGATTTATTCATCTGCTTTTGCTCCACACCGCTAGCAATATCTTGCAGGATAACGAATTCATCCTCTAAACGCGGATCTTCATTGGTTAAAATAATCACATCACTATGGAGGTCAGCCAGTCTACCTTGAATTGGGCGCTTCTCTAAATTACGCTCGCCTCCCGATCCAAAGAGTACCACCACTTTCCCCTTCGTTGTCTCTTTCATGTGGGGTAATAAACGCTCGAACGCCCCCGGTGTGTGGGCGTAATCGATAATCACTTTAAAGGGTGCATGCTGAACCAACACCATACGACCAGCGGGCGCTTTCAACACCGATAAATGCTCGGCAACCGTCATCGCGCTCACGTTAAAGAGTTTTGCCACACAGAGCACCGCGGCCAATGCATTTTCAATGTTAAAGCGACCCACCATCGGTAAATGCACTTGCTTACTCTCACTGGGACTCTTTAGTAAAAAGTGGAAACCATCCTCGCTGGACGCAATCTCCTCTGCCCAAAGGTCACTATTCGCCGATCCATATAGATAGGTTTTTGCTGGAGCGCTCGCCTCCACATAGAGATTGACATGTTCACTCAACCCGTTAATCACGGCAAAGCCATCCACCTGTGCCACTTTACGGAAGAGATTAGCCTTATCATCACGATAACGTTCCACCGTTTGGTGAAATTCCAAATGCTCAATCGTAACATTCGTAAAGACACCCGCAGCAAAGTGAATCTGCGCCAGACGCCCCGTAGCCTGCGACAATCCGTGACTAGTTGCCTCCAATACCGCATATTGGATACCCGCATCTAACATATGAGCAAGAGCCTCCTCAATTTGCGGAGCCTCGGGGGTGCTTTGACGAAGATTATTCGCCTCGATGGTGCTTCCCGTCTTAATATTGACTGTGGAAATCAATCCACAACGCTCGCCCATGGCTTCTATGAGCTGCATAATCAGTTGCGATGTCGTGCTCTTGCCGTCCGTTCCGGTAACCCCGACGATCTTCATGTTGCGACTTGGTGCACCGTAGTAAATAGAAGCTAGGTCAGCCATCGCTAGGCGTGTATTGTCGCAAAGCATATAGATCAAATCATCATTGTCCTCAATAAAAGAGGCGTTACTAACCAAAAAGTGGCGCACGCCCTTTTGTTTCGCTTGCTCAATAAAACGATGCCCATCAGTATGAATACCCACCAGCGCGCAAAAGAGCGCTCCCGTGCATGACTCATTGCTATCAAAAATAATCTTTTGAATACCCCAATCCAACAATTGAGACTGTGTAATCGTATTAAGTTCAGTGATAATCATCTAGTTTTACCCTCATATTCTGCTAAAAGTGTAATTCATTACCGATAAAGAGTTCAAAGAGTGATCCACGCATTTCCCAGCCAAACCAGCGGTTAATGTTAAGACCAAAACTGATACGCGTCGTAAGATTACGGGAGGAAAGTGGCACTAAACGCACTTCTACACCCATGCCAGCAAAAGGCTCCTGCCAGCCCTCGTTGCCCACCAGAGAGCTATGCATCATCCCACCGTCAAAAAAGAGTACGCCGTGGACATTGAAGATCTTAGCTAGACGCCACATCCATACATTAGACTCAAATTCGAAATTCCAATAAAAGAGCCCATTTCCGCGCATGGCTTCATTGCGAATACCACGCACTTTCTCTGCCCAATTATCACGCACAAAATAATCGGCTTTTTCTCGCTGCCAAGGTTGATACTCAATCCCGATACGCGCATTAAGCGCCACCCGATCTAAAAATGGGACATAGACACGTGCTTCGGTACCAAAAGTCGGTTGATATCCGCTCTTGTTCGCAGGAGCATCCTTCCACATCAGCCCATATTGATTCATTCTAAAAACATTAAAGTTATTATTATTATATAAGGAGAGCATATAGCCACGCTTAAAGTTACTGGCTAAAAGTTCCACCTCGCCATAACTAAAAGAATGGTTTGTGAAAAAATCAAGACCACGACGATACTCTTCTACCTCACGCACAAAAGTGTAATTGATACTTGTTCCTGCAGAAATATTGTAACGAAGCCAAGCATTCTTGATCCAAGGTGCAGCCATAATGTTCACCCAACCGCCCACCCGCGCATTACTGTTAAAGTAATGGGTGTCATATACGCGCGACACATCAGCCGGTTGTTCCAAGGCGATCTGCCCCAAAATACTCACCGACTGCCCCACGTTGAAATCCAAGTAAGCCACAGGACGCTGAATACTACCAAAAATCCAAAAGCTACCAAAGCTTAGCCCACCACGAAATAGCGTATAACCTCGATCTAAAGGATGCTGATAACCACCTCCCATCGAAACCGATAGACGATAATAGTGATCCTGAATATTAAAAAGGGAGCTAAAATCTATCGAATTATCCACATAATGTTGTCCATAATCATTTTTACGATAAGAAGTACTCAAAAACAATGGCTCCATTGTACCCATAAAATTATAATGCCTCGCGCGTAAACCAATGCTCGTACCCGCATCCGAGGTTATCTTAAAAGAGGGAAAACCCGTAACGTTAACTCCCTCTTCCACAAAAATCGTTAAATAAACAGGAATTTCTCCATCAAGCTCCTCCCCTAAGGTATAGCTCACCTTAGCGTTGCCCATAAAGATACGAAATTGGTTCAGTTCATTCTGCCAAAAGCGCGAAGCCTCATCCAAATCCTCAAGGGAAGTGAAAGTCATCCCCTCGCGTACCCGAATGCGTTGCATCAATTGCCCCTTCTGCGTCTTACCGCTCAAAAACCAACCACGGCTCTGCAATTGGTAGTCCACATCTACTAGACGATAAATTTGCTCCTGCGCTCCCACCTGTCGAACAAGCAACAACCACATCAGCAACACACCAATACTAAATATGTGAAGATTTATCTTAATCATGTACATCCCTAATCACACTGCCTTACAGTATTCACTAACCAGCAGAGTGTAACATCATCCATCTATTTTTTCTAAGATACCCTGTTTCGCCCCATCTTGTCAATCCTCAGCGTACCCTATACCCACGCACGATTTGACTTTGTTCGCCTTTTATGCTATACTTTATTACATTATGAAGCAAAAAGAGTCTACCCAGATGACGCAGACCCAAACCACAACCCCAAAGCCAAGCAGACCAAGCTCATTAAACCTTGCGCAAAAAACCCCATCCCCCAGCAAACATGAGACATTATTGCAAAGCTTTGAAGAAGTTAATGCCCTTCTATCTGATGTAGAACGAGAGCTTAAAACAGCTAAGGAGTAATTCATAATTTTTTAAAGGAGAAATGTTTATGATTCAAAATGGAGGCTATTCTGCCTACAAAAACACCAAAGTCATGACCGCAAGCCAAGCAAAACTCATCGTGATGCTCTATGCAGAGGTGATCCGCCAAATCAATATCGCCTTAGAGTTGATGAAAAAAGAGGATATTGTAACCCAATATGCAGCCATCAATAATGCCCTAAACAAAGCCTTAGACATTGTAGGCGAACTCACCGCAAGTCTCGACTTCGAAAAAGGTGGCGATATTGCTCGTAATCTTTTTAGTGTTTACTCCTACTTTACGCGCGAAATCAACGAGGCTAACCTTACCAAAAAACCTCAACAACTCCCAGAAGTCTTATCCCTACTCATGAGTCTCTCCGAGGCATGGAAGGCCATCGATGCGAATAAGCCAGATCCCAGTCGTTCTCTTAATATCGCTGGATAGTATTGCCTATGTCTGATGTGCTATACAAACACTTAAAGCATTATTTACTTACTGCTCAAAGAGAACAGCATATCTTAGCCAAGCTAGATCTTTTGCCGCACTTTAATGAAGCCTCCTTAAATACCTTTACCCATCAAGCAGCTTCATTAAACCAATTGATCACGCAATATCAAGGATGGATTGCCCTCTTAATAGATAAGTATGGACTCACGGAGGAGTCCAATCAACTTATCCATCAAATTGAAACCACTTTTCAGCAAAATTTGCGATTATTGCAATCCCTTCAAACCAAAATTACTCTCTATAAAGCAGAACTAGAGTCGCTCATCGCTAGTGCAAAGCCGACAACACGAACGCAACCCACATATCGCTTCAACACCCCCAATCATTACTTAGATCTGCACTTGTAGCTCAAAAAAAATCCTTTTAATACAGAGACAAAAATGAAAAAATTACTATTTTTACCCCTTTTTGCCCTTTTTATTGCCTGTCAGCAGAGTAATAATACCCAGCTATTGCAACAGATTATCGAAGCTCCCTACGGTAGCAACCAAGACTCAATCAAGAAGGTGTTTCCTGAAAAATTCTATTCATCAAGCCAACTTTCGCAAGAAACAATTCTTCAAAGTATTGCCAGTGTTGATTTTCTTAAGAGTGCACTCGATAACTTTGCCCATCGTACGCAAATCAAAACATTTCAGACAATCTTCTATAAAGAGACTTATCCACTCATCGTTTTTTTCGATCAAGATCAGCTCTATGCCCAGCTCATTCCCTTTACCCCAATGAGTGCAGAAAATTTTCGGCGTCTCTTTGATGAAGCAAGCGCGCATTTAGGCGCACCCAATGAAGAAGAGCGACAGAGTCATCAAGAAATTGTGATTTGGAATATTCCGCAACAAAATGCTTTTTTACAAATTGCATACAATCATCAAAGTCAAGAAGGCTTTCTCCTTCTGCTTAATTATGAAATTCGTATGCAAAATGATTTGCGCCTGTTTAAAGAGCTAAATATTAATCCTAATTTTTTAGCTAATATAGAGCTGGGACAAGATTATGCCACAGTAATAAAAGAGCATCCTCATTTTTATGCGGCTGCACATAATCGAGAAACTTTAGTTTATCTAGCGAAACTAAATAACCCATATAGCCCCATTTTTTATACCTACTTCTTTGAAAACGACCAACTATCCTCCATCTTCTTTCAAAATATCGAGGAACAAGAAGAGTATATCATAGAAATCTTTAATAAACTTTTGCAACAATCACCAGAGATCACTACTCAAAAAATCAGCGACTATCATACGATTGTCAGCTACAGTTGGAAAAGAGAAAACAACACCGGAGCACTCATTGTTATTCATTACTACGAAGGAGAAAATCAACAACAACGCCAATCACAAGCCGTTATTACAGAAAATTTTAACGCATTACGCGATCAACTACTGTAGAAGGAAATCCCTTCTACAGTAAAAGCATCAACTCCGGAGAAAATTGGCTCTCCCGTCCTAATTCATCGTAAGTAACGAGAACAATATAATACATTCTTCCGCGTTCTAAACCGTACAACAAGAGACTATTCTCTTGTTGTGCATCAAGAGGCGAGGCACCTTGCGCACTCACACCCAAATACTCCCCAGACTCTGTACCAAAATAAAGACGATAACCTGCAACGTTGCCTGCGATCACCGGTTGCCAAAGAATACGAACATCATTGCCCTCCCGTTGCATGCGTAACATACCAGGACGTGGCGGTAGAGGAACCATATAATAATGAAGCGTAATATCGCTCAATATAGGCGTACTTCGACGACTCTTACCAGCAAAAAATTCTACACGTAATTGTAAATAGCGATAATTCCCCTCATTCAAATAAGCAAGGTAGGTAGTAGCGTCTAACTCATGCCAACCAAAATCATCTGGCAAAGATTTTAATAAAAGCGCACTCTTATCGCCACGCAACCATACACGTATCGATGAATGATCCTCGCCAGCATGCTCTGCCACAATATCCTCAAAAATTTTACCCTCGACAAAAAGGGGCTCTGATATAAAATAACCTCGTTGATTAAAGCTATCCAAACTAACCCTATCCATAAAATTCCTAGAAATAAAAAGACCATCAAGATAACCAAAAAACTGTCCTAAGATGAGCGACTTATCTTGCGTAGGTTGAAAAATCGCAGGAAATGTGGGAAAATTCGCGTTATTGTGCCTATTCGTATAGTAACTATCCACAGGAATATTATTATTAAGCAACTGAATATATCCTCGCTTGGTATCGAAACTAACGGCATGATGAGACCAAGTATTTTTAAAAATAGGCTCACCTTTAAGCTCAATAAGCAAAGGCGTTCCATCCTCTTCAAAAAAGATATTTTCAAAACGCCAAACCAAATGCTCCATCGCGAAAAAGGCAGTTACATTCTGTTGCAAATACTCTCCCTTGTAAACGACAGAAGATTGATAACTAAAGAGAATCTCGCCATCCCCCAAACGTAGAGGATTTAACCAAAATCCAATAGTGAAATTCTGTTCAGAGAGAGAAAAAATCGATCCATCTTCTGGTAAAAGCGTCACCGCATCGGTTACCCGAAAAGCAGATGAATTACCTCCAACCCGAGATTGTGCATCAGAAAGGCTAAACGTTGAGCCTATCAGACGATAAGGATAATCTCTAAACTCGCCACTATCTTCAAAGTTAAGCAAGAGATCAAGATTTTCTATCATACTGTACGCACGTAAACGCATTACCGCCTGATTGCTCTTATTGCGTAGCGACTTAACAGCGTGAAAAGTCCCTTTTCGCCAATCATCAGACTCTTGGCGTAAACTCATTGAATCAGCGGCCAATGACCACAGCGCTCCAAGCCATATTAATGATATCAATAAAATTCTCTTCATACCTAACCATCGACCTCATCTATTCTAAAGTTTAAGAAAAAACAACCCAGAGACTACTCCGCACCCGATATTTTTAGTTTCAACTCCTGTAGTTCTTGCTGACTAAGCACATGCTTCACCGATAAATAACCTCCAATGCGAATGGTATCTTCCCCATCAGCAATATCCCCACCACGGTTGACAAGAATGCGTGCAGTCGGATGACGCGGATCGGTAGGATCGACATCCATAATGATGCCAATAGATCCGTCTGAAAGCTTGACGCCCGAGCCAAGAGGGAAAATAGAGAGCTCTTGCACCAGTATTTTAAGGATAGTTGGATCATACTTACTATTTAAGCTGTTAAGTAGATCGACTAAACTAGAGTGTCCGCTCTTGACTTTCTTAAAGTTACGCTCAAAAATTTGCGCATGATAGCTACAGGTTACGCCAATAATCTTAGCAAACAGAGATATTTCATCGGCGGTTAATCCATCATTATATCCCGTACCATCATTACGTTCGTGGTGCTGTAAGACCCCCAGCATAATCTCCCGCTCCAATCCTAATGGCTTTAAAATATTGTATCCTAAAATAGTATGCTTGGCTAAAACATTCTTCTCTTGTTCATTTAATACTTTATTCTCATCAAGAAGCTCCGGAGGCATGTGCAAAAGACCAATCTCGTGCAAGAAGGAGCTGGTACCCAAATACATTAAACGATGGGGAACAAGTTTCAATGTTTTCCCGATAACAAGACTTAAGATTGTCGTCTCTACCGCATGGGCGATAAAGTAATCGTCGCGAATAATATCAAAGTCATTAAAACGTAGCGCAAATCGACGATCATGGCTGATAAGATCGATCATATCGCGAATAATAACCCCTAATTCAGTCAGATCAATCACGCGTCTCTTTTTATAGCGTGTGTAAAAATCAACCGTGGCCTGATAAATGTGCGCATATACCGAGCCTGCGCGTAATAATCCCTCATCGTCATCACTTTCGCGATCATCTTTGGAGATTTCACGAAAGAGCGAACTAGAGGGAGTTCCCACGAAAACGCGATCAATGCGCCACTTGTTAAACAGCAGTTGTACGTCAGGAATGAGTGGGCTATTGATGCCACAGACAATATGTCCGTAATCGGCATCTAACCACACCCCTTTCCCCTCTAAGGCTTTATCGTTAAGCTCTTGGGTTGCCATAGGGCTTAAATCACTGGTTTTCCACAGCTCTTTACGCTGCATGATTGTTGTTATCTCTTCCATTTTAGATACTCCTTGCTGTGCAATGTGCTAAAATTCTACGCGCCTCACGCGCATGGCAATATCGCTTTTGGCATACCAGTTTCCCTCTTTAATATCGATAAGCGTTGGCTCACGCAACACTAACTCGCCAGAGACACGATGGGGACGGGTACGATAAAGCGTGCGTAACTTCAGAAAAATGGCATTCTTAATCGACTCCTCGATGGCTACTTTACGACTATCAAAACCAAAGTGCAACTCACTGCGCGCACTCCCACGCGCATGCGTAGCACCAAGCCGCTCTTTTTGTTGCATATAGCGATACTGCTCTGATGAAAGTGCATACTCAAAGGTCAAGCCTAACCAACTTCCACTCGTAGCAACACTCACCAAGCGCATATTTTTATCACCTAACTTAATCAACTCAATATGCTGGAGCAAAAACTCCTCACTCACCTGATGCTCACGCGAACTAGGGGTGTACTCAAACCATAATCCATAAACCATGCCACTCAAAATCCAACGCGCCTCTTCAAATAAAGAGAGAATTGCATAAAAGTGGGTCTCTTCTTCGGGGGCTAAGGAGTCTATAAATTCCTGTGAGTAGCGAGTGGCCACCCACCAGATATCGCGTTCCACAGCAGGAGAAAGCAATTCCGTATTAACCCAAACAAACGTCTGCACATAATGAGGAGCAACCCGTTGCTCTAGGGCGTAAGCAATATTCATAGTCAAAAAGATAGCACTAAGTAGATATCTCCAACGAACCATGCCCACTCCCTGCGCCCTTAACCTAAAGGCTCAAATGGGGAGAATGGTAACCAATCATCGTCCTTCTCTTCCTCTGGCTTTTCGGCTTCATCAGAACCTTCCGTAGAATCATTTGCGCCATCTGTATCATCAGTTGAGTCGTTACTTGAGGACTCGCTACCAGATTGGGCGTCGTCTGGTGCATTAGCAGCAGTTGAATCTTCCTTATCTTTAGATGAGTCAGGGTTTTGTGCCTGCTGGCTAGAAGATTTGCTCTCTTTCTCCTTGGCTTTACGCTCACGTTCTAGCTCTTTAAGACGCTCTTTTTGCGCCTTGGCATCCTCTTTAACCTTGCTCTTTTGTGCTTTCTCCTCGGCTTTACGCTCTTTTTCTAAGACCTTAGCCTCCACCTGTTCATACATAATAGGAACCATCACGCGCATCCAAGGAAGCATACTGGTAAGCTCATTTTCCAATTCAGCTTTCAACATCGAAAAGATTGCAAAGGCTTCGTCATACTTTTTGAGATACCGATAGAGCACAATCCCTTTTTCATATTGCGCTTCAAAAACCCTATCTGGCTTATCGGGAAATTTAGCAATAATCTCGTCATACTCAGCAACTGCCTGCTTATATGCCCCACGATTAGATGCATCATGGGCAACCTTAAAATGCATCTCAACACTCCAATTATCTCGATCTCCATACTTAATGCTTGTATCGGTAGCACAAGCACTGACAATCGTTATTAGTAATAAAAGTAAGGCAAATTTCTTCATATTCCCTCTTAGATTACCATGCTTTGCCAAGAAAATCAAGCAGATAGCAAAATAATCGCACAAAAAATGCCTAAATACAACTAATTTTTCAAATATTTTATGCCTAGCTATAGCTATTTTTTAGGATTTTTGCTAGTATGTTCTGTAGGAATAGTTGAGGATGCTCCGCTAAGCAAGAGAAATTTAAAAAAAGGACTTTAGAAGCATTGACCATGATCTATACAGCCATCTTCAAGCGACTATTCGATCTCTTCTTTGCTCTACTCTTTTTACTTCTTCTCTCCCCGTTACTTATTCTTATTTCAGTTGCCATTAAAATTGCCTCTGGCAATGCTCCAATATTTTATGGGCATCAACGTCTAGGTAAAAATGGCGTAATCTTTACCTGTTGGAAATTTCGCACGATGATCCCAAAAGCACAAGAGAAGCTTCAAGATATCCTTCAAAATGACCCTACGCTCGCGCAAGAATTCAACCAAACCCAAAAACTTAAAAGGGATCCACGTATTATTCCAGGCATCGGACACTTCTTGCGTAGAAGTAGCATGGATGAACTCCCTCAATTTTTTAATGTACTAAAAGGACAAATGAGTATCATCGGCCCTAGACCTATTACTCCAAGCGAACTCAATCATTACGGCGAACATCAAGCCCTCTTCCTAAGCGTCTTGCCAGGCATCACCGGACTCTGGCAAACCTCCGGGCGTAACAATCTCTCCTATCAATCACGCGTCAACCTAGACATCTATTATATTCGGCATCGCTCTCTTTGGCTCGATCTCAACATTGTCCTAAAAACCCTTATCACCATCATCAAGGGTAGTGGATACTGATATTTACATGTCAATAAACAAGAATCATTAACATTTAAAGTAGGATACATTATATGAAAAAAAGATTTCCAAAAATACTCTCAACATTGGCTATGCTTCTCTTATTTGCTCTCTCTACTCACGCGCAAACGCGTCTTTCCGTAGATATTAATGATCCCGTCTATCTCCTTATCGAGATCGGTGAAGTTAAAGGACTCCTTACCAAAATCACACAAGTTAAACCCTATACCCGCCACGACGTCTACACCTTTCTTAGTCAAATGAAAGCAAGAGAGTATGAGCTCTCTGCCCAAGAGCGGAAGATCCTCGATGAGTATATCTTACGCTTCTCCCCTAGCTTCACGCCAAAAGCCCCTATTAGTAACGCTCTTTGGAACGGTGGCTTTGACTTTGGTAATCAATATGGACACGCGCGCCTAGGTATTCGTACCGGTTACCACTTTCAATTTGCCGCCGAAGATATTAGTAAACAGTACACCTCCATTCCCATTGAGCTCTTTGTCGAAGGCGACTTTCTCCAATCAATGTTCTCCTATAAAGTAAACCTTATCCTCAATACAGGGATGAATAGCACCTACCCGTTTGCTCACTTTGGTGAACATGTTGCCATGGGCATGGGCTTTTGGCAACGCTGGTTTGGCTCTCCCAAAAATTTTGAAATTTGGGATACGGGTAATATGGATAGCTGGGCGCAAGCCTTGGAAATGACACCAGAGCTTACTGGTCAATTTTGGGACGATCGGATCTTATTACGTCTTGGTATCCTTGAAAATCGCCAAGTAGGCAGTGGTCTTATTCTCTCTAAAGACGCAGCCACCTTTGCTGCTGCCGAATTCGCTATCCGCCCCATCGATTGGTTTAACTTTTACTACATGACCGGATCCTTAAGTGGTGGAAGAAACACCCTCGGGAATGATTATCGCGATACAGAATTTCATAATGAGCAACTTGTGCAAAATAGCAAAATGTTTAGCTACCACATCGGCGAATTCTTTATCAGCGACTATTTCTACCTCAATGTCTGGGAGAGTGTTATTTGGGGCAGTCGCATGGAGGCCTCCTACTTAGTTCCTATGAATGTCTTCCTCATCGCACAAAATATGATCGGTGATCACGACAATATTGCCTTTGGCTTTGGTGCTGCTACCATTATTCCTAACATCGGGAAGCTCGAAACCAACCTTATGCTCGATGAATTTCAAGGAAAAAATATCGGTACTAGCCCCCGAAACATGCTGGCTTGGGATGTGGGTCTTCGCCTGCATATCCCATGGTTAGCGTTTACCCAAGTTAAACTCAAATACACCAATATTGGCCCTTATGTTTACTCGCACTACGCCCAAAACTACGCCCAAATGGGTCAAAATATGCGTGGGGATAATGTGCTCATTGATACTGGCTATCACCATCGAGGTAAAGCCTTGGGTAGCTTTCTAAAGCCTAACAGTGATCACTTTAACCTTAGCTTAGAGACACTCTTCTTCCCGGGATTAAGCCTCTCTGTAGGATACGATCTTGTCAGGCATGGTAATTCAGCACCCCACAAATACTGGCTTGGCGTTGATGGGCGCTACTACACCGATAGTCAAAAAGCCACCATGGACGAAAACTTCTTCCGTGGGGAGGTCTGGGCATGGGATCGTAATGGCATCACCGGCGAGCTTAATGGCTTTTTAGATTATGGTCAATGGGATTCTAATCCTTGGTTCAAGCACTTCCTTAAAGATGCTATCTACGACTGGACAAATGCCTTTTCGCTCAAACTCACCTACGACTTACGCTTTATCCCACTCTTTGATAAAAACAATCAACGCAGAGAGATCCCTGTTGTGATTGGTATTGGCTACACCTTTGCCCACACCTTCTATGACTTCAACGATCGCGACTTCTCGCACATCAACGATGCAGATATGGCATCGGCCATGGCTTGGGCAGGACGCTTTGGCTATACTTATCAAACTAATCATAAAAATATCTTCACCTTCACCATGTCGATATTCCCGCGTTAATATAAGAGAAAAAGTAAGCGGGTAAGAGCAATTATCTGCCCGCTAACGCTTTTTCCGCTCACCGAGTACCCATAATAAAAAGAGAAATCCAGCCAACAATAAAAAGGGAATCACCATTGCTGTTACCCAACTTACCGAGGTGTATTGAAGCCAAACATTCACCCATAAGTCGGCGAGCTGTACTAATAAAAAGCCACCAAAAAATCCACCAAAAAGGCGTAACAGTGCAAACTTTTTTGAGGGATCGTACCAAAAAATAGGAACAAGCAACAACAACAAAATCCACCACTCTCCCATACGTGAAGCGAAAAAGTGTTTCAACTGGTTTTGTTCACGCCCCAGTAGATGCTCCTCACCCAATCGCACATAAAGCGTGCTAGAGCTACTTTTTGCCCAATCCTCACCACGAAAACGTCGCTCAACTTCCTGCCACGTAGGCATCCACTCACTTAATGTTAATACTTCGGCAGTATACCAATCTTCTTCTGTGGTAACTCCGCGCACACGCTCCAAATGCCATTCACCCGCGTTCTCTACTGCACGCATCGCCTCTAACCAACGCCATCCTTCAGGTCTCTTTGGAGAAAGTGCTATCACTTGCAAACCTCGCACTTCACGCGTATTCTTATTGATGCCCTCTATTTCAATCAAATATTTATCTGTCAATAAAATAGCCTTCTTGCTCTTTACCGATGCCTCTCCCAAAATATCTACTTCAAACCATTCATTCTTGCGCTCCATACTTGGCAGTATCGACCAAGCTGTTGCCAACTGAAAGAGTATCAATAACAAGGCAAATAGCCAGATAAATCCTAACCCCTGATGCAAACTTTTTCCACATAAATAAATAACTTTCAATTCACTTTTTTGTTCTAATGTAAAGACCAAAATAACAATCGACAATAAAAAAATAATGGGCAATAATCCATGAAAAATCAAGCCACTACGCAACATCACCCAGACGAAGAGTCGCCCCAATGCTAAATCATCCTTATCCATCACTTGTAAAAAGAGAAGGGCAAAAAAGACTAAGTAAAGCAAGAGAAAGAGGATTAAGGTTGTACCACCCCAAGTTACTAGCCAATTTTTTATCAAATGTTTGCGAACTCTATCCATTACCTAATCCCCTCTTTTTATGCTGTATCGACCAAAACAAAAGCAAATTAACAAGATTAATCGTCATGACCGGTAACAATAAGGTGATAGGAGACCACCGGAGACGTAAGATTTGAAAGGATATTAAGTAAAAGGAAATCCAGTAAAAAATAAGCGCAACGACCCAGCCCAACAAGATCCAAAGCGATCGTTTACCTAGGCGTTCTACCAATAAAAAGGCAAGAAATACCAGTGTAATCACAAAAAGAAGATGCGAGGTGCGTAGGAGTACAACAAAAAGATAGCTCACAAAATCAGAGTTAAACCGAAAATCTTTTTTAATCGCTACACGCTCCTGTAAGTAGAGGTCGCGATCCGTTTCGGTCAGTAAGCCATTACGTAAAAGCGCATTAATCTCCACAAGTCGCTCACGTTGAAATGCAGTACGCCTGTAATGCTCATCGCGTAAAGCCAAACCTCGCGCCCACAAATCACGAAGGATTAAGCCATCATAGGGATTGTAGCTCTGTGTTTTAATCGAAAAAATCAACGGATAACGAAAGTCCTTTGCCACAATCGTACTCCAACTCTGCCCATTACTGTTACGCTCCACGACTAAAAGATCAACCTCCTCTGCGGACAAAGCGCGTAATCCCCCATCCATACTCACATCAGCGTTGGTAGCCCAGAGAACCAATCGATAGCCATCACGCATATCCACCACCAACCATTGCTCTTTCCCCTCAAATATCGCACCATAAAGAATCATATCGCCAAGCATTTTGGGTTCATTACTCTTGGTATCAATTTTAATATAGCGACTCAACACCTGACTATAATATTGCTCAAATGTCGACATACTATAGGGATAGAGACCAAAGGCTACTCCAAAGGTTAAGAAAAAAGTAAAAAGTGTATAGTGCAGGAGTGGGCGAAAAATCGCAAAAATGCCAAAGCCCAAGCTACGCATCGCGTCAATCTCTTTATGTAATTGTAAGCGAGTATAGCTCACCAAAAAAGCAAGGGAAAGCGCAATCGGGGTGGCTTGAATCATCGCCCCAGGAATAAAAAAGAGCACCATCACCAAGACATGACGAATCGAAACCCCCAACTCCAACCACTCTGGAGCAAAGTACCAAATATTACTCAATAATACAAAGAAAATAAATAATAGCGTTAAAAAAAGATGCGTCTTTGCAATGTCCACCAGAAGATATCGATATAACTGCTTCGCTCGCCACAGCTTAGCCATACAAATGCATTCCTATCCTAATCCACTAGCACCAAAACCAGAGCTAGCCCGCACCGTTGCATCTAAACCATCCAGCCGAACAAAAGTCCCCACGACAATCGGAGCAAAAACAAGTTGTGCAATCCGCATGCCCACCTCAATCGTAAAGGGGTGTTCCGAAGTGTTATATAAGATAACACCAATCTCTCCGCGATAATCGGCATCAATCGTACCCGGACTATTTAACACAACCACGCCATGATGAAGCGCCAATCCCGAACGCGAACGCACCTGCGCCTCATACCCTGCAGGAATGTCTAACGATATCCCCGTAGGAATCAACTTACGCTCTTGCGGTTTTAAGATCCAAGCTTCTGAAATATTTGCCTGTAAATCCGCCCCCGAGGCTAAAGCAGAAGCATACCTAGGCGCCCCATCAAGGGAACCTAGGTAATGGACAACAATCGTTGGATGACTAGTCATCACCAGATTTGCGTTTTGCTTCGTACTCTTTAATCATCGCCTCGGTAACATTATTAGGTGCCTTAGCGTACTTTAAGAATTCCATGGTGAACTCAGCCTTACCTTGCGTCAAGGAGCGCAAGACCGTAGAGTAACCAAACATCTCAGAAAGAGGAACTTCCGCCTCAACACGACACATCACGCCCTCTTCGGTAGAGCCTAAAATCACACCACGACGTTGGTTAATCGATCCAAAAATCGATCCTTGGAACTCGGTAGGCCCTTCGACAGCAACCTTCATGATCGGCTCCAACACCTGTGGCGAAGATTTCATGTATGCTTCACGGAATGCGCCACGACCAGCAGCTTGGAAGGCCATGTCCGAAGAGTCCACGGGGTGGAACTGCCCATCATTGATCATCATCTGCACACCTACAATCGGGAAGCCAATTAAGCTGCCCTTACCAAGGCACGAACGGAAACCTTTATCACAACTAGGCACATATTCGGTAGGAATTACACCACCCTTAATATTATTAACAAATTGATACTCACCCTCTGCCAACGGCGTCATCTCACCGGCAACACGCGCGTATTGACCTGCACCACCAGTCTGCTTCTTGTGGGTATAATTGAACGGCGTAGCCTTCGTAATCGTCTCACGATAGGCAACCTGTGGCATACCAGTCTCCACCTCGGCCTTGTACTCGCGCTTCATACGCTCAACATACACCTCAAGGTGAAGCTCGCCCATTCCCTGAATAACCGTCTCGTTACTTTCGGGATCGACATAGGTGCGGAAAGTAGGATCTTCCTTGGTAAAGCGGTTGAGCGCCTTAGCCATGTTGTCGCTGGCCTTGCTATCCTTTGGTTTAATCGACAACGAGATAACCGGAGCTGGCACAAACATACTAGTCATCGAGTAGTTGATATTAGGGGAAGTAAAGGTATCGCCCGAAGCACAGTCAATACCAAAGAGCGCAGCGATATCACCAGCGGGAGCTTCGGTAATATCAGTCATCTCCTTACTATGCATGCGCACAAGGCGACCGACCTTAAATTTCTTCTTGGTACGGGCATTCACCAACTCATCACCCTTGCGAATTTTTCCTTGGTAGACACGGATATAAGTAATCTGACCATACTGGGTATCATCAAGCTTAAAGGCGAGGGCTACCGCATTTTTGTGATTCTCATCACTGGCTAAGACGATCTCCTTCTCCTCTTGATCGAGATCAAGGGCAACATTCTCCACGTCGTTAGGCGCAGGCAGGTAGTAGGTAACGGCATTAAGCAACGGCTGAATCGCTTTGTTTTTATAAGCAGAACCAAGCATCACCGGTACAAACTCGCGCGAGATAGTCGCCTTGCGGATGGTATCTTTGATCAATTGCTCAGGGATCTCTTTCTCTTCCATCAAGAGCTCCATAAGCTCGTCGTTGAACATACTCAAGGCATCAAGCATATCATAGCGATAGGTATCAGCATCGGCTTGGAGTTCGGCAGGGATATCGCCTTCGGTCATATCACCATCTTCGTTAAAAGTGTAAGCCTTCATGGCAACCAAGTCGACCACACCACGATGCTCCTCTTCTAGCCCGATAGGAATCTGAATCATATGCGCGTTAAGATTGAGCTTTTCACGCAACTGATCGCGCACTTTGAAGGGGTTGGCACCGACACGGTCGCACTTATTAACAAAGGCAAGGCGTGGTACATTGTAGCGCTTGAGCTGGCGGTCTACGGTGATAGATTGCGACTGTACACCAGCAACCGAACACAAGACAAGGATAGCACCGTCTAAAACCCGAAGCGCGCGCTCAACCTCGATGGTGAAGTCGACGTGGCCTGGAGTGTCGATCAAGTTAATGTCATAATCCTTCCAAGTAACGTTGGTGGCAGCGCTGGTGATGGTAATACCACGCTCGCGCTCAAGCTCCATGTGATCCATAGTGGCGCCCACGCCGTCTTTACCGCGCACCTCGTGGATGGCGTGAATCTTATTACAAAAAAAGAGAATGCGCTCCGAGAGAGTTGTCTTACCACTATCGATGTGCGCACTAATACCGATGTTTCGTACCTTTGCGATGTCCATTGTTTTTCTTCAGTAACCTCATTTAGATTTAATTTTATGCCTTATAGTATAATTTTTTTTGCCATTATGTGCAAGAGGGGTGGGAGAGAAATTATGACAGAAACAATACAAGAAGTAAAGTGATGAAACAAAAATTAATCTAAATAAATATTACTTGCGTTTTTCTAAGGTCTTACCATGATAGCGTGCAGCTTTTACCCCATGATAACCAGCAAAACCCCAAAAACCTATACCCACTGTCCCCAACACTATAGCCCAAATTGTATGCCCATCACCTTTAGAACGGCTTTCTTCCGATACTTCGGTACTCTTAATCTCGTAATTTTCAATAAAACTTTGAATTACTGGTTTTTCATCATACATAGACAACTCCTTTAAAATTTTGTTTGAATTCATCACTTCACCTACAATATACTATCAAAAATTTGACCTGTCAAGAATATTTTTTCGCATGGATACTTACTCGTACTCTGCCTCGTCGATGGCGACCACCGCTTGGGCGAAGCGTGCTTGACTGGGTAAAACCGCCTTCTCTTTGGCAGGAAATTGGCGCTCGAAGGCGAGAAGAGCATCCGAGTCTACCGCAAACACATCCGACAATATCACTTTCCCCGCGTAGCTTTTGCCGGCGTTTTGCGTAAAATCGAGCGCGAGAAGCCCTTTGTAGTAGATGCCCTCTTCCAGATAGATACCGTACTTTTTGGCGCTCACAAAACCATACGGTGCATAGTGATAGTCATAGCCAAGTGTAACAATCAGCGGGTAGCCCAGCGCTTTGATCTTGGCTAGCGAGTGCTCCATCAACCGTCGACCCATCCCTTGGCGATGTAGCTTAGGCAAGATGCAGAGAGGCCCCATTGCTAGGGTGGCGAGTGGCTCACCGTGTAGAAGCTCGACTGTGGCTTTGCTATAAAAGACCGCGCCGACGATCGCATTATCCACCTCGATAAGAAAGGAGACATCGCGCACCCAATCGGCATGATGCAACATTTGGTGCACCACCAGATGCTCCTCAGCCCCAGGGCGATAGAGATTCCAAAATGCCTCGCGCGCCACCTCTATCAATGCGGGAGCATCCTTCTTTTCTATTAATCGTATATTAATATTCACATTATTATCCTTTGTCTATTTTTTTAATAATATTTGACACTCTGCCAGCAATCTTTGTGCCTCGCTATCGTCGGGATCAATCGCCAATAATCGCTCTAAATAGATGATAGCCTCGGTGTAGCGCCCTAAGCGATAATAGGTACCCGCTAAGTTATGCAGAGCATATCTATATTGCGGATCAACGGCCAGCGCTCGCTGATAATAGGCTATCGCCTCATCGTACCTCATGGCCATAGCATAGAGAATACCTAACATGTTCAAGCCATCAAGATGCTTTGGATCGAGGCTGATAAGCTGATGGTAGGTCTCCACCGACGCATCAAATGACTGATCACGATAGAGCACCCAACCAAGACTATATAAGATATCCACATCCTCTGGCTCAACCGCTAAGGCACGCTCGTAATAATCAATCGCCTCGCGATACCTACCTAACTCTTTATAGAGCCTAGCGAGATTATACAATGCATAAAAATATTCCGCATCGATCGCTATGGCTTGCTGATAATAAGCTATCGCCTCGTCATAACGCTCAAGATTATAGTAGCAGTTACCTACGTTAGAGCGCGCCAGCTCCTTCATCTCATCATCAGCATCATCCGAGGCAAGCACCTGCTGAAAATAGGGTATCGCCTCGGTATACTCTTCACTATCTCGCAAGGAATTCGCTAAATGAAAGATGACATTAATATTCTCTGGCTCGATGCTAAGCGCCCGCTGGTAGAGCGCAATTGCCTGCGGATGATTGCCCTCTTCATTATAACACCAAGCCAATCCTGCCATTGCCGGGACATTATTGGGGTCTAACGCAAAGGATTTCTCATAGTAAGAAAGCGCCTGCGCCACTTGATTCACCCGAGGGTGGGTATAATAGTATCCAATATTATTGAGCGCTTGCGTATTTGTAGGCTCTAAGCGTAACGCCTCTTGATAGGCAGATAGACCCTCCTCAAGATGCCCTAGGCGCATCAATACATAGCCCATATCGACAAGTGCGACCACATCATCGGGAACAAGTCTAAGTAACTCCTGATAATAGGGCAGAGCTTGCACGTAGTCGCCCTGACGATAATACCAAGAGCTTAAGTGATAGTAAGCAGGCAGGCAATCCTTATCTAAGGCAAGCGCCTTTTTGCTCCAAGCCACCCCTTGCGACGATCGTCCAGCTAAATCTAAGCTACGCCCTAACATCGCCATATTGACCACTTCATCAGGATCTCGTGCTATAGCTTGCTCGAAATAACCAATGGCTTGGTCATACTCCTGCAGATAAAAGTACATTCTGCCAATATAGTGATACCAACGCCCCAACTCTGGCTGGAGGTTCGCTAAACGTTCGTAGATCACAATCGCCTGTTGATACGCTTCCACCTGCGTATAACAGTACGCCAGATTCTCCCAACAACTCAAGCATGCCTCGTTATCTGCCACAATCTTCTCATATTCGGTAATCGCCTCGGCATACTCGCCCAATTGAACCAACGCATAAGCAAGATTATACCACGCTTTCACATCAAACTGTTGCGCCAGAGCCTCCCGATAACAGACCACCGCCTTGGCATACTCCTTATCTGCATAAAGTGCATGCCCTTCTGCTAACTTTGGTGGATTATCCCTTTGCATCGTCTTCTCCTATCCCTTTCTCCTCCATAAGCAACCTAAGCCTTACAATAGTGGTTGCAGCATCGCTATTCTCTGGCTCTATTGCTACAAGTTGCTCATAGCAGGCTATCGCCTCGGCATAGCGCCCTAGCTGATAATAGGTACTTGCTAAGCTATAAAGCGCATCTCTATATTGCGGATCAACTGCCAACGCTCGCTGATAATAGGCTATTGCTTCATCATGCATCTCTAGCCATCCGTACACAAACCCTACACTATGCAAAACTTCGGAGCTCTCTCCAGCTAAGGCTAATGCTTGCTGATAGGCGCTAATGGCGGGGTAAAAAAATCCACTCATCGCATAACAATCCCCCGCCTCTATCCATGCTTGAGGCGACATCTCTGTGGTGATTACTGGGGTGCAGATCAGGGGATCTTCTTTCTCGATAGAGATCCAACGTGCATAAGCAACCAGTGCCTCAGCGTGGCGATCTTCCCTCGTGTAAGTAGAGCCTAGAGTAAGCCAGGCCTCCTCATTCATCGGGTCAATCACGACAAGTTGCTCATAGCAGGCAATCGCCTCGGCATAGCGCCCTAAGCGATAATAGGTGCCTGCTAAGTTATGCAGAGCATATCTATATTGTGGATCAACGGCCAGCGCTCGCTGATAATAGGCTATCGCCTCATCGTACCTCATGGCCATAGCATAGAGAATACCTAACATGTTCAAGCCATCAAGATGCTCTGGATCGAGGCTGATAAGCTGATGGTAGGTCTCCACCGACGCATCAAATGACTGATCACGATAGAGCACCCAACCAAGATTATATAAGATATCCACATCCTCTGGCTCAACCGCTAAGGCACGCTCGTAATACGGTATCGCCTCGCGATACCTACCTAACTCTTTATAGAGCCTAGCGAGATTGTACAACGCATAAAAATACTCCGCATCAACCGCCAACGCTCGCTGATAATAGGCTATCGCCTCCTCATAACGCTCTAGCTTTTTATAGACAATGCCTAATTCGTTTAACGCATCCACATTATCAGGATCAACGGCTAAGGCCCGCTCGTAATACGCTATCGCCTCGCTATACCTACCTAACTCTTCATAGAGCCTAGCGAGATTATATAATGCATAAAAATATTCCGCATCGATCGCCATGGCTTGCTGATAATAAGCTATCGCCTCCTCATAACGCATCAGCTCTCTATGCGTAACGCCTAATCCATTTAAAATAGCCACATCGTCTGGATCAACGGCTAAGGCTCGCTGAAAATAGCGTATCGCTTCATCATAATGCTCTAACTGATAATGGGTAGTACCGAGGTGATATAAAGTGTTTGCATCATCAGGATCAACGGCTAACGCTCGCTCGTGATAGGCTAGCGCCTCGTCATAGCGCGTGAGCCTTTCGTAAAAAATACCTAATCCATTTAAAATCCGCACATCATCAGGCGCAACCGCCAACGCTCGCTGAAAATAGAGTAGAGCCTCGTCGTAGCGCTCTAACTCTCTGTAAACCACGCCTACGTTGTACAAAAATTCAGCACTCTCTGGCTCTAGGCTTAGTGCGCGTAAAAAATACTCCTTCGCCTCTTCATACTGATTTAAATAATAAAGGGCATCGCCTAAACCATTTAACGCATTGCTATCATCAGGAGCAATGGCCAAGGCACGCTGATAATAGTCGCGTGCTTCTTCATAGCGCTCTAACTTTCTATAAGTTAATCCTAGGTTACGCAAAAATTTAACACTCTCTGGCTCTAGGCTTAGTGCGCGTAAAAAATACTCCTTGGCCTCTTCGTACGCCTCTAGTTCATAATAAGCGACCCCTAATTTGTTCAAAACATCGCTATTCTCTGGTTCTAGGGGTAGCCCTTGTTGATAGTATTCGATGGCTTGGCGATACTCGCCCATTTCGGCATAACATTCAGCCATCTCCAGTAGCCCTTGGTGCGACATCTGCTCGACAATTTCTATATTTGGACAATCCATCATACGGTATCCCCCTTATCTTACTATAGCATAAAAATCAGAGGATGACAATATATAGAGGATAGCACAGAAAAATACTATTACATAAAAAACCAGATAGATGACTTATCTGGTTTTTTATACACTTGGTATACAAGGCTAGATGCCCGCTTATTTGCTCTGATAATAAAAGCTCACGTACCAATTTTCCTGTAAAAATTTGATAATCACTTGTTGATAGCTGTTGCGATAACGACTCTGCTCTTGCTCGGTCTTTTTTACATTAATATAGAGCACGCGATCTTCCATCTCATCTTGATAGGTACTGCGCTCTTGGGTCTTGGCCATTTTTAAGACCTCAAGGTGGGTATAGACTTGCTCTTGGCGCGAGTAGGTGCCATAACGAGCCAAGGCGTCTAACAGAGTTGCCACCGTATCGTAAAATTCGCCATTATTCTTCAGACGTAACGACTCCTTCATGCCTCGCTCGTCGTATACCTCAATGGTGTAAAGATAACCAAAGTCCGAAACTGTTTTGTAGAGACGAATCACCGGCGGTAGCGACTGCTCTTCCTCCAAATGCGCAACTAATCGATTATAAAAAAGCGCCGAGACCCCCGTTTGTTGCAGTGGTTTAAAGGTGGGTAGCGCAGGAGTTACCACCGGTGCAGGCGTGCTGATCGTTTGCGCGACAGGCTCACTTACCACACTGGCCACGGGGGTACTACCCTCACGCAACTGACGACGCACCGCCAATAGCATCTCTTTATTTAAAAGATCAGCAGGGATACTCTTAATAGCCACCTCACGCCAATTTTTATCCAGCTTTGTTAAATAGAATTTGCCTCGCATTGTTAGTTCATTATTAACCCCTGCATCGTCCATCGAGGCGATAATCGCATCGACGATCTCCACGGTTATATCATCATTTTCTAGCTCTGCATACGCACGCCAATCTTCGGCTAATTGCTCCAATACAAATTGACTAAAATCAATATCATCATTCATGCTATTCTCTTTCTCCTAAATCCTAGATTTTTATCGTAAAAAAGCGAAGTAGGCCTCCACTGAGCCATCAATATAAAAGTTGGTGCTACCACCACGCGCAAAGTCTACCTTCCAACTAGGATAGACCTTCTCGCCGATGATAAAGACATGCTCATCGCTATGATGCACCTCGGTTGTCTGGCGATTAAGATAGGCAATACGTTGCATAATATTCATTGGGGAGCCATTGTCGGTACGCTTGAGATCATTCTTTAGATAACACTTCTTCGCCTCATAGAGCATCTTTGTCTCGCCCTCTTGCTTAATTTCACTAAGATAGGTGACAATCTCTTTGACCTTCTCCTGATCAAAACTCAAAAGCGAATCCACCTCGCCATCGTCATAAAAAATTTGTAATTGATACTCCATGGCATAGCCCTCACTAAAGAGCGCCCGATCCATCTGCGTAACAATCACCAGTGGCGGACGCCCTCCTTTTTCTACAAAATAGTCATACACTACGGGTAATAGTCCCATGCTTCTTCTCCTTGTCGAACAATTTCTCTATTCTTTGCTATATTATCTATCGGCTACTTTAAAGAAGATCTAAATTTATCTTAAGCTTTCTTCTCCAGCGCGTAGGTGGCAATCGCCTGCGCATGGATAACCGTGGTATCAAACAGTGGTATCGATACGTCTTGGGGAGATAGCAATAAGCCAAGCTCGGTACATGCCAGTAACACGCCTTGCACCCCCTGCGGACGCATCTGCTCAATCAGATCTTGCAGTTGCTTACGCGAAGACGCTTGGATCATCCCAAGACAAAGCTCGGTATAGATAATATGATGCACCACGTCCATCTGCTCGGCTGACGGCACAAAAACCGTAAGCCCTGCCTGCTCCAATGCCTCGCGATAAAAATCTTGCGTCATGGTGTACTTCGTACCCAACAAGAGCACCCGCGAAACCCCCTCGGCTAAGAGCTTGTCGGCGCTGGCTTGCGCAATATGTAACAGCGGAATCGATAGTTGCGCGCTAACTCTCGGTGCAACCTTATGCATGGTATTCGTACATATCGCAATAACATCAGCACCAGCCTGCGCCAAGAGGCTAGCTTCTTCGGCAAGGATTTCTCCACTCTTTTGCCAATCCCCCCGCGCTTGAAGCTCGGCAATCTCGGCAAAATCGACACTAGAGAGCAAAATCTTCGCCGAATGAAGCCCACCCAACTCCTTTGCCACCGCCTCGTTAATCAACTTGTAATAAACCAACGTACTCTCCCAACTCATGCCACCCAACAGACCAATCTTCCTCATGTTACCTCCCTTAGTGTATAATTCTATTAATATTTTTATTTTGATAAATTTTACCTACTTGATGCCATACATATTCTCAAGAATTCTATCGGTTCATACATGAAAAAAATTACCACGACAATACCTGATCCCCGTAAAATATATAATGGAAGGTGCATACATCTCACATACACATCTCCCATTATAGAAATTTATTATCTTTTAAACAATGCTCTTACAGATAATCATTCAGCCCCAAGACAAAGGCATCATCCATCAAAATTGGATAAATAAAAACTAAATGATCTCTTGAGGATACATCTGCTTTAAATCCGCTTCTACTGTACTAATAGCCTTAATTTGCCACTTTTGTACTAAAACATCTAACACATTAGGAGATAAAAATAGAGGCAAAGTGGGACCAAGATAGATATTTTTAATATTCAAATGTAACAACGTTAACAGAACCACTACCGCTTTCTGTTCATACCAAGAGAGTACAAAAGTTAATGGTAGCTCATCAACCGAACAATGAAGCCGATTTGATAAACTTAAGGCAATATTAATCGCACCATACGCATCATTACATTGACCAACATCTAAGAGCCTTGGTAAATCACCAATCTTACCAAAATCTATATCATTAAATCGAAATTTACCGCACGCCAAGGTAAGGGTGAGCACGTCTTTAGGCAAGGCTTGCACCAGTTGTGTATAATAGTTTCGTCCTGTTTTAGCCCCATCACACCCTCCTACTAAGAAAATATGTTTTAAATCACCGGCTTTAATGGCATCAACTACAGCATCCATACTTTGATTAACTGCATGATGCCCAAATCCTGTAGTAAGCTCACTACCGCCATTAATACCCGTAAAGAGTTGAGGATCATCAAATCCCCCTAAAGCCAAGGCTTTATCAATAAGCGCAGTAAAATCCTTTTTACCATCAATATGCACCATGTTTGGGTAAGCAACGAGCGAAGTTGTAAAGACTCTATCTTCATAACTCTTCTTTACCGGCATAATACAATTAGTCGTAAAAAGAATCGGTGCAGGCAAATGAGAGAATTCAGATTGCTGGTTTTGCCAAGCCGTACCAAAGTGCCCTTTAAGGTGCTTAAAAGCACGCAACTTAGGATAACCATGAGCAGGTAGCATCTCACCATGCGTATAAATAGCAATACCTTTGCCTTCTGTTTGCTGTAACAGGAGATAAAGATCTTGCATATCATGTCCACTAATAACAATAAAAGGACCAGCTTCCACTCTCATCGATACGCTTGCTGGGAAAGGGTGACCAAAATGCTCATAATGCCCCTGATCTAATAACTGCATACACCTAAGATTTACCTCACCACATTTAAGATTTAATCCCAAGAGTTGATCCAAAGATAGTGATTCAGGCAAAATAGCAAGTGCCTCGTAAAAGAAGTGATCTACTTCCTGATCACTCATTCCTAGAACACGCGCATGATGAGCATAAGCAGCTAAGCCCTTTAACCCAAAAATAAGGAGCGATTTTAAGCTCCGCTCATCCTCTGAAGCTTGCCAGATTTCGGTCATAGAAAAGGTATTATCCATATTATGACTGTAACGTTTTAGTAAATTGATCCAATCCTCTACGTGTTGCTTATCAAAACTTACGTTAGTTACGGTAACAAAAAGAGCATCTTGTAATAATGCAGATACCTCAGGGTTAGGCGCATCACAATACTCCTTAGCCAACATAATCGCTGTCGCTAAGAGTTCATCTTGTTTGTTTGCCAACAAATCATCTTTACCGCAAACACCGACAGTTTTACAACCATTTGTTGCCGTTTGCTCACATTGAAAACAGAACATTTAAATCCTCCAATATTGACAATAGTAACTCTATCCTACTTGATTTTTTTATTTTTGTATGTTACATTTGTAACAATATGTTGTTTTCTTTAGAAATAATACAAATCCTTAAGCAAAATATTGTTTTTAACCAATTTAATAGCGAAGAATTAGGAGAAATTTTTTCATTGCTAAACGTAAAACAAAAAAAGTACGCTAAAGATCAAATAATTTTACAGCAAGGCGATCCACTAAATTACATCGGGATTCTTATCAGTGGCAAACTCATGCTTTACCACACAATATGCGAAGAGACACCACGGTTACTTAATGTTATTCATCCCGCACAGATGCTAGGCGAAGCCTTTGTGATTACCGGAAAACATATAAGTCAAGTTACAATAAAGTCCCAACAAAAAAGTAATATTTTATGGATGAATTATCATCCAACCAATTCCACAACATCACCCATACAGAAAGATCTCATTGCGCGATATCACCAATATCTAACAAAATCTCTTGCTGAAAAAATTATTTTTTTACAAAAAAAACTTTACGTTTTAGCACAACCAACATTAAAAATGTCAATGATTACACTTTTGCAATTTTATTATTGTGGAGAAGATTGGATTACTTTACCTTTTAAAACGCATGAGGAGTTAGCTGATTATTTATCTGTCAATAGATCCTTTTTATCTCGACTACTCAATGCAATGGAAAGAGATAATATTTTTAATAGAGAAAAAAATAAATATAAATTAAATACAAAATTTTTAATGTAAAAATTTTGTATTTAATTTATATTTATCCTGCTAACAGTCCTATAAGCGAAGCGCTTCCTTCATCCAGTGCAACTCCGATATCGGCTCAGAGGCGCTCTTATCCACAGATTGGCAAGAGCCTACCCCAAGACTCATCACCATCGCCACAACAAAAGCCAACCATTGTTTCATCTCTCTCCTCCTTTACGCGTATTCAACGTGATACCAATAAGGACGCTACTCATCTATCGATCTATCATTAGCTACATCCGAGGCCCGATTAGCTTCGCGCTGCATCGCCTCTGACCTAGCTCTAAAAATAGCCGCCTCCTCTCTATTTCTAGCTGCTTTTCCTCTAAAATATTCTGCCATTGCAGGATCTCTAGCTTGCTCTGCTGCTAAATCGAAGTCATTAGCATTCTCCTCAAACTCATTAGCAATATCATCCAAGTAGTTTGATGCCTCGCTAAGATGCTCTCCACTTTCCATTAGCTGCTCTTCTGTGGATACTATCGGCTGCGATGCACGCTCTTTTGCTTGCTCTTGTGGTACACACCCTACCATTACCATACCTGCTATAAAAACCAACCATTGTTTCATCTCTCTTCTCCTCACTTTTTTACGCGTTTACGCTTATGACGCATGTTAGTAGCCCTCTACCAAGGAGTATCCCTTGATATGGTAGAATTTCCCTTGGATAATCTTCACAAAATCAATAATGAGCAAGACGGTAAGTGCTAAGATCAGAAAAAAGGCTAAGAAGGGGCGGAGATACGCCATGAGAATAGCGCCTAGGCTAAGGGCTAAATAGAGCACGCCACGACGTTGCTGACCGGCTAAAAATTGGTGCACGCCAAACATGCCCAAAAAATAGACTAAAAGAAGCAACAAAATCTTGTTATACTGCTGTGGTTTTTCATTCATAAAAAACTCCTTAGGATATAAAATAATGGCTTCATTATACATGAACCTTAAGAGAAATACAAGGTTAGAATATAAGAATAATATATTTTACATAACTTTTATTCTGTCTTTTTATGCTATCCGCTTCTTTCATCTTCATGTAAAAAATTAACCTTTGCAAAAAAAACGATTCACCTCGACAAAGCTATCTCACATCACTATGTTCTTGCCGAATTTTCACATTATCGTCCAAGAGAGCTTGACTATCGCTTTAATATAGATTATCTTAGATAAAGAGAAACTTATAATGCACTTTTATGTGAGGAGAAGAAAATGAAGAAATTTGCATCACACCTTAGCGCCGGTAAGCTTAAGTTGTCGCTTATGGCGTTGCTTATTGGTGGTTTATTGTTTAGTTGTCAGCCTACTGGTAGCAATAACGATTCGTCTACAAAAAAAGAGAAGAAGGGTGGCGTTATCTCTTATGAGCACTCAGACCTTAAGCTAAAAGATGGCGAGGTAGAGAGCTACGGTTACAGCCATAACACCCAAGATACTTGGGAGGTTGTCGCAGGACATACCCAATCGCCTATCCAGATTAAGTCTAGCGATGCTGTACCGATGCGCGACAGTGGTCTTATCGATATGTACAAGAATATCAGCCTCAAGTCGGTCACCGATGAGAAGACCACGCTCTTTGCCGAAGTTGCTAGCAACACCACCATCAATGGACGTAGTTTTGACCTAATTCAATTCCACTTCCACAGCCCAGCCGAGCACGTTGTTGATGGCATCACCTACGATCTCGAGTTGCACTTTGTACACATCTCTCAAAGTGGTCGTCTTGCTGTATTGGGTGTGCTCATCAAAGAGGGTGCGTTCAATCCTACCTTCCAAGTGCTTCTTGACGCCCTTAAAGATCCCTCCACCGCACCTGCTACCCTCGATGTAACCCCACTCTTCCCCACCAACCTCAACTACTTCCACTATCTAGGATCGCTTACCACCCCACCTCTCACCGAAAATGTTGAATGGCAAGTCTTCGCGCAACCTATCGAGATCTCCGCAGAGCAACTCGCTGCCTACCGCGCTCACGAGCATTACAACAACACCGCCCGCCACACCCAACCACTCAATGGCCGCGCATTACTCAATGCCAATGCAGAAGGTCTCAAATAATTCTGTAAAATCCAACGAACATTTCTAGAAATCACTAAGAACCCCCTTGGAATTCATTGGGGTTCTTGCTATAATAAAGGGATGGAATATCCTTTTGTTCACTTACATAATCACTCCGAATTTTCTCTCCTAGATGGCTCTATCCGTGTTGCCGATCTCGCAAAAAAGACCGCTCAATCTGGCATGAGCGCCATCGCCCTGACCGACCATGGCAATATGTTTGGCGCATTATACTTCCAAAAAGCCTGCCAAAAAGCAGGCATAAAACCGATCATCGGGTGTGAGGTTTACATCGCACCCAAAGGGAGACAGATCAAAGACAAAGAGAGCCGTTACTACCATATGTGCCTCTTCTGTAAAGACGAAACTGGCTATAAAAATCTACTCTACCTCACCAGTCAGGCCTCCATCGACGGCTTCTATCACCGTCCACGCATCGACGACGCCCTCCTCCAATCTCACCACGAAGGCTTAATCTGCTCTAGCGCCTGTCTAGGTGGCGAAATCGCTCAACACCTCTTACGCAATCGCTATGAAGTTGCAAAAGAACGCGCCCTCTTCTACCAAGAGCTCTTTGGGGAGGGTAACTTCTATTTGGAAATTCAAGATCACGGCTATAGCGAAGAGCAACGTGTACGCCATCTCATGGTTCAACTTGCCAAGGAGACGGGTATTCCCCTCATCGCCACCAACGACATTCACTACCTCGAGCCCGAAGACAAAGAGACCAACGATATACTAATATGTATAGGAACCCAACGTAAACTCAAGGATAGTAGCCGAATGAGCGCCGCCGACAATTGCTACTTTCGCTCGGCAGAAGAGATGTACGCCCTCTTTAGCGACGTGCCCGAAGCACTCACCAACACCGTTGAACTTGCCAATAAATGTAACTTAGTTATCCCCGAGAGTGGCCCCATTCTCCCCGAATACACCATCCCCGAACCCTTTGCCAACCCGACCGAATACCTAAGGCACCTCGTCTTTGCTGGGTTAAAAGAACGATACCCCGAAGTTACGCCGGAACTAAGCCAACGCGCCGAATTTGAAATTGAGACGATCGCTTCAATGCAATTTTCTGGCTACTTTCTCATCGTCTGGGACTTTATCGACTGGGCAAAACGCCACGACATCTCCGTAGGGCCAGGACGTGGATCGGGGGCAGGATCGCTGGTGGCCTACGCCCTCAAGATTACCGATGTGGATCCGATCAAGTACAACCTTCTTTTTGAACGCTTTCTCAACCCCGAGCGCGTCAGCATGCCCGACTTTGATATCGACTTTAACGACGACCGTCGGGATGAAGTGGTCGCCTATGTTACCGAAAAGTATGGCGCCGATCACGTCGCGGGCATCACAACCTTTGGGACGCTCGCCACCAAGGCTGCCCTCAAAGACGTTGCCCGTGTCTTGGATATCGCCTTTGACGAGAGCCTCAAGATTACCAAGGCTGTTGACGAGACCGCGCTACCTGAGGAGCAAGATGTTAAACTCAATGTAACCACGGCGCGCACCTATAATCCCTACCTCAAGAGCCTCTATCAACAGGGCGGATCCTACAAACAACTCTTTGATGTTGCCGCCAAAATTGAAGGGCTCACGCGCCATATTGGTACGCATGCTTGTGGCAAGGTGATTGGAAAATCTCCCGTGGTTGAGTACGTACCGCTCATTTTTGACCAGCGCTCTGGCTCGATCAACACCGCGTTCGAGAGTAAAATTATTGAAGATTGTGGGCTAGTAAAGATGGACTTTCTTGGGCTTAAAACGCTCTCCATCATCGACAACACCGTCGCCATGATCCGTAAAGAGCAACCCGACTTCCACATCGATCGTATCCCCGAAGACGATGCCCTCACCTTTAAACTCTTCTGCGAGGGACGCACCCACGCCATCTTTCAATTTGAAAGTGAAGGCATGCAGAAAATTCTTAAAGATGCGCAACCCAGTAGCATTGAGGATCTTATCGCCTTAAATGCCCTCTATCGCCCTGGCCCCATGCAATTTATTCCTGCTTTCATTAAGGGTAAGCGCAATCCAAGTCGGGTGAAATACTTCCACCCCTCGCTCAAGGAGATCCTCAAGCCTACTTATGGCGTTATCGTCTACCAAGAGCAAGTTATGCAAGTTGCCCAAATCTATGCGGGCTACTCCCTTGGCGGGGCAGACCTCTTGCGTCGTGCAATGGGTAAAAAGAAGAAAGAGGAGATGGACAAGCAAGAGCAGATCTTTATCGAAGGAGCCATACAAAACGGACACACCAGAGAGGCTGCCGCCGAACTCTTTCAAATTCTCCTACCCTTTGCTGGCTATGGATTTAACAAGAGCCACGCTGCTGCCTATTCGATTATCGCCTACCAAACCGCCTACCTTAAAGCCCACTACCCAGCACAATTTATGGCGGCCAACTTAAGCAACGAGATGAATAGCTCACCCAAATCCTTTATGCGAGCGCTTGACGAAACCCGATCGATGGGCATTCCCATCTTTCCACCAGAAATCAACCATAGTGAGGGAAAATTTACCGCGCGTGAAGGCAAGATCTACTACGGTCTATTGGGTATGAAAGGATTGGGCGAGGCAGCTGCTGGCGATATTATCCGTGTGCGAGAGAATATCGGAGCCTTCACCTCCTTCATTCACTTTTTAGAGGAGCTTGCCAAGCAGAACGTCGCACCGAATAAGCGCGTGGTGGAGACGCTCATCTTGGCAGGATTATTTGACAAAATTGAACCCGATCGCACCCGCAGTTTTTTGCGCTATCATGCGAACAAAGCCTGTGATTGGGCAACAAAAATCGCCAATATCGACACTCAGGAGAACTCCCTTTTCGATCAAATGGAGGCACCCAGCTATGCGCCCTTCGCCTATACTGATATGCCCGATTATGAAGAGGATGCAGAGGGAAATCACCAATCGAATATCCTCACTGCCGAAGAAATCCTCGCACTGGAACATGAAATTTTAGGGTTTTATGTCTCTGGACACCCGCTAGAGCCGTATCGTCGGGCTTGGGAGCGTCAACAAAATATTAATCTTTTGGAACTTGAACAGAGCTCAAAACAGAACATCTATACCGTCATTGGATTAATGAAACACTTGAGCATTCGCCCCACCAAGAAGGGCTCGCTGATGGCAAGTGCCACCCTTGAAGATTTTAACGGGAGCATTACCATTGTCCTCTTCTCCAAAATCTTAACGCCAGATAACGATAAACTACTCAAAGCGCGTGAAGGCAAAGCACTGGGCGTACAAGGAAAAATCGAACTAGATCGCGGAGCTGATGCCCAGCTTTTGGTGGAACATATCTTTGTACCAGAAGAAAATGATGACGTTTTCCCTATCAAAAGTTGCCCTACGGATACCACAACCCACTCCGAGCGTCCCGCCCAAGCCATATACATCTATCTCAAAGAGCAGGCAATTAACCAAAAGAACATTAGTAGCTTAAAATTTCTCCTACAAAAACATGAAGGTGCACTCCATGTTAAGATCATTATTGGTGGAAAAGAGGGCATCACCTTGCCGATTGAAGGCATGCAAGTTAGTGCTAACCTAACCATTGACCCCCTATGGCTAGAGCTTAAGAGCGATCTAATTGAAGAGACGGAGGTAGCTTTTTAGTGTTTGAAAAAATCCTTACTATCACAAAAATAGTTGTGCAAACAATTTTGAATGCCTTTGCCCTTAGTGTTCTCTTGAGCATCGCGCAGAGACGCCTTGCCCTCTGGTTAGAACCACAGCTACCCAATGCCACCCTCTGGGTTACGTTGGGCGATTTGCTCTCGCAATTACTTATCTTGAGTATCTTAGCCATGCCGATGCTGGTTATTGCCTATCTTTTAATAAGGATTTTATCTTTTTTTCACAAGATCCCAGCCACCTTCACACCCTATCTGAGTGCCGTGGGCTTAGTGGGGATCGCACTCTGGCTTATCTATCAGTCGTCGTTTACTGGGCTCTATATCTACCTGACTTTTGGCGCTATCAAAAGTATTTCTGAACAATTTTATTTTATCGCCATCGGCTATCTTATGCTCAATCTCTTTTTACGCTCACTGAAAAACCAACGAGAATAACCCAACGATTAGCCAATAAAATTAATTTTTTCTTGACAAATAAAAAAGTGCGGTTTACAATGAATTTATAGACTAAATAAAAAGGTGGAATTCATGTTAAACCGAACAGAAATCGTAGAGAAGCTTCTCCATATTCTTTCTAAAGAAAAAGTTATTACCGACGAAACACTCCTCAAAGAGTATAGTGTAGATCGGTACTATAAGGTGGAGACGATTTGGGGGATCTACTCCATGCCAACGCCTGCAGCGATTGTGCGACCAACGAATAGCCAGGAAGTATCATCAATCTTAATGCTTTGTAACGAGCACCAAATCAATGTTGTACCACGCACTGGTGGATCGGCGACAGAGGGTGGATTAGAAACAGCGGTGGAAAATTCCATTGTGCTAGATGGTTCGAACATGAAAAAAATCATAAACATTGATACCTATAACATGGAAGCAACCGTTGAGTGTGGGGTAGTTCTGGAGACTTTAGAAAATGAAGTTCGTGCTCTAGGGTTTACTACAGGACACTCACCGCAATCTAAGCCACTCGCGCAGCTTGGCGGACTGACTGCCACGCGCTCAATAGGGCAATTTTCGACACTCTATGGTGGAATCGAAGATATGATTGTTGGTCTGGAGAGCGTATTTCCTAATGGCGAAATTTGCCGTATCAAAAACGTGCCAAGACGCGCAGCTGGTCCTGACATTCGCCATATCGTCATTGGTAACGAAGGTGCCATTAGCTTTATTACAGAAGTAACCGTAAAGCTCTTTAAATGGTATCCAGAAAATCACCTCTTTTATGGCTATATTTTAGATGATATGGAAGTTGGCTTTAAGGCTATTCATAATGTGATTACGGCTGGATATCGCCCCTCTGTTGTGCGACTTTACTCACCAGAAGACGCAGCGTATCACTTTTCTCATTTTGCGCAAAATAAGTGTGTCTTAATCTTTATGGCTGAGGGACCTAAGGGAATCGCGCAAGCCACAGGCAACGCAATCGAGGAGATTGTTGCCAAGTTAAACATTCAGCAGGTGGAAAGTCATTATATTGAAACTTGGTTTAACAATCTTAACTGGGATGAAAGAAAGGTTCAAGAAGAGCGCGATGAGATTAAAGAGACCAACAATTGTGGCTTTACTACCGAGGTTTCCGCCAGCTGGAGTAACGTCTATCCCCTATACAAAAATGCTATCGATCGCATCCGTAAAGAGATTCCTGATCTCACCCTGTTAGGTGCCCACTCTAGTCATAGTTATATCAACGGGACTAATCTCTACTTCGTATACTACTACGATATGAAGTGTGAACCCCAAGAGGAACGCACCAAATATCACGATCCAATTCAAAATATTATCGTAGAGGAGACACTCAAAGTAGGTGGATCTATGTGTCATCATCATGGAGTTGGAAAGCACCGCACCCACTTCTTAGCGCAAGAGTATGGTTCATCCTTGTACATGCTCAAAACACTCAAGAAGGCCTTTGATCCAAAGGGAATTATGAACAAGGGTACAATTTTTCATATCAACGAAGAGCTTTAAGCTCTTCGTCAGAATAAAAGGAGGCAAAAAGTGAGTCGAGAAATTACAGACTTTAACATGAGCTTTTTTTCTTTAAAAGGAAAAAATGCCATTATTACTGGAGGAAACGGCGGTCTTGGACAGGCATTCGCACTGGCATTAGCCAAGGCCGGCGCTAATATTTTCATTCCTAGCATCGTGGAGGATGATGGAACAACACAAAAACTCATCGAAAGTACTGGTCAGAAGTATCGCTTCATGCTAACCGACATTACTAAGGCCGGGGAGCCCCAAAAAATCATCGAAACATGTGTAAAAGAGCTAGGCAGTGTTGATATTTTGGTTAACAGCGCAGGCATGAGTATCAATGAACCAGACGTCTTAAAGTACAATCGATCGCAGTGGGATCCGATGATTGCACTTAACCTTACCGCGGCCTTTGAGCTTAGCCATGAAGCCGGTAAATTCATGATTCCACAACAGAGCGGAAAAATCATTAATATTGGCTCAATGTTTTCTTTCTTGGGTGGACAGTGGTCGCCAGCATATGCAGCCACTAAGCATGGTATCGTAGGCTTCACCAAAGCCTATTGCGATGAACTAGCTCAATTCAACATTCAAGTAAACGCTATCGCCCCCGGCTATTACGCGACAAAAATAACCGAACAGACTAGAGCAAACTCAGCGAGTAATCAGCGAGTCTTGGATCATATTCCCGCCGGACGCTGGGGCGATCGGTTAGACTTAATGGGAACCGTTGTTTTTTTAGCCAGTAAGGCCTCAGACTACGTTAATGGGCACACCCTTACCGTAGACGGTGGCTACTTAGTGCGCTAGACATCTGGGTTGGATAAAAAAGGAGGAATTTTTATGCTAACACAATATTTTATGGGCATCGATGGTGGGACACAAAGTACGAAAGTCGTTATTGTTGATACAAAAGGCAAAACAGTTGCGCAAGCCAGCAGAGCATTACAGCCAATGTATACCACCCCAGATGGTATTGCCGAACATCCAGCTGATGATCTTTTTGACTCACTCATGTTAACCATAAAAGATGCGCTCACTCACTTTAAAGAAGATAGAAGTCAAATTATTGCTATTGGGCTTGGCAGTATTCGCTATTGTCGTTGTTTGGTTAAGGCCGATGGAACGCTGGCACATCCGGTTATCAGCTGGATGGATCGTCGCATTAGTATGCCCTATCAAAACGACCAAAAGGATGTTCAGTATGTCGTAGCTACCACAGGATATCTCATGGGGCGATTAACAGGATCTTTTACAGATACAATCGCTAATTGTTTGGGGCAGTGGCCTATCGATGTTAATCAATGGAAAGTATTAGAGAATCCCCAAGATTTTTCAAGCTACGGAATCTCTAAAGAGATGATGTACGAAATGCGGATGCCTGGAGAAATTGGTGGATATCTAAGTCATGAAATAGCTAATCAGATTGGTTTATATGCAGGTATTCCCGTGGTGCACACCGCCAATGACAAGGCTGTAGAGGCACTTGGTGCAGGGCTTCTCAATCAAGAGACGGTACTTCTCTCCTTAGGCACCTATATCGCTAGTATGGTAGTTGCCGATGAGTCGCGTGCAACTAGCCAATTTTTTTGGACGAATATGGCATCACAACCCCATCGCTATCTCTATGAAAGCAATGGAATTAGACGAGGTATGTGGACAGTAAGCTGGTTAAAAAATCTCCTAGGAAAAGAACTTAGTCATCAAGCCAAAGAACACAATCTTTCTGCAGAGAACTATTTAAATAAAATTGCCGATAATGTGACCGTAGGCAGTGAAGGGCTTATTTGTATTCTAGACTGGCTGGCCCCACCCAACGAACCTCATAAAAAAGGCATGTTTATTGGCTTTGATCAACGTCACACTTACGGGCATATCTATCGTGCTATTCTAGAGGGCATCTCGCTCACAATGCGTCGCCATGCATTCAATATGACCCAGGAACTTAGCATTAACCCTAAGGAGCTGGTTGTTACTGGAGGCGGATCGCATTCAGATTTATTCATGCAAATTTTAGCTGATGTCTTCGCTATTCCCGTCTATCGCACCAAAAATGAAAGCATCGCAGGCTTGGGGGCAGCGATTTGTGCGGCTGTTGCCACAAAAGTCTACCCTAGCTTTGAAGAGGCTATCCAACACATGGTAGAACGGGATAAAACCTTTATGCCTAACCCAATGCATGTGGAAAAGTATGCAAAAATCGCTAAGGCTTATGAGTATCTTAGTGACAATATGGATACCATTTTACATCATCTGCACGACACATTCGAGGAGTTATAGATGAGTAATAAAAAATCTTATTTTGAATTACTCCTATTGGTACTAGCGGCAGGGGCAATTTATCCACTCATTTATTTACGCACTAACTTCCAAGAGCCTTTACTGAGCGCGCTAAACATGAGCATGGAAGAGCTGAGCCAAATCTACTCATTTTTAGGGATGATGTTCATCGTTGGATATGTTCCTAGCGGGTGGTTAGCCGATCGCTTTCCTGCTAAGTGGTTGATCTTATTTTCACTAGTTGCTACAGGTCTACTGGGAATCTGGCTGGCTACCCTACCCGGCTACACTATCGTGCGCATCATTTTTATAGGATTTGGCTTTTCCGCCGTCTTTACCTTCTGGAGCGCATTAATGAAAGCAGTAAAGATGCTGACAACCCCACAAACCGAAGGAAAATTCTTTGGTATTTTAGATGGTGGGCGCGGTTTAGTCGAAGCATTACTGGCAACCTTAGCCGTGGCTATTTTCGTTTTTATCTCAAACAAAAGCGCTAATAACAGCCAAGCAATGCAAGCTGTCATATTAATGTATAGCATTATGCTCTTTATATTGTCTGTTGCTATCTTCTTCTTTTTAACCAACACTAGCCCAACTACAGAGAGAAGCACAGAACATAAAACAAAAAAAGATTCACCGATGCTCTTGATGAAAACTATTTTAAGCATAAAAGAGGTTTGGCTCATTAGCGCAATTATTTTTACTGGATATACACTATTTTGGACAGTCTACTACTTTTCTGGATTTTTAGTCAGTAACCAAGGAGTTACGCCTGAGATCGCTGGATTTATTTTAGTTATCGTCATGTGGATGCGCCCAATTGGTGGTATTATTGGAGGCATGATTGCCGATAAAATTGGTAAATCCACGCTATTACTCATCTCCATGATTATCTCCATTATCGGCTTACTCCTCATCGCATTACTACCCCTAGCCAATGCCCTAATCTTTGCTATTATTATTTTAGTGGGACTAGCTAATTATACTATCCGTGGCGTCTATTGGTCACTACTGCAATTTTTAAATATACCAGCAACGCTACTTGGCATGGCGATCGGTCTTATCTCTTTCTTAGGCTATCTTCCCGATATTCTTTTGCCTGGTATAAGTAGCTATATTTATGGTCAATTCTCTAGCGATAAGGCCAATATTATCTACTTTATTATTTCAGCGACAGTTGGCATTATCGGCTTACTCTTTGTGCTGTATTTTAAGCAAAATATCGAAAACAAATGGAGTAAAAAAGAATAAGCCCAGACATTATGTGAAATTGCCCTTTGACAAAAATCATTATCTAATATAGAATAATAAAAAACATCAAGGGGCATCTTATGCAAACAGTTTCACCTATTCTCTTCCACAAGACATCTTTCGCGATGGGTGCACCAACTTTTGAAGATCTACCTAGTGATGCGCAAATAGAAATTGCCATCGCTGGACGTAGTAACGCCGGAAAAAGTACACTGATCAACAACTTAACGCGTCAAAATAAGCTTGCACGCGTCTCGCAGACTCCCGGCAAGACACGGGAAATGAATCTTTTTCATCTTTATTTAAAGGATAGAAACGAAGCGATCGCTCGACTGGTCGATCTCCCCGGATATGGCTACGCTAAGGTGAGTAAGTCGATGAAGAGTAGCTGGCAGGCCGAACTAGGACACTATCTTTTAGAGAGAGAGAATCTAAAAATACTTATCGTTATCCTCGATAGCCGTATGCCTATTACCGAACTGGATGCCATGCTCATCGATATGGCGAGTAAACGTGGGCTTCAACAAATTTTTATCTTTAATAAAATTGATAAACTCAACCAGAGCGAAAAGGCCAAGTGCCACGCCATGGCGCAAAAACTTGTCTACGAGACGCCCAACAGTAGCTATATTGTCTACTCCTCGCCAAAAAATATTGGTAGGGAGCTCTTGACAGAAAAAATTAGCGCCTCTTTGCACCATCATGCGCAAAAAAGTGAGCAAGATACTTGACACAATTGGCAAAAAATGCTAGAATACAAGTACGTTTTAACACTTGGAGAAGTGTCCGAGCGGTTTAAGGAGGCGGTCTTGAAAACCGTTGACGTGCAAGCGTCCGTGGGTTCGAATCCCACCTTCTCCGCTAGAAAAGTGCCAAAAAACGTCATACGGAGAGGTGCGAGAGTGGTTGAATCGGTCTTCCTGCTAAGAAGTTGTACCTCATAAGGGTACCGAGGGTTCGAATCCCTCCCTCTCCGCTATCATCAAGAGACTCAATATGAGTCTCTTTTTTTATGCCCTATTCTTATTGCAAAAAAGAAATAATCCATTAAATACTACTTGACAAATTATATATATAATTAACTTATCCTGTATTAAGGAGGTGAAAGTTTTATCTACAAAAAAATATCTTCATATTCTCTTCACTACTAGTTTATATTATCTCTACGACATATTCATAAAATCTTTATATTGATTTTATATATTATTCATAATCTATCCGTTTTAGATTAAAGGAGACAGACATGAAAACAAAAATTGGTTTACTCGCCCTCTTCTTCAGCCTTTTGGCGATGAAGAGCTTCGCCCTGCAAGACATTGAGGTGGGCTTGCGCCTAGGTGTCGATTTACCCACCAATGTGATTGGTTTTTACACCGATGATGGCAAGTATATCCCCAAGCGGTGCGACCTTGACGGGCGCTTTAACTCGATCAACTTCGCCGGTGCGGTGGTTGCCGACTTTGCCTTTAATGATTACATCATTTTAGGCGTGGCAGGGCACTTTAGCCTCTTTCGTAGCTATTCGCTCGCCGAGAAAGATATCGATGGCAGCGAAATCGGTAAGACCAAGGTAAATTTTCACACCTTTGCCCTAGACATCATGATGAAAGGACGCATGGCCTTTGCCGACGATCGCTATAGCCTCATTGCTGGCATCGGATTAGGGCCTACGCTCAACACCAAACCAACCTACAAGCAGACCATCAACAACCAAACGGAGCGCGGTTCTATCGACAACGGCAAGCTCTACGTGGGATTAAACCTCATCGCTGAACTTGGCTTTTCCATGCAAACAGTAGAGAATCAGTTTATCCAATTTGGCGTACGCACCACCCTCGATGTCTTAGCCTTTACCTACAACAAGGGCATGCCTAGCGCTAGCCTTAATGGACAATCTGCCATCAGCCCCTATAATGTTGGAATCTTTCTTGGCTATAGTTTTCGTTTTTAATCGCTACGTTATCTTAAACAAGAGAGGTTTCGCTGAGCCTCTCTTTTACTCTTTATCTTCTATCTTAAGTGTATAAACAAAGCCGTTATCTTGCCCCTTCTCTGGCTCTGCTAAAATCGGACTAAAAAACGAGGCATCGCGCGAAAAACCGTAGTTGTCGTAAAAGGTGTAGCTACACGAGATGTCTGTCCACAGTGCAATAGAGCGTGCGCGATGGGTTTTTGCATAAGCCACGAAGTTTTTCATCAACGCCCTCCCCGCTCCGTGTCCGCGCGCCTTGGGGTGTAAATAGAAGAGTTCGATCTGGGCATCGTGTGGATCTTTATGAAGCTTACACATTGCCTCAAGGGAGTAAACCTCTCTTAGTTGATGCAGGACAAAGCGAGGTTTTCCTAGCTGATGGGTAAGCAAGATGAAAGCAAACTTAGTGTAGAATGCGATACTTGCCAAGAAATTATACAATCGGCAGGCGACGGGTTGATGGTGCTTGAGCACTCCTGCCAACAAGCCTACGGGTTGACCATCCACCACCGCAACATCCACCCAACAAGAGGCTAAGAGCGCCATATCAAAAAAGAGCTCGTAGACTAACATCGGACGTTTAGCGTCAGGAAAGTATGCGTGCAAAGCCCATGTCTCCTTGAGCGCCACAAGCAAGGCTTTTCTATCACGCACGCGACGATATATGTTGATATCCATACTATGATGCTAGCATGGAAGAGCGCGATTGTCAAGCGATATTAAAAGAAAATTGCCCCCTTGCGCAGAGGGCGATGTAAGTAAAGAAAATCCTCTTGATCTCAGCAACTACCAAGAAAAAATTTACTAAGAAATGTCAAGTTTTACTGTTAAACTATTTATTGTCATCACATTTCTAGTTTTAGTTGTACAACGATTTCATTATACACTAATTTTGAGAAAATAGCAAGCCAAGCTACGAACTGTATTGACAAAATAACTATAATAATTATAATAACTAAAGAGAGGTGATACATTATGTGTAATGTAAGTGATGATATTCAATCAAACATAAAATTTGCGATTGATTTTGAAATTGAATCGTTAAAATTCGATATCGATGCAATTCAGAATTGGCTAGAAGGCTACCCAAAATGTAAAGCCATGGTCAACGTAAATAAGTTAACCAAACTCTTAAAAAAAGACAACATCAAAGACAGCTGGTATAATTCAGGAATGTTTGATGACTATGGCGATACAAATAAGCTTGAAGATTATGTCAATAGTTTAGGAAGTGAGTATAAAAACTATTGTGATATGGTTGACGGAAGTAAAGAAGAATTTTCTATAAAATTTCATGATGATGACAAGCATTATTATTATGTTCACACAGTAAATGGCGTAGATAATAATTACTATTTGGATGAGAACAATGAAACTTTAGATTTTACAAGTTGGTTTAAGATCTATAAATCAAAGGAAGATTTTGGTATCAATATGGATTATTAATTCAATTTTTCGGCTAGGTCGACACAGCCTTAATTGCCATTCATTCATGGATGGCAACTAATCATCTTTTAGAAAAGCGAGTACATCATTTTCTGCCTCAATTTTGAGCATACGTACATCACGCGAGCAATCCAAAAACCATGGGTATTTTTTCGCCATCTTGCGAATAATCTTTAAGACAAGTAAGTTATATTGAATGCTCTTATCCTGATAGAAGTAGACCGACCCTTGCTTCCATTTAACGCCATTCTGTTCTAAGTAGCGTCTTGCAAGATAGTAAGCTTTGATGTAGGCACGCTTCACTTTTTCCGTGATTTGTGCCGGTAAAATAATATCCATATCTAAATCTCGGGTAATATCATCACTGCTAAAGTGCTTTTCTAGGCAAGCGGTGTCAAAATCAAAAGTTATCGCGTACATATAATTATCATGCGTTTAGATAATGAATATGTCAAGGGTTTCAATTCATGCCCTCGCGTGGAGGGCAACACAAAGTTAGTCTCTTGGGCGGTACCGCTCGAGCATGTTTCAATTCATGCCCTCGCGTGGAGGGCAACGGGAGTACCAGCGGATTTATTGATAGAGTCAAAATATGGTTTCAATTCATGCCCTCGCGTGGAGGGCAACTGGTTAGTAGTACCAAGTCAACCAGCATTACTCTACAGTTTCAATTCATGCCCTCGCGTGGAAGGCAACCTCGATGCCATGCCCGAGGTCGATGACATCGCCCCCTGCGTTTCAATTCATGCCCTCGCGTGGAGGGCAACGCGTGGGTTAAAGGTGTTGCTAGCGGTGTGTACTTGTGTTTCAATTCATGCCCTCGCGTGGAGGGCAACAATGAAACGGGAATCGAACTCAACGACTACCGAAGAGTTTCAATTCATGCCCTCGCGTGGAGGGCAACTCAATTGAGAGGGCGCATAGAGCGGTTTATTAACGTTTCAATTCATGCCCTCGCGTGGAGGGCAACGATAGAATGGATATCGGCTTGTTGCGTGATATCCGAAGTTTCAATTCATGCCCTCGCGTGGAGGGCAACGACGTATCTCGCGCCTTAGCGCCTTATTTGTTTGGTGTTTCAATTCATGCCCTCGCGTGGAGGGCAACCGCGTGCTACCCGATGAAAAAAACCGCTATCACAAGGAGTTTCAATTCATGCCCTCGCGTGGAGGGCAACATTATCACGACTAATAAATGCCATTAAGCTGGATATGTTTCAATTCATGCCCTCGCGTGGAGGGCAACTGGTTAGTAGTACCAAGTCAACCAGCATTACTCTACAGTTTCAATTCATGCCCTCGCGTGGAGGGCAACGGTATCATCTTATGCCCTTCAAGATTGTAGAGAAGGGGTTTCAATTCATGCCCTCGCGTGGAGGGCAACACGAAAATCATATCCAGCGAGTGCCGAGATACTATATGTTTCAATTCATGCCCTCGCGTGGAGGGCAACCTATATGCCGACACTTCCAGGCGATAAAGTGAGCCTGTTTCAATTCATGCCCTCGCGTGGAGGGCAACTTCCTTTTTAATAGTTTTAACAAACGCTTTATCGGGTTTCAATTCATGCCCTCGCGTGGAGGGCAACCTACCCGATAGCACCGCGCCCTTGCCTCTTAATAGTGTTTCAATTCATGCCCTCGCGTGGAGGGCAACGTTTCTTTAATCAGATTAATTAGTGTCATCTGATTGTTTCAATTCATGCCCTCGCGTGGAGGGCAACGTAGCGTGTCCAGTACACGCTCCATATCACGCCCGATGTTTCAATTCATGCCCTCGCGTGGAGGGCAACAGGCATGAACGGTCGCCTAGAGATGTACGACGAGGTAAGTTTCAATTCATGCCCTCGCGTGGAGGGCAACATATAATTTATATTCATTTTACACCTCCTAAGTGTAGTTTCAATTCATGCCCTCGCGTGGAGGGCAACGGCGAGAAGCCCAGACCTATACAAGTTGAGTGGATAGTTTCAATTCATGCCCTCGCGTGGAGGGCAACCTATCGACTTCCACAGCGAGACCACGGAGCGACTAAGTTTCAATTCATGCCCTCGCGTGGAGGGCAACTGCATATAGCGGCATCGGGCGCGTGATGGATAGTCTAGTTTCAATTCATGCCCTCGCGTGGAGGGCAACGAACTCCACCCACATAGTACGCCCACCAGAGGGCGGTTTCAATTCATGCCCTCGCGTGGAGGGCAACATGCGTTGCGGGATAGCGAGCGCGAGAGTAAGGTGTTTCAATTCATGCCCTCGCGTGGAGGGCAACTCCTTGATGTTGATGATTACTTTCAGGTTATCTTTTTGTTTCAATTCATGCCCTCGCGTGGAGGGCAACATGCTGTGATCCCGTTTTTTTACCCACAAGGTGATCCGAGTTTCAATTCATGCCCTCGCGTGGAGGGCAACTGGTGGCAATATGACAGTGAGGGTAGACCTAGGCGAGTTTCAATTCATGCCCTCGCGTGGAGGGCAACCTCGCGTAAAAAATACCACGTACCGAAACCCTTGCAGTTTCAATTCATGCCCTCGCGTGGAGGGCAACGCCAAGATATACTAGCCACAGTATCACGTTTAGCAACCGTTTCAATTCATGCCCTCGCGTGGAGGGCAACCTACCATCTATGCTATCATGAATATAAAAATCCTCTGGTTTCAATTCATGCCCTCGCGTGGAGGGCAACACGAGCTAGAGCGCCTACGGCGTGAGTATGACGCCAGTTTCAATTCATGCCCTCGCGTGGAGGGCAACCGTGAATGAGGCTAGTGGAGGCTCGAAACGAGGCGAGTTTCAATTCATGCCCTCGCGTGGAGGGCAACATCGGATAGTGAAACATCACCGCTCCATCCACGCACAGTTTCAATTCATGCCCTCGCGTGGAGGGCAACATCAAGGTTTGAGCGAAGCACAAATCTTGCAATTAGAGCGTTTCAATTCATGCCCTCGCGTGGAGGGCAACCGATAGCCTAGATTGTCAGATTCAAAAACAACTGTAGTTTCAATTCATGCCCTCGCGTGGAGGGCAACGGATCTTGCGATGCATGAAATCCTGCATTTTCGCAGTTTCAATTCATGCCCTCGCGTGGAGGGCAACATTTGAAAATTATCCTTTGTTATTTTTTGCCCTAAATGTTTCAATTCATGCCCTCGCGTGGAGGGCAACTTGCTATATTTTCGAACGCACCAGAAAAATCGCCTGGTTTCAATTCATGCCCTCGCGTGGAGGGCAACACGGCGATCAAGATTGTGAGACCCGACGAACCCGAGTTTCAATTCATGCCCTCGCGTGGAGGGCAACTGAGATAGACAGGAGCGGAGTAGACGCTGAAGGAGGTTTCAATTCATGCCCTCGCGTGGAGGGCAACATATCCTAGTGAGTTGCGGTAAGTAGCGATGGCAAGGTTTCAATTCATGCCCTCGCGTGGAGGGCAACAATCGCCCAAATCTAAATAGTGAATTCCTAGAGTGGTTTCAATTCATGCCCTCGCGTGGAGGGCAACCTATTGAGATTCTTGACGTTGACGATTATTTTCAAAGTTTCAATTCATGCCCTCGCGTGGAGGGCAACTGACGATGACAATCTTGCACCACGCATTGAATGGAAGTTTCAATTCATGCCCTCGCGTGGAGGGCAACACGCAAGATGGAAAGAGAACAAGAGGTCATGAACGAACGTTTCAATTCATGCCCTCGCGTGGAGGGCAACCTTTTTCATATCCGTTTGACGTTGCACCACAGGCGATGTTTCAATTCATGCCCTCGCGTGGAGGGCAACAGAGAGTGATACGGCAGAGGATATTGCAGAAGCAAAGGTTTCAATTCATGCCCTCGCGTGGAGGGCAACCTGTAAAAGGAGGACGAAAATGTCTATATTCAAGAGTTTCAATTCATGCCCTCGCGTGGAGGGCAACTAGGGATGCGGTGCTAGAGAGGAGGGCTAAAAATGGGTTTCAATTCATGCCCTCGCGTGGAGGGCAACGCTCGCCAATTGACAGTATCAGTTTATGGCTTGCTGTTTCAATTCATGCCCTCGCGTGGAGGGCAACCGTCCATATTAGTGCTGGCTGGCTTGGTACGACTAACGTTTCAATTCATGCCCTCGCGTGGAGGGCAACCTGTACGGCTACGAGTCGCGTCTCGGTAGTGCCGTTTCAATTCATGCCCTCGCGTGGAGGGCAACAATTTTGCGCCTGTCGATGCTCCATATTTAGCGCGATGTTTCAATTCATGCCCTCGCGTGGAGGGCAACGCCGTTTTTTTCCTCCTACCGTTTCGGCGCTGGCATAGTTTCAATTCATGCCCTCGCGTGGAGGGCAACCTCGCAAGCCACCACCAGCAGGGATAGCGGAAGCATGTTTCAATTCATGCCCTCGCGTGGAGGGCAACTTTTTGCACTCAAGCGCTCTTTTTCGGCGTAGCTCATGTTTCAATTCATGCCCTCGCGTGGAGGGCAACCCTAGCACATCGCGTATCTGGTTTAGCACGTTCTGCGTTTCAATTCATGCCCTCGCGTGGAGGGCAACTAGGTATAGGTAAGACCACGCATATTCGTGAAGTAAGTTTCAATTCATGCCCTCGCGTGGAGGGCAACAGGAGGATAGCTTGACTACTGTTATCAGTCGTATCAGTTTCAATTCATGCCCTCGCGTGGAGGGCAACATGTTACTTGCCGCAACTCACTAGGATGTCTTTATAAGTTTCAATTCATGCCCTCGCGTGGAGGGCAACCGCAGGCAAAGCAGCAGGAAGAATCGCAAATGTGCTGTTTCAATTCATGCCCTCGCGTGGAGGGCAACATCCAGCGAGTGCCTAGGTACTATATCAAGCTATGGTTTCAATTCATGCCCTCGCGTGGAGGGCAACATCCTTTGCACGTGGTCTTTATTATCCGCGTATTTGGTTTCAATTCATGCCCTCGCGTGGAGGGCAACCCACTTATCGCCCTTCCAGAGTAGCCGATTTGGCACGTTTCAATTCATGCCCTCGCGTGGAGGGCAACCACCCACAATATCGACCGCCTGCCGTGGCGTATTCAGTTTCAATTCATGCCCTCGCGTGGAGGGCAACTAAATATCTTCTTAATGGTATTAATTACCGCCTTAAGTTTCAATTCATGCCCTCGCGTGGAGGGCAACCTAGAGCTAGTGGGATACATTACACAAAGCGGATACGTGGGTTTCAATTCATGCCCTCGCGTGGAGGGCAACGAGAAGGATGGCTAAAGGAGATATGATAATAGAACGAGTTTCAATTCATGCCCTCGCGTGGAGGGCAACAATTCGGGGTTGATGGGCTTGATTTTTTCCTCTATGTTTCAATTCATGCCCTCGCGTGGAGGGCAACAGACTACAAAAAACTCACAGAAAAAGAACTAAAAGGTTTCAATTCATGCCCTCGCGTGGAGGGCAACTTCACCAGCCTCGGCCATGAGACGATACCGCGCGGTTTCAATTCATGCCCTCGCGTGGAGGGCAACCCCACCAGCCCAAAAATCCATCTAACTCTATGCCATAGTTTCAATTCATGCCCTCGCGTGGAGGGCAACGACATGCGAACGGGCTCAAGATACTTTGAGTACATCGTTTCAATTCATGCCCTCGCGTGGAGGGCAACTGGATACAGCGGGGTACGCAAGCGGTATGATGATCGGTTTCAATTCATGCCCTCGCGTGGAGGGCAACCGCTATTGGATACATCAAGAGATTGTGGGAAGGAGGTTGTTTCAATTCATGCCCTCGCGTGGAGGGCAACTATAGGGGGCGATAACCGCCCCCACTCAAGGAGGGAAGGTTTCAATTCATGCCCTCGCGTGGAGGGCAACCTAGCGTGATGGCTACGTTGATGATATCGTGCATATTGTTTCAATTCATGCCCTCGCGTGGAGGGCAACGTTGCCTGATGCGGTCATCTATCGTGAGTTTTCCTTGTTTCAATTCATGCCCTCGCGTGGAGGGCAACCTAGCGTTGCTTTTTTTTCTATTGCAATTGAGCTTATGTTTCAATTCATGCCCTCGCGTGGAGGGCAACTTGCTTATTTATTTTTGTCAAGGTTACATAGACAAAAGTTTCAATTCATGCCCTCGCGTGGAGGGCAACGCTCCGCGTCGGTGAGCGGTTGGTTAAAGAGAGTGTTTCAATTCATGCCCTCGCGTGGAGGGCAACAGAGAAGCTTATGAAACGGTATAGGCTCATGGTTTAGTTTCAATTCATGCCCTCGCGTGGAGGGCAACAAGGCAAACGGGTTTTTGCGTTGATAAAGCTCCACGTTTCAATTCATGCCCTCGCGTGGAGGGCAACTTCATCACCACGTCTTGCATACTGACAGCATGCTCCAGTTTCAATTCATGCCCTCGCGTGGAGGGCAACCACTAACCCTACTACTATCATACTACAACAGCAGAAGTTTCAATTCATGCCCTCGCGTGGAGGGCAACTTAGTGCAAACGGGATTGAGAGCGAGCGAGCTAACGTTTCAATTCATGCCCTCGCGTGGAGGGCAACTCTTTTATAGTGGTTCTTTTTTATTTTCTGCTTGTCAGTTTCAATTCATGCCCTCGCGTGGAGGGCAACCCCTGATTTTCGGATTTCGTGTGCCCTCCACTTCGCGTTTCAATTCATGCCCTCGCGTGGAGGGCAACCAGGCATTAACAACACCTTTCAACTCTATGATATGATTGTTTCAATTCATGCCCTCGCGTGGAGGGCAACGCATAGATGCGACCCGTTGGCTTGAGTTTGGTGGTGGGTTTCAATTCATGCCCTCGCGTGGAGGGCAACAGCTCTAACCGCCGCATCAGCTCTTCTTCCCTTGTCGAGTTTCAATTCATGCCCTCGCGTGGAGGGCAACTTGAGCGTCATAATCTTCATCACTTTATTTTGAGTGGGTTTCAATTCATGCCCTCGCGTGGAGGGCAACCTTGGATTTTGCCATTCAACCGCTTGTCGTTTTGCTGTTTCAATTCATGCCCTCGCGTGGAGGGCAACGAGCGTCCCCTTACCCGTTCCCTGCTTGCCATAGAGTTTCAATTCATGCCCTCGCGTGGAGGGCAACGGCGATGCCACGCGCCCAGCCATCGACAAGGGCATGCGTTTCAATTCATGCCCTCGCGTGGAGGGCAACACCGCTACTACCAGAGCTAGCGTCTATATCGTGGGTGTTTCAATTCATGCCCTCGCGTGGAGGGCAACTAGCGCACCAGAGAGCGGTTTCAGTTACAACTTTCGTTTCAATTCATGCCCTCGCGTGGAGGGCAACTATCCTGTCGCTAGCTGGATCTGCGTACCGCTATCGCAAGTTTCAATTCATGCCCTCGCGTGGAGGGCAACCGCTAGACCAGCTAGTAGTATTGGCGAGCGACCACTGTTTCAATTCATGCCCTCGCGTGGAGGGCAACGAAATTTACTACATTCAGCCCCGTACAATAGGGGCGAGTTTCAATTCATGCCCTCGCGTGGAGGGCAACGTTGCATGGTTGCGCGGAAATCTAACCTCTATGCAGTTTCAATTCATGCCCTCGCGTGGAGGGCAACAAGAGTTATGCTGATGGAGTGTATATCACTATATCTGAGTTTCAATTCATGCCCTCGCGTGGAGGGCAACATTACCATGCTTAATACTGCCGTTAAATCTGTGCTGTTTCAATTCATGCCCTCGCGTGGAGGGCAACCCATGGCTAGATTACGGGGCGAGGAACGCCTAAAAGTGTTTCAATTCATGCCCTCGCGTGGAGGGCAACTATGGATAGAGGACGGCGATTACGTGAAATTGAGCAAAGTTTCAATTCATGCCCTCGCGTGGAGGGCAACGGTTTTATCGATAGCAAGTTGAAGGGTGAAGAGTTGCGTTTCAATTCATGCCCTCGCGTGGAGGGCAACTTTCTCCAGTATGCTCTTATCCATATTAAAATTCTCGTTTCAATTCATGCCCTCGCGTGGAGGGCAACCTTCACAAATCGATCGATATCCATCGTACCGCCAGGTTTCAATTCATGCCCTCGCGTGGAGGGCAACTATACGATACGGTGGAGGTGGTAGAAAAATGACATAGTTTCAATTCATGCCCTCGCGTGGAGGGCAACTCCTCCACTAAGCAGTGCATCTAAAACCCAAAAAAATGTTTCAATTCATGCCCTCGCGTGGAGGGCAACTCTACCCTTCCTATTTCCTTCGCTTACATGCTTTTATTTTGCACTTTTCGCGAACCTAGCCTCACTTTATCTCGCTATCCAGACAAAGCTTCCTCTCACGCAAAAACAACATCGGCGAGCAACAAAATCCTCTACTCCTCAGGGAGTCTAGCCCTTCCCCACTCGCCTAAACTATCTTATCACAGCTAGTCAAGCCTTGTCAATCACACCCTCACTCTCCCAACATGTTGCGAACCCTCCTCGTTTTTCACCATCACTACCACTTCGCACACGCACCCATCCCTAAAATAAAAGCAAATCATTCTCCATATCGATAGCCACTTTTGCTCCCACATGTTCTACCTTATTTTTCCAATTCTTTCCTAAGTGATAGTACCGCAAACTATCTACTTTCATGTTGATAGCTTGCTCCAATGATCGCTTCAACATCAGCAATTGCGCCGGATCCACTAGACACTCAAACACCGAATACTGCACCCGTATCCCATAATCCTCGCAGATACGCGCCACTTTACGCAATCGCCTTGCACCATTATCATCGCGTGCCACATCGTAACAGACCAAAACTTTCATTCTACCCTCCCATCATCGCACCACAAAGGCAGGATACCCTTCAATATTACCTCGCAAATACCTTGCCAATAATTGCCCCTGCACGTGCCATAAATGTGGTAATTTCAGCTTCTCTCCCGTATAAAAATGAAAATATGACTCTCTCTTTTGATCCACATACCCTTCAAGAAAGATCCGCCTCGCTTTATCCTTTATCCGCACACTTCCGCTAGCCGAGATATCAAAATCTTCGGGTGTAATTTGCCCCAAGTTAATCAAGCGTATCACCAAACGATCAATGACCAACGAACGAAATTCCTCCATCATATCCAACGCCAAACTCATCCGACCCGGACGATCCCGATGTAAAAATCCCATCGCAGGATCCAAACCCACACTCTCCACCAGCCCAATCATATCATGGTACAACACCTGATACCCATACGACAGCAACGCATTCACCCGATCCATCGGTGGGCGACGATTGCGTCCCTTCATAAAAAATTCCCTCTTATGCTTACGAATCCGATCGTTAAAATACTTAAAGTAGAGACTACTAGTCACCCCCTCATAACCGCGCAACTCATCGAGATCCTTAGCAAGTTCCACATACCGCAACTGATGCTTCAATTTACTGATATCTTCTATCAACCTGCGATCCTCTTTCGCATACTCTCGTTTGTAACGTTGCAACTCATGATGTTGATTGAGTATCTTCCCCATGACGATCGACTTAGCCACCGGCAACGCATTCTCTGCTTTGGTTGCTTCGTGTTGTGCGCGCCGTAATAAGACATTACTACCAGCCAAAGATCGATCAATCTTAAAAAGCATCCGATCATTCACGCTAAAATAACTCACCAAGATACCATGCTTGGCACAATAAGCCAATACTCGCGAGCTAACATAGACCGATCCTCGAATCACTAACGAATCGATATTGAGCGTAGGAAGCTTTTTCTTCTCCCCGTTCGCCAAACGTAACACAATACTTTCGCCTTCCATCCGTAAGCTACTCTTAGGCGACTCAATAAAGAGCGTATTCAACATCTTTTTCATCAATCCACCTCCGATGCCATCGTTTGCCAATAATCTGCCACAGCCATATTCGTTAAATCAGGAATACATAGCTCCACCAGCGAGCAAAGTGCACACTTCTTGCTCTTCTCTACAACAGGCAACTCTTTATTAAACAATAACTTATGAACATTCGTTAAAACATCTACGGTGAGCGATCTTAATGCTTCGTCTATCTCGATATAGCTACGGCTCTTTTCTTGATTGTAGTAAATCGCTCCCTGTGTAATCGATTGACCGGTCATCTCTTCCAAACAGAGTACCTGCGCACATAATTGCACCTTGTCTACCTCATAGATGCTCTTACTTTTTCCTACTTTATACTCAATCGGCAAAATTGTATCAGGGTGAAATTCAATCGTATCACACACCCCCATCAAGCCATAGCGATGCGACACCACCGTCGTTGCCGTCTCGATACGCACACCTTTTTCATAGCGAATACGCTCTTGGTGCGTCTTCTCATGCAGAATATCGCCTGCCTTGGTGTGATAGCTATCCGCCCAAATTTGTTCATTATACATTAGGGCGCATTGACGCGGACAATATTGATAGTGTTGTAAACTTGCTATCTGAATATAGTCATACTCTTGCATAAAATTCCTCCTTTTTTATGCAGTTCAACCCAATACGCGCATGATAACCATCATACGCGCTATAAACTTTCTATCTTTTCATCATTAATCGATGAGCTTTGACTTCCATCCAATCAGTGTTACTAGGATGGTTACATGTATCGCAAATTGGAGCTATATACACCCTAGTTATATCGTAATCATGATATAAATGACCACCAGCAGTCGCTAAATTTCCACAACCTTTGATAATACAGGTTTCCGCATTACTATCGCCTTCAGCATAAAATGATTGAAGCCAATTACCTCGATCTTTACTAGATCCACTAACATTTTTAACCTTTTGGTTTAAACTAGTTACTTTTGAACTCATATTATTCCTCCAATTTTATCTCACCTGGTGCATAATAAAGGATTACACACCAGATAAATTTATCTTACAACCTTTCGATTAGCTCGACACCTGCGGGAACGTTCTCTTTCGCGATGGTAATTTGATAGTCGCTAAAGGCTCGCGCTGGTGCATCACTAGAGGTAACACGCTTGGTTTGCACCAAATCAAAGAGCGTTTGAGCAGGAGCCTTTCCCATCTTGTTATCATGCTTAAAGACCACCAACTTCCGCACCGAAACCTTGCCACGGCTCGCCGATCGATCATGCTCGTACATGTTAAGGATCGCCTCCCACAAGAGCTCTAAATCATCACTGTCAAAGCCCGTCTGGTTCGCCAAGTTCGCACTGATAAAGCCCTCGGCACGGTAGAGACCATAGGGAATAAACGCTTTCTTACCAATGGTGCGGTTATCACCCTTTTGTTGCTCTGCCTCTTTTTCGGTAGCCACAGCCATACGCGTAATCGAAACCTCATTCGCAAAGATCGGTTCTTGGCTACGTGCAAAGGTCAATTGTACCGGCCCTCGCACTTGTCCTGCATTCACCCCCGTACTCATTACCGCGCCAAAAGTTCGCACGTCGTAAAATTGCTCGCACATCCAAGCCCGTGCCTTGTCCACCTGATCCTCACTGCCAATGCGCTTATTGCCCTTAGCGTCCTTCTTCTTATCCTCGCCCTCGGCAGAGTTATCCACTGCCTTTACCGAAACACTATTAGCATGGAGATAAGCCTCTTCATGAAAAAGATTAAGCACGCCCTTCTCCTTCACGTAAATACGGAAGTCTTTGCCCTCATCCACGCGATCTTTAAGCGGATACTTCAACTGCACGTAATTGCGGATCTTACGCTTAATCGAGACATCAGTGGTAAAGCCATAGCCGGTCTCTGGGTCGGTGCGTGGCAGATTACCCGCATCAGGGTCTCCGTTGGGATTACCATTCTCCACGTCAAAATAAAAGACAAAATCGTAACGATTCTCTAAATGATTACTCATGATTATATACTCCTTTTTTATTGATTACTCTCTTCTTTCTTCTCACTGCGTAAGCGATCGCTCATGGCAGCACGCTGGTGATAATAGCCCACAAAGAACAATCCCTGTTCCTCTAGCGACAAAATACGTGGGAAAATCACCCCCTTCTCATTCACATCGAAATGTGCCATAATCCGCTCCAGCTCTAGCTTAAAGTTAAAAGCCATGCCACCACCAATCTTACTTAAGTGATGCACATTCAACTTTAAAAGTAGCGGAAAGACCACCGCAGGACGTGTAGATACCGAGCCAATGTATCGATCACTGATACTCGCATTGGCACCAATGGCCATATCCTGCGCCCTCTCTAGCACCGCAAACAAGCGACCACTCAAATAACCATGGCTGGCTAACTCATCATTTAACACAACTAACCTCCTTTTTTTTCTCTCTTCTTCATTCATCGATGCAATACAAACCAATGACGCATATCGCTCTAAATACGATGCGTGATTACGCAATAAAATCGCCTTAATCAACGCCGTACGGGTATAGCCCGTATCATGATCGCGCCTAATACGACTAACCAAATGGGACAACAATGATCGATGATACTCCTGCCCAGTCAAAACAGATTGTAACAAGTAGTCAACAACAACGGGTGAAGTCTCCCGTTCCATTTTACTCTTAGTCGCACTCACTAAAGCATATAACGGAATAAATTCAGGCTGTTTGTCGGTAAAACGTACCAACTCCAGTTCGTTATAATATTTAGTGATAATTGCTTTATTCACCCCAATGGTGCTCTCCCAAAAAAAGCGAATGCCCAAACGTTGCATATTCGCCACTAAAGACAAAACATAGAAGGGTTGAGGATCCTTTATATTCAAGTCCTCATCAACAATCGTCATATCCGTAAGACCTTCTACAGGTAAACGAACATGCGTAAGATCAATCCACCCTTTATCAAGATTGTAGCGGATAAGTCGTCTTTTTAACTCCGCTATCGTCTGCTCTTCCTCTGGCTGCAGTGTATCTTTTAGTCCCTGCTCATACTCACTAGCACCGTTTGACCAATAAACTACCGTAGCATCGCCCAAACTAATTCGCTGATTTTTTGTACCAATTAACATATTGAGCGCTTCGGTGTATTTAAACGCTGTCTCCGCCCCAATAGGGGCATTAGCTCCACCTTTCTTATTATAGGAAGTCAACACACCGTAATTATAGGAGACAAATTTACTGCCACCACCGGGCATCTTGACGTTTGGGTGCAAATCGGCAATCACCACATTCTCCTTGCCGGTAACCATACAACGCCCACGCTCGCCTTCGGCACTACTGGCTTGATCTACCGCGTAAGCCTTAACACTTGCCAAATCATGCGCATACGCTCCACTAGGCAAGCGAAAAACAATAACTGCGTCTTCCATACGTTGCCAATCGTCCCATTTAGGCATATTATCTTGCACAAATTGCTCAAAATTATGGGGATTCCACTGCGCAAAAAAACGCTTTACCGGCTCAAGTAGTGGCTCATTCATACGAGAGATTTCGCTAAGGTGTAATGCCTTGGAAGCTTCAAATTTTTTTAACTTTTTTTCTTGTGTCTCAGGTTTTTTGGGTGTATAGCTATTACCAAGAATATATGTTAGCGTATCACACAAAAAATAAGCTCGAATGTTTTGACTACGCCCTTCTTGCTCGGGAACAATCATCGTTTTGGTAAATTCCATCTCTTTTGTCTTGGACGTACCATCTTTGTTTTTGCCTGTCACCACACGCTTTTTGTAGCGTAAATAATCTTTATCTACTAGCTCGCCAGCCTCATTCAGATGCAGGGCATACACCACCTTAGCCAAGCTAAATCCATACAGAGGCAACGCCTCGCGCACATCCTCGCTCTCATCTCCAGCAAAGCGATCGTACAAATCAGTAAGTTTTTGCAGAATCATAAGCTAAGTGCCTCCTTTTTAGGAGCATAGATAGTTCCCTCCTTCAGTTTGGCATGAAAGAAGAGCGGTCTTGGATTTTTTTTATCTGAAAAGTCAAAGTCATAAAACATCCAGCCCCAATCCTTATTCTTCTCCTCCTCGCTAAGCAAGCAAACATCCGCATCATTGGCTAGGCGAAAATAAGCCGTGCACTCCCGAGTGCCAAAATAGGGTTGGGTGAACGCACTTCCATTTTGTAAGCGTTCCATAATAATAGCAAGATGTTTGTCAGGGTTGGCATCATTAGCCAGCTCCTCGGGGGTATGTTCTTGCCACTTTTTCCGCGATACGCCTGCAAGGTCGGTCATACGAAAGTGAGCGTTAATAATATACGCCAACTTCGGACGCTCTTGCGGAGCATCTTCTTGCTTAATACCAGCAAGCATCAAAGTATACCGCTGGGTGCGTAGCTCCTCAATGTAAAAATCGTCCTTACCCTTAATGGCTAAACTCTTTACCTCGTTGCGTTTAACCGAAATAAAGCGCGAGGGACGCAAGACCTCAATGCTCTCTACCACCCACTCAATCGAGGGCTTCCAGTAGATTGCTTGCAAACAATTTCGAGCCGAACTAAAGGTCATTGCGGGATAAGAAACCCGTTCTGCTTTATTTTCAGGACGCGTCCACAGCGCCCGTTCGCCTTCCACATAAATGCGAATGCTCATAGCTTACCTCCTTTTAATAAAACTAAAAGCGATATCAACCAATAGAAAGAAAGTTGATATCGCCTACTTCCTTTTTACTAATTATATTCTACTTTATTAGAAAAAAATTGTCAAGAGGTTTTATAAAAATTTATTGAAAAAATTATTCCAAAAAAAATAGAATAAGTGAAATGCCTATAGTCAATCCTATAGGCGTAAAACTGATAAGATTATATCCAAACAAAAATAGAAAAAGTGGTTTCAATTCATGCCCTCGCGTGGAGGGCAACCTTAGAGACCTTAGTATAGCCAAAAGCAAGCGAAAAAGCAAGTAATTCATCTAATATATCGAACTATCACTCACCAGAATATCGCTTACCTCTTGCCTCAAGCCCATGCGTTCGTCATAGGTGGTCTGATAATACGCTGGTTCAAGGTAGTAGATACCCAGCGCATTCCCCCGACTATCCACTAGCTCTCGAATATGATGCTGATGGTGCAACTCATTATAGTGATTTTTATAGACACCCACGCTATAACGTGCGAGCTTACGTAAGTGCTTACGAGAAAGTCCCTTCTGTTCGATGTACTGAATCGACTCTTCAACCTCTTTATGATAAGGAATAACTACCGTCCACTGCTCATCTTTAATGAGAGAGAACTGCTGGCTAATCGACGCAAAGGGCATATTATTGAGCGCAGCACCCTTCGCAAAATTCCTACCGACATTCCTCACATCTTGCTCAATCGCATAGACATCTAGAGGATTACCTTGCGCACCTTTAACCCCGGCATTATTGATATGATAAATCTCTTGATAATAATCACGGATCGCATCTAAGTGAAATAATCTCTCCCCATATGCATCACGGATACGCTGATAGATGGCATGTTGTTGGGCGTGCATATCGGGAATCTTCACATCAGCCAAGGCAAAGATCACAAAAGCACCTCGCTCCACCTTAAATTCTCGATTGCATCGACCTGCCGATTGAATCAGATTCTCTAATCCCGCCTCCTCACGATAAACGACAGGAAAGTCTATATCCACCCCCGCCTCAATAAGGTGCGTACTCACCAAGTAACACGCCTTACCCTTGGCAAGATACTCTTCTTTGACTCTCGTTAAAATCTCTTGACGGTGTGCCACCGCCATCAGTCCACTCAAGTGAAAGACCGCCTCCTTATCTGCCACTTGCTCACAAATCGCCTGATACACCTTAGATGCCGTTCCACGTAAATTGACAATGACTAATGCCTGCGAGCATGCAATAACCTCCTGCGCCAACTCTTCTATGCTCTTCGCCGCGTGCGAAAGGTGTAGTGTTACACGAGATAAATCATCGGCTAATTGTTGAGGGTTAGGCATCATCTCCTTAATATCCTGTAGCGCCAAGTGCGATAATTGTGGAGCGTCAAACTGTGGCTGGGTCGCCGAGCAGAGCACCACCGAACAACCATACGCCACCAAACTACGCATCATGTGCAAAATAGGCGAGAGATACGCACGCGGAATGCTCTGAATCTCATCGAGAATAATCACACTGTTGGCGATGTGATGAATTTTTTTCGCCTTGGATGGCTTGTGCGTAAAGAGCGACTCCCAAAATTGCACAGCTGTCGTCAAAATAACCGGCTGTTGCCAACTCTCACTCAAGGCGTTGCGCAATGGCTGATACGCCTCTTCGGCATTCTCCTTAAATTGGAGCGCATCATAGGTACTGTAGTGGGCAAAGAGATTATGCTCTCCCACATATTGCTGATAAATGCCAACCGTTTGATCCAAAATTGAGGTAAACGGTGCCACATAAATCACGCGCTGTTGCTGGTGATGTTCTGCATGATGCAAAGCAAACGCCAGAGAAGAGAGTGTCTTGCCTCCCCCCGTTGGCACGGTGAGGCTAAAAATTCCTCGCTCTTGCGTTGCCATGGACAAGCACGATTGGTAAATCTCATTACGTTTTTGCTGTAATTTAATCGCCGTAACGTCGCTAGCCGAAGGGTGGGTACGATGAGCCAAAAATTGTCTATATTGAGCTACAAAATGAGTTTTTATCTCTGCAATAGAAGCAAAATGAATCTCGCTATCATCAGGCAAGCGAAACTTTGCACTCGCTAGATGATCCGCATGCACCAACGCCGAAAAAAGTAGACGCACCGTCATCATCGCATTAAACCCTAATTGACTATGCTTGGCATCATTGCTAGGCAGGTGATTTGTCTTGTCTATTAGACCTGAAGTAAAATCCGTTAACTGTGGTTCCAGTGCATGGAGATTGTCAAGCATCTCACGCCAAAATGCATAATCTATCGTTGAGTTAAACTCTTTTTTACTGATTGTATCACTCAATCCGGCATGGTGAGCGAGAATAGCGTATGAAGGTAAAAAAGTAAACAATGCATGATATTTAGGATTCATCGTTGCTTTCTTTTTCATTAAATATCCAAGAAACCCATCCACCCCTAGCTGTGCATGCGGTGCTTTAGGAACGAGGATCTTATCGGCTAAACGGCGCTCTTCTTCGGTGTTGGCGACTAACTGCGCGTGCTCTTTAGCCTGAGCCTTACGCAACCGCTCTTGAAAAGCGGGGTTAAACTTGCCATAATCATGAAAATACCCCGCCAGCTTTGCCCAGCTAGCCAACTCTCCATCCACATCTTTTAGCGTATCATACGCTAACTCTGCCACCTCACGCAAATGATCGTCTAATCGTTGCCAGAAGACCTCGCCCTCATCATTAATGTCATAGCGCGCATAAAACTCATCTTGATTAACATTTTCCATACTTTATTATCAAGGCAATCAAGACAATTGTCAAGATAAAACTTATTAAAATTACTTAATAATGATTTATATAAATACAAGAAAAAATTAAAAATTCCTCATCTCTCCTATAAAGAAAATGAGGAATCTTTTACTATTTTTTTATCTTATGCAAGACATTAACCGCCTCTTGCGCTAGTTGAGTAATTTTTGCCCAATCCTTCGCCTTAATCAAATCAGAATGCACCATCCATGTGCCCCCCACGGCGTGGATATTGGGCTGTTTGATATATTCAGGCAAATTAGCTAGCGTTACTCCGCCGGTAGGAATAAATTTGATGTGCGGATAGACCGAATAGAACGTCTTGAGCATTGCCACGCCACCAAATTGTTCAGCAGGGAAAAACTTTAAAACGTTCAACCCCATACTCGATGCTTGCTCCACCTCGCTCGGCGTACATACCCCCGGCGTGATCGGGATACCTCGTTTAAGCGCGTGCTCCACCACGGTAGGATTAAACCCTGGACTCACCAAGAACTTAGCACCCACCGCAATCGCCTGATCTACCTGCTCCGTTGTCAGAATCGTACCCGCCCCTAAAATGACATCAGGTCGGGCCTTGCTTATCGTCGCAATCGCCTGTGGGGCAACTTGCGTACGAAAGGTAACCTCGGCAACAGGCAAGCCACCCGCCATTAACGCTTCTACCAACGGCACGGCATCTTCCAACCGATCAATTTTGATAACGGGTAAGAGTCCTGCTTCACCTAATTTCTGCATAATGTCACTCATCGCTTCCCCCTAACGCGCCACGCGCGCGCTGCCACCCTTAACCAGATTTTCTACCTCTTTGAGACTCGCCATACTGGTATCCCCCGGTGTAGTCATCGCCAATGCACCATGTGCCACGCCATAATTGAGCGCCTCTTGCGGACTCTTGCCCGTTAAAAAGCCGTAGATCAAGCCACTTGCAAAGCTATCGCCACCACCCACACGATCAAAAATCGCCAAGTGTTCTAACTTCATGCTATCGTAGAATTTATCCTCATAACTTAAAAGCGCTGCCCAATCGTTATCGCTTGCCGTATGGACCTCGCGCAACGTAGTAGCCATCGCTTTAAAGTTAGGATACATCTGCTTAACTTGATCTAACATCTTCTTAAAGTTATTGCTATCGAGTCCTTTGATATGATGATCCAAGCCTTCCACGGTAAAGCCAAGCGAGGCGGTAAAGTCCTCTTCGTTACCAATCATCACATCGACATATTTAGCAATTTCGCGATTAACCTCCTGCGCAGCGTTCGGGCGACCGGCTTCGACCTGCGCTTGCCAGAGACTAGGGCGATAATTGAGATCATAGCTGATAATCGTGCCATATTTTTTCGCAATCTGCATCGCCTCGATAATGACCTCGGGCGTGGTGGACGAGAGCGCGGCGTAAATGCCTCCACAGTGAAACCAGCGCACACCCTCTTGACCAAAGAGCTTCTCCCAGTCGATGTCGCCCTTTTTAAGCTTAGCCGCTCCACTATTTGCCCGATCCGAGACGCCCAACGCTCCACGCACGCCAAAGCCACGCTCAGTAAAGTTGAGCCCCACCCGCACATCGCGCCCCACGCCGTCATACTTGAACCACTTGACATAGCTCATGTCCACCCCACCTTGATAGATGAGATCCTCCAAGAGCAAGCCCACATCATTTTGGGGAATACCCGTAACGATCGCGGTGCGCATGCCAAAGCATCGCTTGAGTCCACGTGCGACATTATACTCGCCCCCGCCTTCCCACACCTTAAACGATCGAGCTGTTTTAATGCGCCCTTCACTGGGGTCAAAGCGAAGCATGACCTCTCCCAAGCTAACCAGATCATACTTACATGTATCTGCCGATTTAATCACGATTTGCTTCATAACTACCTACTCCTTTCTTATCATCATGGTAAAAAATCATCACGCTTAGGAGTAAAGTTATCGATAAGTGTCCCCGCCTCCAAGCAGAGACATCGATGCGGAGTATTACTGGGAAAGACCAAGGTATCGCCTGCCGAACAGTGATGCTTCTGCCCATCAATCTCGAACTCAAACTGCCCGCTCAAGATATACGTGCTTTGCGTATGCATATGCTGGTGCCGAGCAACCTCCTGCCCTTCAATAAAATCGAAGCGTACCACCATAATATCATCACTATAGGCCATAATGGTGCGGATAACGCCATTGTCTAACTGCGCAGGCGTGCCGGTATCTTTGGCTACATACATCTTTTTTTCCCCTCCCTATTTGCTAACATTTAGCATCGATGGTATAATTCATTATACCATCAAAGAGCCAATTGTCAACCACTCTTTTCCTTCGATAAGAGAGAAATTACCCCTTTTTAGCTGGATAGCCAAAGAGACGTTGCCACCAGTGTTGACGTTTTTGCTTAAATTTACAGCTATTTTTGCATCGATAGCGACAGGTGTTTTTAAGATTACTCTCCATCAAAAGCACGCCCGAGCGCGCACGCATCTTAGGGGGAGGCGAGCCTGCCACTCCCGTGCGATTGTTACAACCCGTACACATCGGCACAATATAAATGAGCGAAAATTCATGCCGACGACGCATTAGCCGAACATGCGCCCCAGTTGTCGCAAGCTTGCCACACTCTGCCACCGCACAAAGAGGCGCTTGCTTCATGCCGAACCGTTGCATCCACTGCTTAAGCCAGCCCACCCACACCTTATCTTTACTGCTATCACAGGCATTAATGAGGAAATCTCCCCGTTTTGTTTTACGCAAAAACCACTCAAACACGCCTATAGTAAAGCAGAGATGAAGAATTTAATCAAGAGGGCGCTTGACAAAACTACTCCCATTATAGATAATAAGAAGATGCAATCTATCGACTATCACACAACAAAACTAGGCACACTTCGTTTCATTCTCGCCATCATCTTCGTTGGTCTCTTCTCATTTCTAAGTATCTATAGTTGGTATACAGGCGCCATGGAAGATATCTCTTTGTATCTGCATCATGACGGATTTGTTCTTGTATACTTAATCATTTCTATCATTCAATTTATCGTCTTTTTGGGTATCGCCATAGCGTTACAACCCAAAATGGTGTATGCCTTTACCGATTTTCGCCTTCAATGGAAGGGCGTTTTCCTCCTTTTAGGAGCATCTCTCCTGCTGACTTTGCTTAGTGGTTTCGTTATCCCTCCAGAGCTTGCTGAAAATCCCGCTGGAATACTCTTTCAACGCATGCGACATCTCTATCCGGCGCTTTTTGTCTTCATGATGATTCTTGTTGGCTATAGCGAAGAACTTCTTTTCCGCCTTTTACCTATCTCTTTTAGCAAAAAGCATCCCCTCCTCATCGGCGTAATCTGGCAGATCATCTTTGCTAGCATGCATCTCTATCAAGGAATTCTCGCCTTCTTCTTCACCTTTATTCTTGGCATGATCTTCTGGTTTGGTTTTCGTCGAGGCATGAGCCTGCACAGCGTAGCTTGGACGCATATTATCTACAACCTCACAGTTACCTTTTTTTATTAAAAAATTCTTGCGTAAATCAACAAGATAGGCTATAATAAAAGAATGAAAAAGCACGTTGTTCTCCTGATTCCATTTTTTCTCCTACTAACCTCGCTGGTCTCTAGCTTAGGCATCAATATCAGTAAAGAAGGCGTTGCTTCCTTGCCCGATGGCGCGGTACATGTCGATAAGCATCGCTACTTTTTTGTAGAAGAATATGAACTTATCGACAAAGGGAAAAAAGATCAATTACGCCTAACCGTGCGTGTTGGATCAGATTATAATATAAGCGGAAACATTTCTATCTCTAATTATTGGCAAATCGGCAGAGATACCCGCTACTTTTTTGAAATACGCGATCATAATCAAAAAAAATACAAGTCAATCTCTCAATTTAATATTACCCCTACGCTTGACGGCACCAGAAATATGACCATCGAGATTCGCTTTACCATACCGAAAGAATTCAATCTATCCGAAGCAAAGCTCTTCTTTACCGGCAAACCCGATCGCATCACCAAGACAAAAGGCGCCCCCATTCTCCCCCCTCAGCAAGAAGAGGAGAATGCATCCTAAACTACTCACGCAAATCAGGTATTTCGTGTTTTAGCAAGAAGTTGCCGTAAGCATAATTCCCTTCTAGGATAGAAAAGCTCTCCTCGCTTGCCCATGGTTGTAATTTACGATCACTGCCTACATAGAGGATTTTATCTCCGCGTATAATCCACGCTAAGCCATACTCCTCATCCCATGCACAGCTAAATGAGATGTAAATCTGAGGAATTTCCACTTCCAGCGGATGAATCGTGATATAGAGCGGGCGAATATATGCTAAAATATCCCTGTCGCTCGGAATGGGCGGGCGAATAAGGTGATAGGGTTGCTCCTTACGAGGTAACGTGGCGATAATCTCTTCCTTAAAAAATATCTTTATTCTTGATACATTTCGATATTTACGATGCCCCGCCACACGTTGCTCAACGCGTTTGACAATACCTCTAGCGATATCTTCTGCAATATTCCAACGTAACAAAAGCTCGCGTAGATCGATATAAAGATCCGCGGTAATCCTAGGATAGTCGCTATCCACAATCATACTATCGAGATCTTCTTGTGCGTAGATACAAAAATCTTCAGAAAAACGATAGGTATCGTGTGCCAGTTGATCGATAAGCTGATGCGCGTGATACTGCCAATGACGAATCGACGCCTCGGCATAGCCCACACTGACACGTGGATCGAGGTAGACATCCAACGCTTGACGAAAAATCGGGCAGGTTGCTTGCGCAATTAACTGTTCTGGAAAATCAGGATTGTAACGTAAGTGATCGAGCATAACGCAACCAAAAATCCGTCAACGCCGTTTAATATAAGCGATCGCGGGGCGCTCATTCATACTAGCACCCCCGCCCGATAAAGAAGCGCTACCTCGCAAAGAAGGGAGAATCATTAACCTTGCTGTCGATAAGTCAAAAAGATACCACTGATAATAGCCCTGCGCGCGTTGCTGTCCTGCAAAATAGTAATTAATCAGCAACTGTTGCCGATCGATCAGTAAATAGCCTTCTAAAATTTCCCCTCCGTGGGTAGGCAGAAAATACTCATCCTCACCATAACCAAGACGGTTGCGCGGATGTAAAATGGACAATGGCTGCAGCGCATGCGAGGCCAGCGCCGTAGAGGTCACATTGTCGAGGGTGAGGGTAATATTATTATCCAGAAGAATTCTACTATCAGAGATAAGACGAAAGCCGTGAAAAGGTTGCGGGGCTAGAATTTCGCGCTCTTGCCCCGTAGCAATATGACGCTGATAAAGCGACTTATTATTCATAAATCTTTTTGTATAATAAAGATATACGCCATCGCTAGAGATAGCAGGGCGTACGCCAAAAGGATTTTTTTTATAATTAAATTCATAGACAATCTTCATTTTATCCAAATCGAAAAGGACAAAATCATGCTCTAAAGGCACGAAAATTTGTTGCGCAAAGAGCGAGGACGCGAAAACAATCGAGACAAAATAACCTAATAGATAACGCATTAAGGGAGCTCCTTGATGAAGAAAAGTTCTCCTTGCTCACCCGCAACAGGCCATTGCTGTAAGAGATCGCCACTCTTGCCGTCATAGAGCGCCAACTGCGCAGTAGATGCTTGCGCGTACGGCATATGATGCCAAATAAGATACTGATCATTACCCATCGGTAATACAGCTGGCGTACGCCATGCTCCTGCCACCGAGGTAAGTATATTATTAAAGACGATATTTGTTGAAGTTATCTTTTTGTCTAATAAAGAGATATGATGAAGACGCTTTTCAAAAAAAAAGTAGATATGCTCGCTTACTTGATCGTAATATATGTGCGCCCCAGCGGGAATAACTATGGGCTGAGTACCTCGTGACTGGAGCTGTATCGTATATGCTCGCTGACTGGCAATTGTCCCTAGTGCCGGATTGGTATAATAATCGAGACGCTCCATGTGCGTACTAGCAAGCAATTGTTGCGAAGGGCTATAAATAATTTCACGCATGGCAAGTTCATGCAAATCGGGTAAGTTAAAGGGGAGTTCCTCTATAGTATTGGTGCTTCGTTGCCACAGCGCAGGACGATTTTTGTAGCGAATCAGGAGCAACTCCTGACTTATCACCTGTAAAATATCTTGTGGATAAAAGAGAACCTGATACTCATTCGCCTCTTCTAGGTTATTATAATATGTAAGAGAACGTGTCGTACTAAAAGAGAAAAATCCACCATCTGGCGCAAAAAACCACGGAAATGGCGCAAGATTTCGTTGTTCAAGGCGCTCATGTGCAGGACGCCCATTTTGGTATTGCGTGCGCAAAATACGGCTAAAATGTGGCTGAATACGCATGATACGTTCGCCTGATTGCGAAAAAATCGTAATCTCCTGCGCACCCACCGCAACAATATATCTATCATTAGCCCAGAGCATCGGCACAAAAAATAGCCACAACAGCATCGCTCCAAAGCGACTCATCATCCTCACCATATCCCCATTATACCATAATAAAAGAAAGATGTCAAAGTTTCCCCGCTATTTTCTTCATTGTCAAAAAAAAGACTTGACTTTTTTGGCTATTTCGTCGATGATAAAGATAGGAAAAATCTCTCAAAAGGAGCTAATCAGCTTATGATGCGTTCGCTTTGGACTGGTGCCAGTGGCATGAATAGTCAACAATACAATATCGATACCATCGCCAATAACTTGGCTAACGTTAATACCACCGGCTACAAACCAATGCGTGCCGAGTTTGAAGATCTGCTCTACCAAACCCAACAACTTGCCGGCTCCCCCGCTACAGACGAAACGGTGCGCCCACTTGCTACTCAAGTTGGTCATGGCTCCAAAGTAGCCGCCACCCAACGCATGTTTAAGCAAGGCAGCCTTCAAGCAACGGGCAATGTCAGCGATCTCGCCATTGACGGTGAAGGATTTTTACGTGTCATGATGCAAGATGGTACCTACTCATACACCCGCGACGGTAGCCTAAAAATCGATGCCGATGCCCAACTCGTTACTAGCCAAGGTTATCGCGTTGCCCCCGAGATTATCCTCCCCGAAGAGGCAATTCTCGATAGCTTCACGATCAGCACCACTGGAGAAGCCAGTGTACGCCTGCCCAATATCCCCGATCCTGTGGTCGTTGGGCAACTGGAACTCTATCGTTTTGTCAATCCCGCAGGACTAAGCTCCATTGGCGAGAACCTCTTCAAAGAGACGCCCGCCTCCGGAGAGTTCATTGCAGGACAACCCGGCAGGGATGGCATGGGTCGAATTCAACATAAATTCCTAGAAATGTCCGCTGTCAGTAGCATCGAAGAGATGGTATCCCTCATTGTGGCTCAACGCGCCTACGAATTCAACTCTAAAACCATCCAAACCAGCGATAATATGCTTGGAACCGCCGTACAGCTCAAGCGATAAAGTGAACAGCCAGCCTATCTATAATATCTTATTTTGAGAGGTTTTATCATGAATACTTATGCAAAATTGTTCGCTTTTTTAGCCTTAGGGTTATCCTTTGTCGCTTGTCCTAAACCACAAAACAACGAGAAAGTTTCCCTAGGAAAAGAAGTCCCTACCGTCATTCATATTACCGAGGCTGGCGGGGTAGATGACAACTCTTTTAACGCCTCTACTTGGCGTGGAATTAATCGCTTTTACAGTGAGTTTAACGGGAAAGAAGGCGTGCATTACTCCTATATGGTTACGCCTAATCTCGCTCAAATGGATGGTAATTTGAGTATTGCCACCGATGAAGATCGTTCACTTATCGTAGTGGCAGGCTTCAACTTTATCGATGCAGTAGAGCGTATCGCCCAGCTCAATCCTCAACAAAAATATCTCCTCATCGATGGACCAGATTTTGGTCTACCCAACGTAAAATCTGCCCACTTCGCCGATGAACAATCCGCCTTTCTTGTTGGTGCACTTGTCGCATATAAATCTCAAGAAGATGGTATTGAGAATCCCGTCTTCGGCTTCATTGGGGGAATGCCTGGTGGCGTAATTACTCGCTTCGAAATGGGGTATCTTCAAGGGATCAAGCATGTGCTAGGCAATAATGTTACCATCTTGAGTTATTATGCCGATGACTGGGCAAATCCCGCCAAAGCAAAAACCATGACCGGTCAATGGATCAATCAATACCCCAATTTGTACGCGATATTTAGTGCCGCAGGACCTACTGGTAACGGCACCATTGCGCAAATTAAAGAAAGCTATCAGAGTGGTCGCATTCTTTGGGCTATTGGTGTCGATTCTGACCAATATATAGAAGGTCTCATGCCCGATGGTCATAGCGTCGTACTTACCTCTGCCATGAAAAATGCCGATGCTGCTGTTTACAGTACGCTCTTCGATCTCGAACGCGATATCTTCCACTATGGGCAAGCAATATACGATCTGGATAATGATGGAGTGGGCTTCAGCCAAAGCAACACCATCGCGTTATCGGAGGATCTTCTTCTCAAAGTTAAAGCGCTTAAAGAGCAAATTCGCAATCGAGACATTACCGTATACACCACCCTATCACAGGTGCAAAAAGCCGGTCTTATTGCCAACTACACCACCGACGCCAAGGACGACTAGTGATTGCTTCTATTGACAAAGTATATAGTTATATTGTAGCTCAAGATAATGGATACTCCCCAAACCCATTCTGGGGAGTCCTCTCCTTGCCATGGTGCAAGCCGACGATGCGCACAGCTATCGCTAAATACAACATAAACAATCCCAATCACACACTATGGTTAGTGGGATTAACGCGAAAAGACAAAACCGGACATAACCGCGTGCTCTATCTTGCACAAATTTCAGAGATACTCTCGCATCACGACTATTTTTTTCGCTACCCACAAAAACAACCCAAATTAGAGCCAAACCTTCCCCACATCTTTCAAGTTGGTGACAATGTTTATCAAAAAGATGCGCAATCAACGTTTACACACAAAGCCATTCCCTCGGTACACAGCAACGATGAAGCAATGAAAAAGCGCGACCTAAGCTCGCCACATGTCCTACTCTCCTTTCGATATGTTTATTACGGGAAACAAGCACCCGTTCTACCAGAGAATTTGCAAGAACTTACGGTGGGACAAGGTTTTAAATCTAACTTTAGCGAAGAGCTTAGAGCCTCTTTGCAACAATATATCGATGAATTAAATCTTACCGAAAATTTAATCCTCGCCCCACCGCATATTTGGCCCGACCAAGATGACTCGTGGCAACAAACAACAAAAATTTTATAGGAAAGACCATGAGCGATACCCCCTTACTTGAAATTTTATCTTTAAAAAATGGTGACACTATCTATCTACTAGGAACAGCGCACGTCTCTGCCAGAAGCGTGGAGGATGTCCGCGAAGTTGCGCAAACATATCAAGTGGACGCCATTTGTGTCGAAATAGACGCGGATCGTTTAGCCAATATGCGCCAAGAAAAGGCGTGGAAAGAGAGCGATCTCATCTCGATTCTTAAGAAAAAACAAGGATTTCTCCTTCTCGTCAACTTGGCACTTGCTAGTTTCCAGAAAAAAATTGGCGATGAGCAAGGTGTTGCGCCTGGTAGTGACATGAAAGAAGCTGTGCTTATCGCGGAGTCAATGGGAATTACTCCCGCACTAGTGGATCGCAAAGTGAGTATTACACTGCGCCGTGTCTGGGCGATGAGCTCTTTTTGGCAAAAAACCAAACTTTTTAGCTCGCTCATTTTAGGTGTAAAAGAAGACAAAGCCGATGAAAACGACATCGAATCTCTAAAAAATAACGACATTCTCTCCCAAATGATGGAGGAGCTAGGCAAAGAATTCCCCTCAGTCAAGAGTGTCCTCATTGACGAACGAGACATTTATCTAGCCCACCATATCTATCACACCAAAGGCAATCGACGTCTAGCTGTAGTGGGTGCTGGGCACATGCGTGGGATTATCGAGCACATCCACGCCATGGAGAATGGTCAAACATTTAATATTGCAGAACTTGAACACATTCCAGCAAGATCTACTTTTAGTAAATTCCTTCCCTACGTTATTCCCATCGCAATGCTTGCGCTTATCCTCTTTGTCGCCAGTAATCAAGAATCAAAAGCTGATATCTTTTCGGTATTTAAAATATGGACAATTGCTAATATTGCCCCTGTATTGCTTCTCGGCACAATTGCCCTTGCCCACCCCTTAGCCCTTCTTGCCGGTGCTCTGCTATCGCCCATTACCAGTTTTATTCCCGTGCTCAATGCAGGATTAGTTGCCGCAACCATACAAGCAATGGTGCGTAAACCCAGAGCAAGTGATTTTGAAAGCATGACCAATGATTTTCCTCATGTTAAAAAACATTATAAAAATCGAGTTCTTCACACTTTGTTTGTTTTTATACTAATTAATATCGGCAGTTTAAGTGGTGCTTGGATTGCCACCGTCCTCATTGCTTCGATGAATAAGAGCTAAATCTAAGGATGCCCCTTATGTAGATCCACTTTTTTGCCGATAATGAAGCAAATGAATAAGGTTATCGCTGTTATTAATCAATTGGAATTCTCTTCCTATGCTAGTCAACCATGGAGAGACTTTGCCAATACCTATGAAGCATTATGCCATAAATTAAATTTTATTAAAGAAATATACACACTTACGCCACAGACATTTACACAAAAGGCTCATATCACAACCTATGACATCCTAAAAGAGATGCAAGCTTATATACACGAGCCCACCATTATCGTATATGTCGACGCGCAAGCACCATTTTTAGATATTGAGTTACTCAAAAAAATGATTCAAACTACACAACAATATCACTCGCAATATCATTTTGCTGAAGGGTATCCACTAGGACTTTGCGCGCAAATTATTCACTCATCTATCCTTGGGGATCTTACGATCTTAGCTCAAGAACATCAGGACGCGTTTCTTTACAAAACAAATAAATATACATTTTTTTTCGAATTACTGCGCAGTAAACTCAATGATTTTGATATCGAAACAACCCTAAGTCCGATTGATTTACGGGAAAAACGTATAGAATTGTCTTATGATAATAAAAATAACGCAAAGATTGCAGAACAATTTGTCAAGGCGGGCATTTTCGATGCAACCACATTATTAGCAAATATCGCCAAGCTCGATCAACTTAAAGTAGGTCTGCCTAACTACTACCCTATCCAAATTACCGCTAACTGTCCACAAGAATGTCATTATTGCCCGGCTCCAACCCTACCAAACTTTAATACCAATAAAATGATGGATATTGCTTTGTATAAAAAGATTTTAGAAAAAATTGTCGCATTCTCTGGGGAAGCAATCATTGGATTGAGCTTACTAGGAGAACCGGCACTACACCCTGAAATCGCGTCATTTATTGAGATCACCCTCGCCCACCCGAGCTTACGATTACATATCGAAACTAGTGGCATCGGCTGGAGTCAATCTGCTCGCGAAACGCTTGCTCAATCTGCCAGCCCTCGCCTCTCCCTTATTCTTAGTCTCGACTCCCTTGATAGGAGGGAATACGAAACCATGCGTGGGGAAAAATTTGAGGAAGCTATCGATTTTTTTCACTTTATGCTAGAAAACCCCGCACTAAAAGAACGATTTTGGGTACAACGGGTACGCTTAGAAGCACAAGAAGCAGGATTGCAAGCATTTTATCATCAAATAAAAGAGAAACATGAGCAAATAATTATTCAAAAATACCATAACTACGCAGGATTATTACCTTCTCAAAACGATATTAACATTAAACCTCTCACGCGCAGTGGATGTTGGGCATTACAGCGGGAAATGAGTATTTATCTGGATGGATCGGTTCATTTGTGTCGCGTAGATGTCTCGAAAAAGCATGACCTAGGGAGAATTCCAGAAAATTCCTTAGAAGAAATTTGGCAAAAACAGCAAGAATTCTACCGTTCACATCTGATGCATGATTATCCGATGATCTGTGCCAATTGTGAAGAGTACTATATCTACACATTTTAGGGGGCAACAAATCTATACGATTGTAAGTACATGCGCGCCCCTTAGCCATACCCACAGCTTCTCTGTAGCCATTTTACCTCGGGGGGTTAATCACTTCTTTAGCGATCAGATAGAGGCGCTATCAAGGTTTAATCCAGAAGAGATTCTTTTGTTTAATTATAGACCGACAAAACAGATAAATATTCCGATTAGAGAAATTTGGACAAAGGAGAGCTTATCGGCAGGTGAGATGGTTAATATTGCCATGACAGAGGCGAAAACTCCCTTTGTCTTTATTTTGTGGAATGATATTGAATTAAATGCGCAAGATGTCTCTCATCATTTATTTTTAAAGCTTGAGGAACGTGGGGATCTCTGCACGACACCTCAATTTTATAATCAAAATGGTATGCCAATTCCCTCTCTAACGCTTCCAATCTTTCCACCAAATGATATTTTTCGCGTCATTCGCACGCAACATCAAGAGAGTCAGACGGCAAAAACATTCATTACGCTGGACTTTTGTGGAGTCTACAATCGTGCGCGCTTTCTTAATTTAGGCGGATACGATCCGCAAATCACCTCGGAGTATTGGCAAAAAGTAGAATTTGGCATGCGCGCCTCTATGTGGGGGGAGCATATCATCTTTAATCCGGCTTTAGGGGTGAGCTATACCGACACCATTCCCGTCGATGATGAGAGCATCACGTTGAATACCACGCTCTTTGCCCTCAAGACATTAGAGGTAAAGATGAGCAAGCGCGGGGCTTATCTGCCATGGAAGAGTTTTTTTTGGCTGTGGAAAGAGAAAAATGGGTGGCAAATGTTTAAAGAGCTACGAGATTGGGTGTTGGAGAATCGCTTTAGATTTAAAAGTGATGCGCTCTTAGTCGTGGATAACTGGCAAAGCTATCCACGCGCTTAACTACGCAAAAAATATCAACTCCATTATCGCAAGCTACGCTGAAGCACCGCAATGCGACTCTTCGCTTCATTATTACTGGGATTCAGTTGTAATACGCGTTCGTAGGCATTTTTTGCACTATTAAGCATATAAATGCGTTCGCTACCCACTAGTAACGTAGCAGCCTGTTCGCGGGCATACCCCAACCTTGACCACCATTTATCGGATTGAGGATTGTGATAAACCGCCGTAGAGAGCGCCATCTCCGCTTGCTGATAGCTACCCCGCAAGAGATAAATTTCTCCCATATAATAATAAGTTTGTCCGATAGCTTCCCCAGTAGGATTGTAGGCGACGTAATCCATGAGGTAGGGAAGTGCATCGCTACCTCGACCTAGATGGTAATAAATTTCGCCAAGAATTTGGATGAGACGTGCATCTTTACTGTCAATACGTAAAAGTTGTTGCGCCTCATTAAGCGCCTCTTGATAGCGACTAAGTGGAATAAGTGCTCGTATTTTTGTGAGGGTAATCTCAAAATAGCCACTGCTATTCTCCGGATCAAGCCCATCTTGGACACGTTGAGCGAGGGAAATCGCCTCTTCATAACGTTCTTCACGCAAGGCTAAAAGCGCATCTCGGCTTAGACGATCCATCGTTTGCGCCGATAGGGCTGAGGTTAATGTCAAGATAAAGAGTGTCAATATTATCACATATTTCATTCTTGATGCTACCCCATTTTACAGATACCATTGAAGGTAGTGCCATTTTCAATAACCATGCGTCCGGTGATCACATCACCGTCGAGCACGCCCTTGCCAATGATCTCCACACGTGCGGTTGTTTTTACATCGCCTTTGAGAGAGCCCAATAGATAGAGCGAAGTTTCACTATCGACACGGCCTATGACTTGGGCATGCTTATCGATAAGAATGTTTTCTTTTGCATTAAGATTTCCTGTAACTTTTCCTTTAATTGCGATGCCACGCGAACTAGAGACGTTACCTTCTAGCACGACATCCTCTTGAAGAACGGTCTCAATAACAGTTTCGTCAATCTTTTTTGCATGAATTTCTGGCATATGCTACTCTCTTTCTCTCATTTTTAGATCTTCTTCCCTCTATTATATAGATTTTTTTACATATTTCAAGTAAAATAGAGTCAGTTTTAGAAAAAAAGGAAAAAAGATGCGTAATCAACGAGCAATCGACGTCTTAGTCTTGAGCGGTGGGCGAGCCAGACGTTTAGAGGAGTACCGAAAGATTATCAACAAAGAGCATTACCCGATGCTCGCAAAATACGCAGGAGAGGAGGGACCAAAAGGCTTGACCCTTCTAAATATTAAGGATGATAAAATACCCTTACTAGATCTTCACTTAGAGCAATATTGGCGCAATCCAAGCATCAAAGAGATTACACTGGGCTTGGGCTTTGCTAGCCAGATGATTATGGATTACTATCAGGGTCAAGAGCATACGCCATGCTTTGTGGTAGAAGAACGCCCCGCTGGTACGATTGCACCCTTACTCAAACTTTATCAAAATGGCAAGCTTAGCGATCGTCCGCTCTTATTAGCCAATGGAGATAATTTATTAGAGTTAGATTTAACTGAGATTTGGCAAAAAGCGGAAGAGATTCTCAACAATTTTAGCAAAGAACAACAAGCAGAAATCGCTATTAATATTCTTACTCTGGTTCCTTGGGAGCAATCAGATGCCTATGGCGTAGTCGATTTTGATGCGAAGACGCAGCTGATTCATCATTTTTTTGAAAAGCAATCCGTAGAGCAGAACCCTTACATTATAATAAAGGATAGACGCTACAGCTACATCAACAGCGGATTCTCGCTCATCCTCAACCCCAAAACATTGATCGAAACCTATGTAGATCCGACCATTTTTAGTCTTGTTGAAGATCTCGAGCAAGGCAAAAAAGCGTACGCTCTGCACGAAACCCAAGTTAAATACGAAACCCTCTACAGCACCCTCGCCCCAAAAAAGCGCCTCATCGGCATCCACCACCACGGCTTCTGGGCAGACTCAGGCAGCGAAACCCAAATCTTAGCCATTGAAGCACATTATGCGAAAATTGAGTAAATAGCTGGCAGTAAGTAGCCGATAATAGTAGTGTATGCTATTGCAAATCAACGAGGGGGTTATCGATTGAACGAAGAAGAGGAACTCAAAAACGCCGGTATTTATCTCTACAATGAAGGTAAATACGAGAGCGCCTTAGCCAAATTCCTGCTGACCTCACAGCAAGATCTCGGCGTAAGCATGATGTATTTAGGCTTCTGCTACACCCGTCTAGGGCAAACCGACGCCGCCATTGTCGCACTAGAGTCCATTCACTACGAACTACTCAACCCCGTCCAATATAAACAGAGTAAAATCGCCCTTGGCTATCTCTATATCGAAGCAAATCTCCTAGAAAAAGCCGAGGCTCTCTTCGAATCACTCAGCGATTATGACAACGAAAATAGCCAAGTTTTCAGCATGTGGGGCTATATCGCACAACTCCAAGGTCAGTACGATGTCGCTATCAGACGCTTTCGTCGCGCTATCCAACTTGACTCCGGTAATGCCAATGCCCTCAACTCACTTGCCTATCTCTACGCCCAAATCGATGACATCTCAAGCATGCAGGAGGCGCTCGGTCATGCCAGACGCGCAGTCGCCATCTCTCCCCAAAATGCCTCCTACCTCGACACCCTCGGCTGGGTCTGTTTAAAGCTAAACCGTAAAAGCGACGCCCTTGAGTATCTCCAGCGCGCCCTTTCCTATCGAGAAAATGACACCCTAATTAAGGAGCACCTAGAAGCCGCTCGGCAGGCTGTGACAAAACGATGATGAATAAAAAACTATCTTTATTACTCTTTTTTATTTTTATAAATACTTCGCTCTTCGCCCAAGAGAGTAATCCTTTCGACGGGGATGTGCTCTTTGAAGAAGACCTCGTGCAACCAATTAAACGCCTAGATGTTGACAGTATCAAAGCGATGGAGCTCTTCAATTGGGGCGTGCGTGCCTTTCATGAGGGTCTCTACAACAAAGCGCTTCTAGACTTTGAACAAGCTGTGCGTCTTAAGCCCAGCGAGCCACTCTATCGATTGTGGCTAGGGTATGCTAACTTTGCAACGGGGCTTGACGACTTAGCCATTCGTCAGTGGCAAGGATTGGTCAACGATGATCAAATTGGGGGTGGCTGGTTGCGCACACGCATCGAGACGCTTCAGTTTCGTACATCACCTAGCCGGGAAAATATCGATCAAGATCCATGGACAGTTCGCCATCAAACCGACGGAAGAAGCAATCAAACCATCCGTTTCGACTCCCCCACCGATCTTACCAGCGATCCACTGGGAACTCTCACCTATGTTGCCGGATACACCAGTAACAATATCGCCGTATTTGATGTAAACGGTAATCTTCGCACACGTTTTAGTGGCGGAGTAATGCCATTAAGCGGACCATGGGGTGTCTTGGCAATGAGCGATGGCAATCTATTTGTCAGTGAGTTTAGGGGTCAGCGTATCACGCTTCTCAACCCCAATGGTAGACGACTCCTCACCTTTGGAAGCACCGCAGAAGAGGGAGCACTCCTAGGGCCTCAGTATATGACAAGTACGGAAGATGGATATTTATATGTAAGTGATTGGGTCGGTAACAAAGTCGTTAAGTATGATTTTAACGGAAAATACATCATGACCGTAGGGTTACCTAACGAACAATTTAAAGGATTAAGGCAACCCACAGGCATTGCTGCCACCGCACAAGAGCTCTTCATTGTGGATAGTAAAGATCGACTTATCCATGTCTTTGATCACTCAGGTAATTATCTAAGAACCTTCGGACAAGGCTTACTCGAACGCCCAGAGCAGATCCGCATCGAACATAATCGTCTACTCATCGCCGATGGTAAGCGGGTCATCAGCTACGATCTTAGCACGGGGGATGTCATCACTGCCACCGATCTCAATGGTCGGGCACAACGTATTGTCAGTGTTGATATCGATCGCAACGGAACCATTGTGGTTGCCGATCAAATTAACAATAATCTCTCCTTTTTGATCCCTCGCTCCGAATTATATGGGAACTTTTTCGTCAATGTGCACCGTATTAACAATGACGCTTTTCCCACTACGCGGGTGATTGCTAGTATTCAAAGTCGCTCAGGCTCACCGATGCTGGGTCTTGACAAAAATAACTTCTTCATTGAAGAAAATGGTCTTCCCCTCACCCCCCTTACCGTAAGCACCCTAGACACCCGTAGAGATGGCTCTCTAGCCTCTGTTATTATGGTGGAAGGGAGTAAGCTCACCGAAAATTATCGAGAAAATCTCCTTCACGCTATTCAAGAATTGAGCAATAATTTTACTCCTAACGATGAATTTAGCCTCATTTGGGCAAGTGAGCAACCCATTCACCTTACCAATCAAAACAGTCAAGAAATAGTGGGACACTTTCATCGGCTCTTCCCGCAATCCCTTAGTTCAGCGTGGAACTTTGAACGAGGCTTACGCTTAGCTGGCTCCCAACTCATCAATCGAAATGCGCGCTTAGCCATCTTTTTTATCACTACCGGCGAACACGAACGTACGGTAGCGCAATATGCCTATCGAGACCTATCAAGCTATCTAAAAAACAATAATATTGCATTTTATCCTATCTACTTGAAACAAGGTAGCAGTAATCAATTTTATGACGCAATTGCTCAAGAAAGCGGTGGCAAGCCTTTTTACCTCTTCCGTCCACGAGGTCTTAAGGAGGTGGTGGATATCGCCAGAAGTCGCGCAACAGGACTCTATCAAATTGAATATCGCTCACCTCTTTTCCACAATCACGGAAGAGACTACATCAACCTCTCTATCATGGCAAATGTGCAGAGTCAAAGCGGGTTGACGAAAAGTGGCTACTTTCCGCCCATTATTTTGTCGGAAACAAGATAATTTATGGTTGAAATTTGTGCCTTCGTAGCTACCGGCTACCATGGGCAAATTGTCAAGGTTGAGGTTGATATGCGACGGGGACTACCGGGGGCTGAAATCATTGGGCTTCCCGATAGCGCCGTAAAAGAGGCTAAAGAGCGGGTACGCGTTGCCATTAAAAATAGTGGACACGAATTTCCGCGTGAGCGTCTGCTCATTAATTTAACGCCAGCGAGCATCAAAAAAGAGGGCTCTACCTTCGATTTAGCTATCGCCATCGCCATTCTCTATCACTCCGAACAAATTGCAATCTCAAACTGGAGTGGCTCTCTTCTCATTCTCGGAGAATTAGAGCTATCGGGACGGGTGCGCGGGGTTCGTGGAGCACTATCGGCAGTGGCACAAAGCATCAATCATGATATTCGTTACGCAATATTACCAATAGAGAACATTCACGAAGCCCAAGAAGTCCAATCCATAGAAATCTGGCCCGTCAGTTCCCTCCAAGAGGCAATGGAGGCACTTATTGCAATCTCACATCAAGAAAAACCACCCAAAAACGTAAACCAATCCTCACCGAATTTGCCCAATTATCCTTTCGACATGGCCGATCTTAAAGGGCAACCTACCGTCAAGCGCTTGCTCGAAATTGCCGCATCTGGCAGGCATCACTTTCTTCTCTTTGGTCCACCAGGCTGTGGCAAAACCTTATCTTGTAAAATTTTAGAATCAATTTCACCGCCACTCTCCTTCGAGGAAAGTTTAGAGGTGAGCCAAATTTATAGCCTTAAAAATGAACTCCATCAAGGACTCATCCATTACCCACCCTTTCGCATGCCGCATCACTCGGCATCAAGTGAAGGAATTATTGGGGGAGGAAAGCAAATCTTACCAGGGGAAATCAGCCTAGCACATCAAGGCGTGCTATTTTTAGACGAGACCCCCGAATTCGGCAAGCACTTGCTTCAAACATTGCGCGAACCGCTGGAAAATCGACGCATTAGTATCGCTCGTGCCGGACTCAATAGTTGGTATCCAGCTGATTTTCAATTAGCGATGAGTGCCAACGTCTGTCCCTGTGGTGCCTTGGGACGTAGCGATCGCACTTGTCTCTGCTCACCTGCCCAAATCGCTAAGTATTGGAAGCGCATGGGGGCAGCGATTTTAGATCGTATCGATATGCGCCTTGCTGTACAACCAGTTGCACCCGAAGAGTTGCTCGCAGAGCGTAGTGAATCCAGCCAAGAAGTACGCGCACGCGTTATTGCCACACGTCAGCGCCAAAAAGAACGTTATCAACACGAATCTATCACAACCAACGCACAACTGCAGGGGGAATTATTAGAAAAATATTGTCATTTAGAGGAAGCCGATCAAGCTATTTTCTTTAAAATTATGCAAAAGCTCTCCCTTTCAGCACGTGCAGGACATAGCATTTTACGGGTAGCAAGAACCATTGCGGACATGACATCTAGCCCCAATATTGCCAAGGAGCACCTCCTTGAAGCGGCGAGTTACCGTCGGTATGGAGATCAGGATCTCTACTGGATAGATATTTAATTCTCAAAAAGAATGAAAAATTATATTTATATACAAATATTATTAAGGAGAAGAGAGTATGAAAATTGCTGATTTTGATCGATGGGCGCGTGAGGTGATGGATTTTTCCCTTACCGATCGATCGATTAATGGGCTGCAAGTCGGGTCGCTGAATCAACCGTTAAGACGCATTGCTTTTGCCCTAGATGCCTGCGCCCAGAGTTTTTCCTTAGCCCAAGAGGCGGATATGCTCTTTGTCCATCATGGACTCTTCTGGGGTGCGTCTGCTGTCGACGATCACCATGCGATGTATCCACGTATCAAGCAATTAGTGGCGTCTAATCTTGCACTTTATGCGGTGCATATCCCTCTAGATGTTGCACCTCATTTTGGCAATAACCATGCCTTGGCGCAAAAAATTGGGCTAGAGAGTCTCCAACCTTTTGCGGGGGTCGGGGTTATTGGTGATCTGCCAAACCCACGCGCAAGCCAAAGCATCGCCCAAGAAATGTTTGCGCCCTATCCCTATACCCTTTGGAATCATCACAATCAGGCATTACAACGTATCGCAATTATTAGTGGCGGTGGTGCTAATGCGCGGTGGATTCAAGAGGCAATCGACCAAGGCGCCAATGGCTATATTACCGGTGAGGTCAACCACGCTATCTACCACTACACGGCCGAGATGCAACTCAATTTGATTGCTGGTGGGCACTATTGGAGCGAATATATTGGCTTGATGCGTTTTGCCGAAGAAGTACGTAAAGTTTTCCCTAATTTAGAGATAGATATTTATGATATACCTACAGGATGTTAACCGATGAAATCTAAACAACGATTACTACATACTATTATTATTCTTAGTGTGATCTTACTGGATCAATGGAGTAAGTGGCTGATTGTCAAGCACGTTCCCTTGTATAGTCACCCAGTTTTTAGCTGGGGTGGCGACTTTTTTCAGATTATCCACGTGCGTAATACAGGCGCGCTCTTCTCCTTTGGACATCAGTGGCCCTTTTGGATTAATATGATACTTCTAAAGATCATTCCGACGATCCTTCTCTTTTATTTGATGTTTCTTTTGATTGCGCCTCGCCCCATGATCGTAAAAATTCCACAAAAATTCCAATTAAACCTCAAACCGCTATCGGCGGTGGCCTTTGCCTTTGCGGTGGGTGGAGGATTGGGTAATATGATTGATCGCTTCTTTCGTCCGGCTGGGGTGGTGGACTTTTTAGATGTTAAATTTTACGGCATCTTTGGCTGGGAGCGCTGGCCTACCTTTAATGTGGCAGATATGGCGGTCGTCTTTTTTATGATTCTCTTTTTCCTCAGTGAAATTCTCCAAAAGAAGGAGCCAAAAGCATGAAAGAGCTTCCCCTCAAACTAAGCATCATGGTGATGGCAACCCTCTTTCACCTCATGCTCTTTTTGAGCATACTCTTTATCCTTTTAGAGATATCGCGTCCGTGGATTGTGCGCATCGCGGCCTCACTTATTTTGAGTCAACTACTCTTTATGGGCGTGGTGATACTTAGCCTGATGGGGTCGCTCTTTTTTTATGTTAAAATCGGTAAAATTATCGAAAAAAAGTTATAAAAAGGATAAGACGTAAGATGAAAGTTGCATTTACCGGCGGTGGTACGGGTGGGCATGTCTACCCGGGACTGGCAATTATCCAGAGCATGCAAGAGCTAGATCCATCCATAGAATATCTCTGGATTGGGGAGAATAAAGGCATGGAGGGGAAGATTTTAGGGCAAACCACGACGCCTTTTTATGGCATCCGTGCGGGAAAACTACGTCGCTATTTTAGCGTTAAAAATGTTACTGATATTTTTAACATTATTATAGGATTCTTCCAAGCTTGGCGGATTCTACGCAAAACATCGCCGGATCTCCTCTTTAGCAAAGGAGGATTTGTTGCTGTGCCGAGTGTTTGGGCGGCGCGCTTGTGTAAAATTCCTATTTTTATCCATGAGTCAGACTACGCGCTGGGGCTGGCTAATCGACTCTCGGCAGGCGCTGCGAAACAGATATTCGTCTCCTTTCCCCAAACTATCGAGCTGGCTTCTCCTAAATGGCGTAAAAAAATGACACATCTAGGTGGGCCGATTCGTCCTGCACTCTTACTAGGGAATCGCTTTAATGGGCGAAAAGCGTGGTTAGAGCGAGAAGAACAGCTCCTTATTTTAGTGATGGGCGGAAGTCAAGGGGCAAAAGCCATCAACGACTTAATTGTTGCCTATCTCCCCACGAAAACCGATCAAATTGTAATTGTCCATCAAACCGGACAATTACACGAACAATATGCACCGTACGCACAACGTGGATATCATCCAAAGGCCTACTTTCAAGATGAACTCGCCGATCTTATTGCTGCTGCCGACGTGGTAATTAGTCGCGCGGGGGCGGGGGCAATCAATGAATTTGGCGCAATGCAGAAAGCACTTCTCTTGTTACCTTTACGTGGGCATCAGAGCGATAATGCTAGGTGGCTCGCCGAAAAAGAGGCAGTGCACGTACTCTACCCCGATGAGGCAAGCCTTGAACACTTTAAGAGTAAAGTTCAACATCTTATTCATAACGATATACTACGCAAACAGTTAGCGACAAAGTTACATACCCTCATTAAACCCCATGCCAGCAAAAATATCGCGCAAATCATCCTCACCGAGTTACAAAAATAAGTGCATAAAGTTGTATAGATTTAGCATAAATACGACGATAATGCTAGTGAATAGTACAATTTTCAAGAAAAGGAGTCGCTATGTCCGTCTTAGACATTGTTTTTATCACCATCTTTATTGTTTACACCCTTAGAGGACTCATCATCGGCTTAGTCTCCTCCTCCATATCAATTCTAAGTAAGGCGGCGGCGCTCTTTTTAGCAGTGGGAGCAACCCCTTATCTCAAATTCTTGACTCCTTTTTGGATATTTTGGAGCATTATCTTCCTCTTTTTGGCTTTAACGATGCTTATTCGTATGCTCTTTCTTAAGAAAAATGACGAGAAAATTTCCTTTTTTGATCGCATCTTAGGTGCAATTATCGGCTTATTAGACGCAGTCTTTGTCGGGGGTCTTATTGCTTACTTTATGATGGCCTTCTCCCCACAATGGATGGATATTGTGGAAGCTAGCACCATTGGCGACATTTTTGCCAGTTACATTCATCAGGCGCAATCGGTCGTAACGCTATAGAGCCGTGCCCTTTGCATCCATTGTTGCACAAGAGAAGATCACCGCACAATTACTCCACGATTGGGAGAAGACCCAACTTGCGCCGGCTAATCTCTTTGTTGGCGGTGCTTTTTCGGGAAAATCGACCACTGCCTTAGAAGTGGCGCGTCTTATTCTGTGTGAGACCAAAGCCGAACAATGCTCCTGTCGTGCTTGTCTTATGCATCGCAAGCTAATGCATCCGCGCCTCTTTCTCTTGGGTAACCGCTACTTTAAAGAAGAGATTCGCGCCTCACTGCAAACGATGCACGCCTTTATTCAGCATAAAAAAGCGATTCCAGATGCGGTAAAACTCTTGGTAATTCAGAGTCTACGGAAATTGATTCGCCGTTTCGATAGTGCCCTTTGGGAAAGCGACGATGCGCGCTACAAAGAAGCTAAGGGACTGACCGTGGCGCTGAATGAGTTACTCTCAGAAAAGATTGATACAGAGCATGAAATCACAGCGGAAAATTTACTGATGATAGAGCAAAAGGCGCTCGAAGTGGCTGAAATTTTGCACCATTATGTCATCAATATTGGGCAAATTCGTTCCCTCATTCATCATGTGGGAATGCTCTCGGGCGAGAGTCGCGTGGTGATCATTGAAGAAGCGCATCTCATGCAGGAGTCGGCACGCAATGCCCTTTTGAAAATCTTGGAAGAACCTCAAAAAGAGCTCTACTTTATCCTAACCACCACCAACAAACAAGAGATGCTTCCCACCATTCTCTCGCGGTTGCGCCCCTACTACTTCCAAGAGAGAGCGCCCGAGGAGCAAAAGCGCATTATTCAAAAAGTCTTTCGTAACAACGAAATAGCAACCCTAGATGATCTCCTTAGCCCATTGCCTCTCACGCAAGCTCGCGATCTTGCAAATCGATTTTTTACCAGCGCACAAGCATCGAAAAGCATCTACTTTACCTATAATCAAGAAGAGAACGCCATCCTTTACCAGCAACTTCCTGCGATCTTGTCACAAGTAAAAGAACGTGTCCTACAAAGTACGCTCCCCTACCCAAACAAGCGCGAACTCTTCCTGCGCATCGACCAAAGCTACCTAGGCGCCCGCGATTACAACCAAAACCCCGAAATCCTCCTCTACACTCTGCACAAAGAGATTCAACGGCTTTGTAGAAAATCAGAAAAATCTCTAAACAAATAGCCTAATAATACCGAAAATTAAGGGTATCGGAGAATATAAATGCGGATATTAAAATCTTATTTTCTACTACTGTTTTTTTTACCCAGTTTCTTGCTCTTTGGACAAGAGGTGAGTTTTCATCTTCAGTTTCACAACCAACGTGTCTACTACCCCAACGACACCATTTGGGTGCGAGCTTCGGTGCGAAACAATAGCGCAGAAGATTACATCTTCAGCCTCGCCGATCAATCCGAACGTAACATCAATCTTTCGGTGCGTACGCTAGCTAATCAAGCGCTTCCTGTCTCGGAAAATTACATGATGCGCATTGCCAGCAATGAACCGATTTTTTATCGCCTCATCAAGCTTCTTCCCGGTGAAGAGCATAGCTTTTTGATCCGATTGAATGATTTTGTCGACATTCGTGAACCTGGTAACTTCATCGTGCAGGCGGAATTTATTCCCTCCGTAAAGAATGCGCAACCAACAATTAGCTCCAACTCATTGAGGTTGTCCTTACGTCCGAGTTCACCATCGACGCAATTTACGCATAGCATCGACGCACAGACCGGTGAAATCCTCGAGCGAAGCCCACTCACCCCCGATGAAGTTGTCAACTTTACCCTCAACGGTAGACAGATGAGTCAATGGAATCGCGTCTTCTTATACCTTAACCTTGAAGCACTTTATCAGCGTAGTAGCGATCGTCGTGCCTACTTCCTGAATGCCAGTGAAAGTCGTCGTGTAGAGCTTCTCGAGAATTTTAAGGAAGAAATTCGCTCAGGAGAGATTGAATCTGGTGTTGCTGTTGCTCCCGATGAGTTTGAAATTTTACAAGTCAGCTACACCCCTACCCATGCAAGAGTCTTAACACGACAGGTCTATTACCGTGCACAATTCAATGAGGTAAAACAATTTACTTGGCATCTTGAACGTCATGAATCTATCTGGTTGATTACTGGCTTTGCTATCGAAAATATTGGAAACCAATAAAAACACCTCAAAACATTCCTCTATGTTGTATAAAAAAAGAGTACCTAATAGGTACTCTTTTTCCATGCATTAAAGGCTAAGAAGCAACTCTTTACCTTAAAATCCAACACGAAAATTCATAAAATCAACAACCTCAATCTTGCAACCAAGCTCTTTACCAAGGCGATCAACGACCTGTTGCACAGTAACCTTAGGCTCTTTAACAAATTCTTGATCGACGAAGCTAATTTCAGCTAGATGGCTCTTGAGTTTACCTTCGGCAATATTCTGTGCGATATTCTCCGGTTTACCCAACTCCATGGTCTGTTTAACAAAAATCTCTTTCTGACTCTTCATATAATCAGCATCAATGGCCTGCATATTGAGGTAAAGTGGGTTAGATGCAACCACGTGCATCGCACAGTCGCTAAGCAATGCTTTAATTTGAGGATGATTCTTATCCCCACCCGTAACCTTTGCCTTTACGATCGAACCCATAGGCATACCGGTGTGAACATAACCTGCAGCCACTTCGTCATCGGCTAAGAGAAACGTTTGTACCCGACGCACCACCAAATTCTCTTTCAAGATGGCGGCAGCCTCTTTGGCAGGATGCTCCAACTCTTCGGTTACGGTGTTAGCGCCCGAAGCGTGTGCCATATCAGCAATTTTCTGACCCACCTCTTTAAATTGATCAGTGAGGGCAACAAAATCGGTTTCACATTTAAGCTCGATAGCAGTAGCCTTCTTCTCGTCAATCTTAATAAAGATATTACCTTCTGCCGTGATGCGCTCGCCACGTTTGTTAGCAGCGGCAAGTCCGCGCTCTTTGAGCAACTTTATCGCTTCCTCAAAATTTCCTTGCGCATCGGTGAGTGCCTTTTTACAATCGCCCATGCCCGCGTCCGTCTTGGCGCGAAGCTCTTTAACCATCTCTACGGTAATCGTTACACTCATCTTCTACTCCTCCGTATCGCCTTCATTTTCGTACTTCTCTGCATACTCCTGCTTACTGCGTAGGAGATCCACCTCTGACTCATCAAGCCCCTCGATAACCTGAAGCCCTACATCATTGTCAGCCTCTAAGACGGCGTTAGCGATGGTCTGGGTAAAAAGCGCAATCGCACGGATCGCATCGTCGTTACCGGGAATAGGAAAATCGATGCCTTCGGGGTTACTATTGGTGTCCAAAACGGCAACCACAGGAATACCCATACGGCGCGCTTCGGCAATGGCAATCGCCTCTTTGCGTGCATCAATCACGAAGAGCAATCCGGGGATCTCCTTCATATCTTTGATACCGCCAAGGTTCTTCTCTAGCTTGTCTTTCTCTTTTTGAAGCTTTGCTACTTCTTTCTTGGTGAGTGCTTCAAAGGTCCCGTCAATCTCCATCTTCTCTAGCTTTTTAAGACGTAATAAAGACTTCTTGATGGTGCTAAAGTTGGTGAGCATACCGCCTAGCCAACGGTTGTTGATATAGTACATTCCACAACGCTCGGCCTCTTTTTGCACGGCCTCTTGGGCTTGCTTTTTGGTGCCAACAAAGAGGATCGTCTTGCCCGCACTTACGGTGTGGCGCACAGCCTCGTAAGCATCTTTAATGAGGACGATAGTCTTCTGCAAATCGATAATGTGAATACCATTACGTTCTGCAAAGATGTAGGGCTTCATGCGGGGATCCCAGCGTTTGGTCTGATGTCCAAAGTGAACACCACTCTCTAATAAATTTTTCATTGTCACTACTGCCATGACACGCTCCTTATGCTTCGCTCTAGGCGAACTCTTCTCCTTAATGACAGACATTAAGGGAAATTTTCTCTGCACAGACGGCAAAGAATACACTTATATTACTCTATTTATGCGATATATGCAAGTAGCCCCAGTGGCGACGCAAGAGAAAACGCTCTACGATACTCACTCCGGCGTAGCTTAAGAGACCTAAAGTCATGAGCCAAAGGAGCGCAGTAAACATTAAGGGCATATTATAATTAGCTTTAGCGATATTCAAAAGCGCACCTAATCCCTTCGAGCCGGCAATAAATTCGCCCACCACCGCGCCCATAATGGAGAGGGTAAGTGAGACCTTAATGCTCGAAAAGAGATGTGCCAAGGTAGCGGGAAGCTCTAAAAAGCGTAACGAACGATACCATTTAGGACGAAAAAAACTCTTATGCTCGCGCACCTGTCCCATTGATATCTTAAATGCCTGATAACTGCCCATCAACATCGGCAACCAGACAATCAAAAAGACCGTCAAGACCCGCGCGAAGAGACCAAAACCAAACCACAAGACAATAAACGGCGCAATCGCCACGGTCGGAATCGTGTTCGCCATCAAGACCACGGGCATGCCGTAGTTGTGGAGCAGGCGACTACGACTAAAGAGATAGCCCAAAGGCAACGCGACGAACAACGCCAAACCAAAGCCAAGCAAGGCCGCCTGACTGGTAACCCACAGATGCTCCCCAATTAAACCACTACGCATCGTCTGCCACCAAATGTTGATGACCGCATTGGGATAGGGCAAGAGATAGTCGGGCCAACCTAGCGTATATTTCAACAGACTCACCACCCCCGTGAGTAGGGTAATAATGATCAATGTCGGAATAATATAATTGTGAATAGAGAAGCCTCGCACTAATCGCGGAGTTACCTCAAAGCCCACCTGCAAGCGCTCGGCCTCTTCGTAGAGAAAGCGATGCATCTGCTCCTTGCTCTGCGCAGGATTGATCAACGACGGCTCAACTGATTGTTGCTTATCGCCTTTGCCCACCAAGCCAATCGATGCTGGCGCACCCATCAAGCCAAAAATTCTATCGGCAAGCAACCAAGCCTCATCCAACGAGTGCGAAACCAAAATCAAACTCGTGCCTAACTCCGCACACATCCGCTGGGTAAGCTCCTGCAACTTCTCCCGATGATAGAGATCCAAGGCGCTAAAAGGCTCATCTAAAAGTAACAATTCAGGTTGATGCAACAACGCCCGTGCCAACTCCACACGCTTCTTCATCCCGCCCGAAAGTTGATAGGGAAAGTGCCCCTCGTAGCCCGAGAGACCCACTTGCGCCAATATCTGACGTGCCTGCGCTTCATTCTTCGCCTCACCATGCAAGATCTCGCGCAAGAGGATATTCTCTAAAACCGTCAACCAAGGCAACAAGCCATCGCTCTGCGAGACATACGCCACCCGCTTGGTATGCACCGAGAGATCCCCAGCCGTGGGCGATAAAATACCGGCAATCAACTTTAAAAGCGTCGTCTTACCACCACCGCTCAACCCGACAAAGGCGATAGACTCTCCGCGCTTCTGTTGAAAATGAACCCGCTCAAGAATCGTTTTTTCCGCATACCCAAAGGATAAATTCTTCGCCTCTACCAATATCGACATACTTAGTCCTTTATCCTTGCAAAAAAATCTTCATACCGAATAATTTCAATGCCCTTAGCTCTAGCACGCTTCATCTTACTGCTATTGCCCTCCACATCATCGGTTACCAAAAGAGTCGTCTTCGTACTAATATTATCCTCCACCAGATAGTTCGCACCTTCGGCCATCGCCTGTAGCTCCTTGCGCGACAACGCACCCTTGCCAGTAAAGACTACCACAATCTTATCATCAGACACTTCATCGCTAACAGCCTCTTCGGTTAAGAGAAGCACGCTTTTAAGATCCTCAAACAGCTCGCGGTTATGCTCTTCGCCCTTCCACTGGATAATGTTTCTGCCAATCACATAGGTCTCATCAGTAAATGCCATAAAGTCCTCTACGCTCTTAATGCTCAGCTTGATAAGGGCCTTTTTCGCCACCAAGGGGATACCCAAAATCGATAAGAAGGTCAATGCCGTCATGGTACGAGAAACCTCTACCTCGCGCAAAAAATTCTCAATGCGTTTTTCGGCGAATCCCTCCAAACTAACTAAATCATCATAAGTCAGTCGGTAAAGATCGCTTGGATGGCGAATCTTCCCCAATGCATAAAGCTTCGCGATGGTCTGCTCACCAATCTCTTTCATCTCTAACTTCTTTACCCAGTAAAGGATGCTCTGAATCGCCACCTCTGGACAAGATAAATTATTGCATTTAAGATGCACCGCACTGCGCGTCAAACGATGCCCACAACTAGGGCAAATCGATGGGATGAGCGTCGCATCTACAGCTAAGACCGATAACGCATCAAGATTCTCTTTGACAAAAGGAATCACATCGTTGGCGCGCTCTAAGAGAATACGATGCCCCAAGTGGAGACGCAGGCGCTCTACATTCTCCACGTTATTCAGAGTAGCCCGACTAATCTTCGCTCCCCCCATCTCCACGGCATCAAAAATGCCTACGGGAATCAAAAGCCCTTGCCGGCTCAACTGCCACTCAATCGCCACCAGTTGCGTGGTGCGACTCTGTGCAGGAGGCTTCATCGCCATACTATAATGATGATAACGATCCACCACCTTGCGCCCATCAATAGACACATGCAGTGCCGTATCATCCACGATAAAGATCAAGCCATCGGTCTCATAAAGCCACGTCTCACGCAGGGTTTTAAGATACTCCTCGACCATCACCGAAACATCAGCAAGCGATTGACAGAGGCGCTCCTCCACCACGGCAAATCCCCAGGCACGCAACTGCGCCAAACGCTCCATTTGGGAGGTCAACGCCTCTTCATTCAGCAACGCATAAGCGACAAAGTGGACATGACGCAACGCCTCCGAGACCTCTTTACGATTAACCAATCCTACACAATTATTACGTAAGGGTCGACCTTCTGTATCATAACTCGTGTTCTTAGGGAGATAGAGCTCCCCCCGAATCTCTAGTGCCTCTTTATGCGGAATCTCTAAAGCAATCCCCTGCAAATAGGGTGCTAGGTGCGAGATATCTTGTCCCACAACGCCATCTCCACGGCTTGCGATATAACGTAGCTGGCCATTCTCATACTTAATTGTCGCCGACAACCCATCCACTTTGGGCTGTGCCACTAAACGTATTTCGGGAATATCCAGCCAAGCAATCCACTTCTCAAGGTCAGGAAGCGTCTTGACCTTTGCCGAAGAGAGCATCGGGATAGGATGCACAATTTTCGCATCCAAGTCGCGCGTAATCGGCGAACCTACTTGCTGAAGCAAAGGATGCGTGCTATCCAACGATCGTAACTCATCCATCAGCTCATCGTACTCCTCATCCGAGATCGACGAATCTCCTTCGCTATAATACGATTGAATCGCCGACTGAAGCAACTCCTCCAACTCGATAATACGTTCTACTGCCATCCTATCCACCTCAAAAGGAATTCCTCTATCCGCACGCTTAAGAACATCGCAATCGCTCTCTTCATCTAGCGTAACCCTGTTGCTTCTTTCAAGCGTAGAATCTGCTCTTGCGCCAAGGCTCTTACCCGCGAAGCGCCATCCATCAAGATCTCTTCCATTTTTTCTGGATACGCCATCCAATAGGCGTACTGCTCACGAATTGGGGTAAGCTCCTCATTAAGGCGTAAAAAGAGCGCCTGCTTCGCCTCCCCCCAGCCCATACCCGGTTGACGATAGCGCTCGGCAAGTGCCTCTATCTCTTGTGCATTAGCGAAGGATTTATACAGTGAAAAGACATTGCATTGATCGGGATCTTTGACTTCATCAATCGATTGCGAGTTAGTTTGAATGCGATTAACCAACTTTTTCAACTGCGAATCACTAGCAAAAAGCGGGATAACATTGCCATAGCTCTTACTCATTTTTCTTCCGTCCAGACCCACCACCACCTGACTCTGTTGTGCAAAGTAAGGGCTAGGTAGCTTGAGAAGCTCCTCCCCATAGGCATGATTAAACGCCTCGGCAATATCGCGCGCCATCTCGATATGTTGCTTTTGATCATATCCCACCGGCACAAGATCGGCTTGAGCAATCAAAATATCGGCAGCCATCAGTACAGGATAGGTATAGAGCCCCATATTAATGTGATAATCAGGGTCGCGATTATCCATAATATTTTGCTCTACGGCCGACTTATACGCATGGGCACGATTAAGCAATCCTTTAGCACTAAAAGCCATTAACATGGTGGTAAGCTCATGCACTTCGGGTACGTCGCTTTGTCGATAAAAACAGGTATTAGTCGGATTCAAGCCACAGGCCAACCACGCTGCAGCCACACTTTTTGCGTAATCACGCAACGCGTTTGCATCTTTAATGCCATTCAGCGCGTGGTAATCGGCGATAAAGTAGTAAGCATCATGCTCTTCTGCTAACGCCAAGGCCGGGCGAATTGCTCCTAAGTAATTGCCTAAGTGCATCTCGCCCGTTGGCTTGATTCCGGTTAATGTTCGTTTACGCATAGTTCATCCTCTATGCATATTTTAATCAATTTCACCAAAAAATACAAGAGCAAAATCCGTTAGACGCGCATACGCTGGGTGAGATCTTCGCGTAGACTCGAAGCCCCAACGATCAGTTTCATCGGGAAGAGTTCACGCACGGGGGAGCTATCGATCTGTAATAATTGATTGATCATGATCGAAGCAGAGCGCCGTCCCCATAAATCAATGTCAAAAGCGACACTGCTTAAGTGCGGATAGAGATATCGTCCAATCGATAAGCCATCACATCCTACAATAATAATATCTTTGCCCACTTCTAAGTCATTTCTTCTTGCATAGTCATAAATGCCCAGCGCCGTCTGATCGTTAAAGACAAAAAAGACCAAAGGCCGACGAAATGCTCGCACATAAATACTCTTGGCAACGCGATACCCCGATTGCTCCTCTAAGCTACTGGTGTGCCAGTGTACCACCACCGATTGATGCTCCTGTAAGAAGTGACGAACCGCACGCATGCGCTCCTCCATATAAAATTGATTCAACGATCCCGTAACGCAATGAATCTCTTGATGCCCTTGTTCCACCAAATGCGCCATGGCATCGGCAACGCCCTTCATGTTATCTAAAAGAAGCGTGGAGACCCCCTTTGCCGATATCGTACGATCTAACAGTAGCACAGGCTTACCCGCCGAAGCGACCTGCGTAATCTCGCGCTCGCCAATAATCGAATCAAAGACAATAACCCCATCCAAAAAACCCTCACCCAAAAATCTCTGCGCCTTTGCCCCATGGCAAACCACAAACTCATACCCCTCACTACTCAACCCCTCGTTAATCCCACGAATCAACTTGCTATAAAATTCACTCACCTCATTACTAATAAACAATCCAACCACCCGCGTACGCTTACGCTTCAAGCTTTGAGCCACAAAACTCGGCTCATAATTTAACTCCTTTGCAATCTGTAAAATTCGCTCCCTCGTCTCCACCGAGATGCGCCCCGTATTATTAAGCACACAGGATACCGTCGAAATGGCCACTCCTGCCTCATGCGCTATGGCTTTGATACCCCTCAATTTCTCTTTCATACTCTCTCCTCCACCCATGCAGTACATTGTTGCTTTCACCTTATTGTTGCAGTTAGAAATGAGAAATTATTACATTCATGTCTTATTATAGATATTTATCATAAAATTCCCTTCTTTTTTCACACCATCCTCCTTTGTAAGCTTATTCCATTATCCTCTCTTTCAAAAAAATCTGTCAAGAGACTTTTCTCTATCCCGCGCACATGGAGAGTATTATTGTTTCGATTATTTATATAAAAATAGATAAAAAATGCATATTTATTACTAAATATGCGCTCCAAGAGAAGAAAAAATATCCTAAAAATCGTTTAATAGTACCTCGACTTTAGAGAAATCGTTAATGCTACCTCTAAGCTTAGGAAAAAAATATGCATACACAAAAAGATGGCTTTAAGCATGAATTTTAAAGAGAAGGAACATAACTACGGTAAAATTTGCCAGCAACATTGCACATGTTCATTGCTCCTTGGATGCCGAAACCTCAAGGCTGTCGCCCAAAAAGCAACAATATCCTGCGCAACTCCACCATAGAGCGTATCGCCGAAAATAGGAAAACCCAGCGCCGAAAGCGTCGCACGTACCTGATGACGATAGCCTTTATGCAGGCGAACCCGAAAGTGATATCTCGCCTCTGGCTCTATTTTATCTAGCATAACATGACTGTAATAACTATCACTAGCGTGCTTCGATCGACTCTCTATCGGCAATAAACGTACCGCCTCGCGCCCCTTACCACGATAGACAAAACGCGAAGCAATATCTACAAACCAGCCTTCCTGCATACGCCGAGTATCCCACGCGTGAGCAGAAAATCCCGTAGGTACAAAGCTCGCCGTTGCCAAGGAGCTTATCGCTTGATACTCCTTTTCCATCCGAAAATCCCGACTCTCTTGCCGTAGATAGTGATAACTATCGACATTTTTGGCAACCAATACCAATCCAGCCGTCACAAAATCTAAGCGCTGAATTAAGCCAGATTCTGGTAATACCGATAGGTTCAACGGTAACTGCTCGAGAAACAATTCCAACGAATCTTCGCTATGAGATTGTTTTAACGTATGCATATATCTGGGCTTATAGACAATCAAAATTGCCTCATCTTCATAAACCACTGTAATATTCTTTCGTTCGTTGCTTTTAAATAGAATCTCCATCCCTCTTGACCTTTTTGCTAAAATATTGAAAAATTATATCTATGAAAAGAATACCACTATCTATCACCATTATGCTCTTTCTCGTCAATCACTTATCGGCACAACTACGCTACAACTATGCGCCTTATAGCTTTGAGGCGATGCAGAACTATCCTTTTAAAAGTTCTGAAATCGTGCTTACCCAAGTATTACGCGAAACCCCAGAATACATTGGCTATGAGGCTTATTTCCATACCATGGGACGCAAAATGTCGCTCTTTGTGGGCGTGCCCAGAGGACAACTGGAACCCAGTAAAGGCGCGGTCATTCTTTTACGACCATTCCAACCTCACTACAACTATACCACTGGGCAGGCCGTCGAAAAGATAGCGCAAGCCTACATGCTTGCCGGCTACGTCGTCATTGCTCCAGATTTCTTTGGCTTTGGCCTCTCCGAAGATGCCCCCATGGGGATGGCGAACTCCGCCGAAACCTATCTGATGATGCCCATCAATACGGTAGAGCTCTATCTTACCCTACAACGATCGCCTCTCTTTCTTAGCCAGAGAATACCCTCAAGCTTACGTCCATTGTTGCCAGAACGTTTTCAACAGATTGCGCTGTGGGGTCAAGGCGATGGCGGCTATGTTGCCTTGCATACCCTCGCGCTCTTGGGCGAACCCATTCCCACTATCCTCTGGTCGCCAGTAACGCTCGACTTTGCGCATGCTTGGAGCTTTTTTCGCCAACAGTATAGCCTAATTGCTGGACGTAACGCACAGCAATTTGTGCAGGAATTCTTACGCTTCTATAAAGTCTCCGACTATGCTATCCTCAATAATCTCCACCGCATCGCCCAAACCACCCCCATTCGGCTCACCCACGGAGAGGCTGATGCGAGAGTTCCCCTTGCATGGAGCCAACAATTTATCAACAGCGTGCAAAAAGAGAACACGCAACGCAGAGCCGAAAACATCAAAAGCATCGACCTCTCTTATACGCTGATTGCCCAAGCGCCACACGACCTCATGAAGCATACGCCAAACATTGTCCTCAATGATATCGCGTGGCTTAAGCAATTTTATCTCCCATACTAAGAGAATTTCTTGATCAAATCCGCAAGGATAGGTGCAAATTCGGCATGCTGTTGCGCATAGCTAAAGGTGGCTTCTAAGTAGCCAGCAGGTTCGCCTACATCAAGGCGCTGACCACTAAAGCTTACACTCCCCACCTCCCCCAACGCCATCATGCGGTTGAGCCCATGGGTGTGATAAAATTCGCCCTTATCGGTAAACTTGTCCGCCTCTTCCTGCAGAAGCGTAAAAAATTTCGAGGTATATAAAAAACGACCAATGCTGGCTTGATTAGAAGGCGCAGTGCCACGCGCAGGCTTCTCCACAATCGAGGTAACCTTGCCTGCATCGTCAAAGGCAACCACCCCATAACGCTCCAACTCCTCGGTTGCACAAGTCATCGTGGCTAGCTGACATTGCCCATTCTGATGATAGGCATCAATTAACTGCTTGGCGAGAGGCTCCTCTCCAAAGTGAAGATCATCAGGATATGCCACGACGCAAGGCTCATTGCCCAACCAAGGTGCAGCTGCCAAGAGCGCATGTCCCGAACCATTCATCTCTTGTTGGCGCACAAACGCCACATTGATGTCGGCAGGGAGAATTTTCTCCAGCTTTTTGCGCGATTGCTCACGCGTAAAGAGCTCTTCTAACTCGCTCTCACGATCAAAATAGTCGTCCATCACCTTCTTGCGTCTGGAGGTTACCACAATAACATCCTTAATGCCACTGCGCACAAACTCCTCGATGATAAAAGCAATCGTTGGCTTATCAATCAACGGTAACATCTCTTTGGGTAGCGTCTTGGTGGCCGGCAAAAAGCGCGTACCATAGCCAGCGGCTAAAATGACTCCCTTCATTCTCTTACTCTCCTTGGGTTATTGGTATATCCACTTCTTCGATAGCATTCTGTGTCATTGTATCTTGATTAGAGGCAGATTGACTCTCGCTATCACCCTGATCAAGCTCTGCAAGCCAAGCTAGCTCCTCCTCTTCCGGCGTAGCTAAGGAGAAGTGAAGCTCCTCGATGAGCCCTTCTAGGGTAATGGCAGAAGCAGGCACCCAGCCTTGACGATCGATAAGATACCAGGCGTAGGGAGAGTCGATAAGATGGATGGCTTGATTCTCGCCATAGCCTGCAACAATGGTAAGGCGACGATCGTCGGTGAGATACCCTAAAACACGCGCACGATCGTGGGGTTTACTATAGATAGGGATGGCGCGTTCTTGGTTATCAGGAGCGCGATGGGCAGGATAGGAGCGCGCAAAGAGGCGCAGTTGCTTGCCTAGGGCGCTCATATTTTGAAGATCGAGAAGATCACTTGCCAATTTGGCAAAGGGCGTGTTGGCATGGTCGCGCTGAATTTGTTGGGCATATTTGATCGTGGTTTGCCAATCGTCACTAAAAAAAGCTCGCTGATAAAGGGCATGCGCTTGAAGCAATTGGGGTGAAAAGTGCACCACCTTTCGCTCGAGGTAGCCTTCTAGCGGATTGCCCAAGAGATCGACACTTTTGTAGGCAACAAAAGGCGAAAGACCTTGGCTGTCGTTACTAAAAATGAGGCGATAAGCAGGGACAAAGATCGCAGAAGAGGCACCAAAACGACGGTCGGGTTGAAAGTAATGGGTCGTGTATTCTGTGGTCATCCCGATGGCGTAGGTCTCGTCGATTAGGTAGGCTAAGGGGATATATCCTCGGCGATTATCGGCAAGATTTTGCACATAAAGATAGCTTCGTTCGAGGTCGGAGGTGTAGATGGTTTCGTCGAGCACGCGCACTTTATCGCCTTGCATTAAAAAAACATCGGCTTGGCTCTGGTTAGCCGTAGGCAACGAGACAAAGAGCGGAATCTGGTTGGCCATGACCCACATAGTGCGCACTTTTTGCTCTTGGCGATCTTGCAAAATCTGAAGATCTTGTGTCGTGAGCGCCTCGCTGTTACTCTCTTTTTCCTTGGAGCAAGAGAAGAGAAAAATGCTCAAAAAGAGCAAGAGTCCTAGGGAATATTTAGGGTTGAATGGCAACAATTTCATCTAATAATACCTCCGGGATTTGGGGCGTAGTCTCGATAATAGCAAGCGAAGAGGCATCCTCTAGGGCGATGGCTGGCAAAGGTAAATCGGCAAGCAAGAGGCTCTCGACCAACGTAGAGGGTTGCGGACTCACATTCACCGTAAGGCTCGGCAACTCAATCTCCAACTGGGCAACAACAACCATTCCAATCAACAGCACCATAGCAAGACTCAACCATAACGTCCACTTCATGCGTTAAGTTTAGCACAAAACAACCATTTTAGCAAGGCGCTTACGCATTAATTGACAAGGAAAGTACCCGATCTGTAAAAAATTTAGCGAAAAAGAGGTGTTTGCTCTTGACATCTTTGGGAAAAGATGCTAGAATGCTTGTATCAATAGCCGATAAGGCAAGATTTTGGGTCGTTAGCTCAGCTGGTAGAGCAATTCCCTTTTAAGGAATGGGTCGAAGGTTCGAACCCTTCACGACTCAAGACATTTATACCCCAAAAGAGTATCCTTGCGATACTCTTTTTACTTTATATCACAAGGATTATTCAATATGAGCAAATATTTTATCGAGACATACGGCTGTCCTATGAACGTTGCCGAATCTCAAGCCCTTGCCCAATCGCTGGAAGAAGGCGGACACACCAAGGCCAGCGCGCCAAATGAGGCCGACTGGATCATCGTCAACACTTGTAGCGTGCGTCAAAGTGCCGAGGATCGCGTTTATGGGCGTCTAGGCTTCTTCAAGAGCATCCGCACCGAGATTAACCCCGATCTCAAAGTTGCCGTGATGGGCTGTATGGCCGCCAAAAAAGAGGCCAAAGAGCAACTGATGAAAGCGCCCTTCCATGTTAATGCGGTGCTCCCTCACGACCAGCGCGACGACCTTATCAAAATGATGAGCGACCAAATCACCGACGAAGTGCCTAAATTCTCCTTCTACACCTACCACCCCAGCGACGACGGCATCCATGCCTATGTCCCCATCATGCACGGTTGTAACAACTACTGCACCTTCTGTATCATCCCCTATCTTAGAGGCAAAGAGATTAGCCGCCCCAAAGAGGAGATCGCCCAAGAGCTACAACGCCATGTCGACCAAGGCGTCAAAGAGATTACGCTCTTAGGGCAGAATGTCAACAGCTATCAAGATGGCGAGGTCGACTTTCCAGCGCTCATTCGTTATCTTAGTGCGCAGGTGAAGGGTAAGGTGTGGTTTCGTTTTACCAGTAGCCATCCCAAAGATTTTAATCTTGATCTCATCGATGCGCTTAAGAGTGATGCGCGCTTTTGTCCACATCTGCATGTGGCGGTGCAACATGGTAGCGATCGCATTTTGCGTGAGATGGCTAGAGAGACGCGTCGCGATAAATTCGAAGCACTGGTACGCGAGGTACGTGCCCAATGGCCACAGGCCGCCTTGATTACGGATCTCATGGTGGGCTTCCCAAGCGAGAGCGAGGAGGACATGCAGGCACTCTTTGCCATGCTTGATACGGTGCAATTTGAAGATGCTTTTATGTATTATTATAATACGCGTCCCGGTACGCCAGCTGCCAAGCGTACGGATGTGGTGCCTGAAGCGATTAAGTCACTACGACTGCAACAACTTATCGACAAACAGCGCGCCATTAGCCATCAGATTTTACGTAAACAAATTGGGCAAGAGCGCGAAGTGCTCTTAATTAGCCCCGCCAAAAAGACCGAAAATGGGTTTCTTGGACGCACCCAGCGCAATGAGAATGTCATTGTGGTGGGTAAGCAATTTAACGTAGGAGATTTTGTTCATGTGCAACTGCGCGATATTAATGGACAAACCCTCCTTTGTGATGTATTATAGTAATGTAAGATGTGCGCATGCGTGGGTAAGGTGCTTTTACCCTTACTCGCCGTTCACAACATAGGAGATTTTTATTTATGTACAAACTAATCCTCTCAACCCTCGCCCTCGTGCTTGTCGGTATTTTTATGGCGATGAATTCTAGCCAAAGAGTCGTTTTGAACCTTTTGTTCACTAGCTTAAACGATTTTCCCTTAGCCTTAGCGTGCCTACTCTTTTTGGTATTAGGATTGGTGGGAAGCATCCCCTTCTTCCTTGCCGATCGTATCCAGCTTCTTCAAAAACAGAAGCAAGAGGTGCGTCGCCTCAACACCTACCTTGAGGCTGCCCGTAGCGAAATCAAAGAGTTGGAAAAAAGAGTAAAAAGCCAAGAAGAGCCTCTGACAGAGCGTTAATATCGCGCCCCTTTGCGCCGATAACTAGGGTATATGTCTAATGTTATCGTCTTTGCAAATCAAAAAGGGGGAGTCGGAAAGACCACCAGCGCCGTCAATATTGGTGCCTCCCTGGCGGAAAAGGATCAAAAAGTCTTATTGATAGATTTTGATCCCCAAGGAAATTTATCCAGCTCTGTAGGGTTATTTAATAACGAGAAAACTATTTATAGCGCGTTGGCTGGGCAATTTTCCATCAACGAGGTCATTCACGCCATCCCCGAATTTAAGTTAGACGTTATTCCCGCTACCATCGACCTCTCGGCCGCCTCCTTAGAGCTCGCCGATCAGGAGAAGCGGGAGTACTTTCTTAAAGAGCTCCTAGATCCAATCAAAGAGCGCTACGACTTCATCCTGATCGACTGCCCACCCTCCCTCGATCTTCTCACGATTAACGGCATCGTCGCCTCGGATGCCATCATCATCCCCGTGCAGTGCGAATTTTTTGCTGCACAAGGCTTTCTCACCCTACTCTTCAACACCATCAGTCGGATTAAACAGCGCCTCAATCCAAAACTTCACATCCTTGGCGTCATATTCACCATGTACGATAGTCGCACGCGTCTTGCCCAAGAGGTTATCGAGATGGTGGTAGAAAAAGTCGGGGATCCCTCGCTCTTCTTTAAAACCGTCATTCCACGCAACGTCAAACTTGCCGAAGCGCCCAGCCACAGTCAACCCGTTACACAATACGCCAGCGCCAGCTCGGGGGCAGAACGATATAGAAACTTAGCACAAGAGGTCTTAGAGCGTGTCAAAAAGTAGATTAGGCGCCGGCGCTGCCTCGCTTTTGGGGAGTTTAGCCAGCGAGGGAAAAGAGCAGATTCAACAGGTAGCCATCGGTGAGGTAAAACCCAATGAGCAACAACCTCGTCAATATTTTGATGAGGAGAAGCTTAGCGAACTTGCCCAGTCGATTAAACAGAATGGTATCTTACAGCCGCTCTTGGTAGAAAAAGTTGCGGGCAACTATCTATTAATCGCCGGTGAGCGCCGACTACGTGCTGCCCAACTCGCGGGATTAAATCAAGTCCCAGTCGTGGTAAAGCAATTTAACGCCGAGCAGAAGCTTGAGGTTGCCCTCATCGAGAATATTCAACGCGAAGATCTCAAACCTATCGAGCAAGCCAATACATACGCGCAACTCATTAGCCTGCTTAACTTATCGCATGAAGAGTTAGCAAACCGCATTGGTAAGAGCCGTAGCGCAGTTACCAATACCTTACGTCTCTTACAATTACCTGCACCCATTCAAGAAGCACTGGAGCAGGGAAAAATGAGCGCAGGTCATGCCAGAGCCTTGCTCTCCTTGGAGAATCAACCAGAACTCCAGCAAAAGCTCTCGCAAATGATTATTGAAGAAGAAATTTCGGTGCGCGAAACCGAAGAACGCGCCAAAACGATGGTACAAACATCTCATAAGAGTAGCTCATCTAAACCCAAAACCACGCGATCGGCGCAGATTCTTCACACCGAAAAGAAATTAATGGAAAACTTAGGAGTCAAACTCCAAATCAAGGGTGATGAGCATCGGGGGGTGATAGCCATTCGCTATCATTCACAGGAGAAATTAAACCGCATTATTGCGTTACTTGAACACTCTGATAAAGAAGAATAGCCATGGGAGGTTCTTGTGTCTGTAACGCCAGAGATTTATTTACGTTTTAGCCGGCTCATTTATGAGCACAGTGGGCTTACCTTTAACGACATTAATATGAGCATTTTGCAGAGTCGTTTGGGTGAGCAATTGCGCAAGCATAACAACATCACGTTGGAAGATTACTTCAAGTTGGTGAGCTCGCGCCAGAGTGAGCTTAAGCAGTTGTTGGCAGCGGTTACCACCAACTTAACTAAATTTTTTCGCAACCAAGCCCAGTACGACGCACTTCAACATTTCATTATTCCCAAACTTGTCGAACATAAGCGCCAAACGCGCGCGCGCCCCTTTATTCGCTGTTGGAGTGCTGGATGCTCTACCGGTGAAGAGGTCTACACCAATGCTATCTGTTTACGAGAGTGGTTGCCGCCTGACTTTAGTTTTGAAGTGATCGGCACCGATCTCAACCCCGAAAATCTCGATGTTGCGCGCAAGGGCGTTTATAGTCGTGAGCGGGTGGAAGAGATCCCCAACGGCTGGGCAAATAAGTATTTTATCCCCAAAGCAGAGGAGTATGAAGTCAATTTATTATTGCGCGAAGGCGTGCGTTTTGACTATCACAACCTTAATGATCCAGCCTATTCGATCAATTTTGATATCATTTTTTGTCGAAATGTCTTGATTTATTTCGACGAAAGCGCCAGATTAAAAGTAACTAAAAATTTTTATGGAGCTCTCAACGATCTTGGCTACTTGGTAATCGGACACTCCGAAAGCCTTTTTGGACTAGATACCCCATTCAAATTTATTCGTACGCAGTGGAGCTCTTTGTATGGAAAAAATTAGCTGGCAAAAGATAGCCGTCAGCGAAGGATGAAGCGATGCAGAATAAAGAAACTCCCCAGGTGGGCGAGAGGAATTTGATTGGTAAAATGAAGGATTGGCCTAAGTATGAGCCTACGCGGTTCACAAAGTCGGCAGATATTGTCTGTATTGGCATCTCCACGGGAGGGCCAGCAGCGCTCATTAAGATGCTTGGACAGATTGAAGAAGATTTTCCTTTACCTATTGTGATTGTTCAGCATATTCCCCTCGATTTCGTCGATGACTTTGTGCGTAGCCTCTCCTCCAGCGCCAAGCTACCTATTCGTATCGCCGAAGAGGGGCAGAAGGTGAAACGTGGGGAAATTTTAGTCGCCCCCGGTAATCAACATCTCACCATTGTGCGCGAAGGTCTTTATAAGAAAGTCAAACTCACTAGCACACCAGCGGTGGGTGGGCATCGTCCTAGTGTCGATGTGCTCTTTGCGAGTGTCGCGCAGGCATACCATGGGCGCGTCATTGCCGTTCTCATGACTGGTATGGGGAAAGATGGCGCCAGAGAGATGGGTGAACTCTATAATTTGGGGGCAATTACCGTTGCTCAAGATGAAAAGAGCTCGGTGGTTTACGGCATGCCCAAAGCTGCCGTGGATGCTGGCTACGTCCATTACGTCGTAAGCTTGGATCGGATGGCGAAAACGCTCATCTCACTGGCAAACAAATATAGCGATTACATCCCTGCCCCTGCAAAAAGTTGATATTTTTTTAGGCGACTTGCCCCGCAACCCTATCAAAATATCACAGAAAAAAAACTCCTAGCTCCTTGCATCATCGTATTTATAGGCGATTCATCTTGATGCTCGGCGAAAGAGCATCGTGATTCCTCTAACTAAAGAAAAATTTTCTTTATCGGCAGAAGTAAAAAAAAGTTAAGCGTTTTATCAATTTATTGCACCTATTTGCCGATCTTCTAAGTGTAATGAAGTGCTTACGGATATTTACATTTATTATTCTCTTCTTGATGGGGTTCTCCCTATGGTCGAGTGAGCATGTCGTAGAGGCAGGGCAGACGCTCTACTCTATCGCCAGACTCTATAATACCTCCGTCGCTACGCTTCAAGAGCTAAATCAACTTAGCGACCCCACCCAAATTCGCGTGGGGATGATCCTAAAAATTCCTTCGCAAGAAGAAAGTAGTGTAGTCGCAACTAGCCAAGGTTATCACACTGTTCAGGCAGGCGATACCTATTATAACATCTCGCAACGCTATAATTTAAGCGTTGAAGAGTTACTTAAAATCAATCAGCGTACTGCCGATACCGTCTTAAAGATTGGGGAAGAGCTCCGTATTCGTCCACCGAGCAATACAGCTAGCACCCCACAAACGCCACCGCCCACCTCATCGCCCGAAGCCCCGCAAAATACCACACCGCGCCCACCCGAACAAGTGGTTGCTCAACCCAACACGCAAACAACTTCGCTACAGTGGCCCATCAAGGGCACGATTAGTCGCTACACCGGACGACAAGAGGGCGTAACCATCGCCTCACAACGCGCCAGCTCGGTGCTTTCTGTTGCATCAGGCACCGTGATTTATCTAGGACCCCATCGCGAATTAGGCACAATCGTTTTGGTAGAAAAGAGCGGAGGGTATGTCTACATTTACGGCGGACTCGATGCCGTCTTTGTCATTAAAGGACAAGAAATTAGCGTCGGCACTCCCCTCGGTATGATCACCGAAAATACCGGAAAAATTACCTTCTCCGTCTTCAAAGATGCCAACCCTATCGACCCCGCACAAGCACCTCGTTCCTAAAAATGAGAAAAAATACTTGACATTTTTTTGTTTATGTGGTAAATTAAATTACCTGACACTGGTTAGGTTAATAGCCAAGAAGGTTTTAACCTCCTTTTTTCCTTCTTGGTTTTTTCTTTACCTTCCCACAAGATACACTTTACCTATTCCTCTTTTCTGTCGATAAATGTAATCATGAAACAGTATGTATATCTTCCCTTATTTATCCTCTCCTTTTTTTCTTTGCTCAACTGCAGTGCCTCTCACCTCGAAAACTCTTTTACCGCCCCACGCGACGATCACGCTCGCCTAAAAACACTCACTCTCATGCGTACACCTCACCCCGATGCCTCCCTCTCTACCAAAGAGCTTCAACAAGCAGGCTTAGGTAGCGATTACTACTATTCCTATCATCTATTAGCCATGAATGAAGAGAAAAAAGCCTTCCATCTGCTTCTTGCTGGTATTCGCTCCGATAATCCTTGGTTTGAGTACCACGCCCTACAGACCATGAACTTAGCAAAGGATGCGCAACAACGTGGACTTATCGCTAAGCAACTCCAAAAACTCAGTAAAAACGATCAAAAAGCAACCGCAATTCTTTATACAAGGGCGCAACTGGCTTATCACCAACAAGAATACGAAGAATCCTTACAGCATTTGCAAGCAACCGATCCCCTGCGTCTTGAAGCATTAACCATTAAAGAAGATGCAAATACATTAAAAATCTTAAATAATATGCATCTTAAACGTGCATTTTGGCAAAATGGAGTAGAAGAATTACTGCTCAAGTGGCCCTTGCATCCGCAGTTTAGCGAGATTGTTACAGAACTGGTTGACAATACTACATCGGAATCTTTTCCTTTATTGCCGATTGTACAAGCAATGAAGACGATGCAAGATCGTCGCACACGAGAGAATTTTCTTGCCCTTGATGCCCTTATCACAACCAAAGCAACCCATCCCTTTCTCTCATATCCAACAATGGTGCGCCCGTATATTCAACTGGCAGGCTATGTCAATCAACGTGAGGTGGCTATTGAGCAACTCCAATCAGCCCTAAAGCATATTGATCCGTCTCACCCCGCTTACTTTGAAATTCAACGCGCGAATGCCGTGCTACATTGGCGACTTGGACGCTACAAAACCAGTGTAGAGCTCTTCGCTCCTATTATTAGCCTTGCCACAAATAATCAAGATTATAATGACGTGGTTTGGTACTATCTCAATTCTCTATATAGAAATAATCCTAAAGATTTTATGGACGCAATTGCTTCACAAAAGATTCTTATCCATCAAGAGGCTAGCTGGTTTGACGATCTTTTTCAAATCATTTTACGCGACTTTGTTGCCAATCGAAAATTCGCAGAATTAGAAAAAGTTCACAATCTCATCATCGATCGCCAAGCATCCAACCAAATGCGCGCACAGTATGGCTGGGTGTTAGCGCGCGCCATGCATCACGGCTTTATCCCGCTTAACCGCGCCAGAATGCTGGCTTATCTCCAAGAGGCAACCCTCGATCCCTTCAGTTATGCTGCTTTTATGGCAGCCACCGCCCTCAATGAAGTGCCCGTTGCCCTGCACAATGTACATCGCCTTTCCTCCCCTCTTCTTCAAGAAGAGAACGATCTTAGCGCTATTTTAGAGATCGACAAAACCTCGGAAGCCTTCTCGAGCTTTGCTAGTGCTGCCGCGGTAAGTAAACAACCATCAGCTGACCTCCATTTACTGGGATTTATCTACTATGGGCTCAATCAGATAGCAATTGATAAATCTATAGCTACACGCACATTAGTTCAAACTGATACCTTGCGGTTACTTGCCCGCGCACTCGATGAGCAAGGGGAGCATTTGCAAGCTATTCGTATGATGAATCGTGCGCGAAGTAAACCGCTATTTCAACCCGATCAAGGGGATTTACGCGTACTCTACCCGCGTGCTTTTTATGAAGAAATCCATCAAGCTGCCCAAAGCATCGATCTCAAAACAAGCATTTATTTAGGGCTCATCCGCACTGAGTCAGGCTTTTCTCCAGAAATTCAATCCCGCGCTTCGGCGCAAGGGCTTGCGCAAGTGATGCCGGCAACCGCAAAGGATATGGCGCGTCAATTAAGAATCCCTGAAAATGACATTGATCTCTCTGACGTAACACAGAATTTGCTCATTAGTAGTAACTATATTTACTGGATTCAAGGGCGTTTACCAGGACTTTATGCACAACTTGCTGGCTATAATGGTGGCCCCAATCGGGTGAGACGTTGGCGGGAGGAGTGGAAAGATCTTCCCGAAGAGCTCTTTATTGAGGCGATTCCCTACGCCGAAACACGCAACTATGTAAAATCAATCGTTGTCGCCAGCGCCACTTATGAATATTTATACAATAATGAGACCCCTCTCTTGGTGATTAGTCATATTTATCCGTCATTCAAACGTACAAATACCTATGCATCTCAATAAAACGCAAATCCTCGCGGTGGAAGAATCGGCACATCGTCTCTTAATTATTGCAGGAGCAGGCACCGGAAAAACGGCGGTCATTACCCAGCGCATCGCCTACCTTACGCAAAAAAAGGGAATACCCTCAAGGGATATTTTAGCGCTTACCTTTACCAACAAGGCAGCCAAGGAGATGCAAATCCGTGCAATAAGCATAGCGTCGGAACTTGAACGCACTACCTTCACGACGTTCCACAGCTTTGGCGCGAAATTTCTGCGTGAATATGGAAAAGTGATGGGATTGTATCGCTACTTTACGATTTATGATGATCAAGATCAGCTTGCTCTCCTCAAACGACTTTACCCAAGCGAACCGAAAAAACAGCTTTTAGAGTGGCGACATCTTATCAATAAAGCAAAAGATTATGCGCTTTCACTAGAAGAATTGGATAATTATACTCATAATATCGAAGAATTCAGAGCGATGTTTGATGACTATCAACAGACATTGAGAGCTAATCAAGCCGTTGATTTTGGCGATCTGATTCTTTTACCTCTGCAAATTTTGGAGCAATATCCTTTGATTAAAGCAGAACAAGAACAACGATGGCACGCCATTTTAGTGGATGAATATCAAGATACAAACCGCACGCAATCGGCGTTATTGCAAAAACTAGTGGGAAAAGCGACCTATTTAACCGTCGTAGGTGATGAGGATCAGTCGATTTATGCCTTCCGCGGGGCTGATACCACCGCGATTCTTGAATTTGATACCATCTTTCCAGAGACAAAAATGATCAAACTCGAACAAAATTATCGATCGCATCAACATATTTTACATATTGCAAATTATTTAATTGATAAAAATATCAATCGCCTAGGAAAAAGACTCTTCACCGAAAATTCGTCGCAAAAACCTGTAGAATTTCATACATTTACCGACGAGATTGAAGAAACTAAATGGATTATTAATCAAATTAAAGCAAACGCATTGTATAAAAATAGAACAACTGCGATTCTTTATCGTACCAACGCGCAGAGTCGGATTTTTGAAAAATATCTTACACAAGAACAAATTCCCTATAAACTAGTGGGTGCCATGCGGTTTTTTGAAAGAGAGGAGATCAAAACAGCGATTGCTGGCTTAACACTCCTAATCAATCCTTATGACACTGTGGCTTTTAGGCGAATCTTAACCACGCCCAGCCGAGGTGTAGGGGCAAAGAGCATCGAAAAAATCGAAGATCTGCAAAAAGAGTTAAAAGAATCTTCTCTCATTGACAGCGCCATACAAGCCAAACTTCCAAGTAAAGCGCGCGTATCCATCGAAAAAATCGCGCTCACTTATCAAGCATTACAAAACCAATTGGAGGAAAATTCGCCCTTAAAAACACTTCTCGCCACATTGCTTCATGAGCTCGAACTGTTTCAGCACTATCAAGAGAAAGATCAAGAGGAAGGCAGTGATCGGTTGGAAAATTTACAGGAGTTACTTTCGGCTCTCTCTTTTTATCCCACGGGTAAGGATGGGCTTATCGCCTTTTTAGAGAGTCTACAACTCAACCAACAACCCGAAGAAGATCAAGAGCAGACGACACTCAATCTTATCACCATTCATAATACAAAAGGGTTGGAGTATGACTGCGTTTTTTTAACCGGCATGGAACAACACCTCTTTCCAAAAATCAACACCCATTCGAGAAATATTGTAGAAGAGCTTGAGGAGGAACGCAGGCTCTGCTACGTGGCGATAACTCGTGCCAGAGAAGAGCTTTATGTAACGCATGCCCAACAACGTACTCTTTATGGGGAGCGCCGTTATCAACAACCTAGCCAATTTTTACAAGAAGCATATCTTTCCGAGGATGTTACGCTTCATCACCACGATGTAGAAGCACAAAATAATGGAGATCATATCTATTATATAGGAAGATGGGTGCGTGATGAGGAGTATGGCGTGGGAAAAATCCTGAAGACGCACCACACGCGCGCAGGACATTTAACCCTCACGATACAATTTAAAGAGCGTATCGCTACCTTTTTTCCACAATTTCGTCAGCTTGAGCCCATCGTCTTTGACGGACTAGAGGAATTCTGATATCAAGCTAATTCAAACTCCCCGTATACGCGATACCCGCTTCTGCCATTTGGAGCAATTTTTGTAACTCTTCATGATCAGGCATTGCGACTAAGAGCTTTTGAAAATCACGTTTAGCTGCTGCAAATTGGCTGGTCTTAAGATAAAGAGCGCCACGTGCCAAGACGGCCTGTCCATTACCGGGAGAAAGCTCGATGACCTTCGTCATATCAGTAATAGCCTCGGGAAAGCGTTCTAGCTTCATAAAGACTAAGCCACGTTGATAAAAGAGATCGCCTACGGAAGAATTCATGCTGATTAGGGTATTCATATCATTAAGAGAGAGCTCATACTGCTCTAAAGCCATGTAAACCGCAGAGCGGGTACGTAAGGCAAGTTGGTGATTAGGATTGATGCGCAAAACTTGGGTAAGATCTTCGGCTGCACGACTGGCAAAGCCTGCATTATTATAGATAGAACCGCGCGCATAGTAGGCTTCGACAAACGTGGGATTAAAGGCAATAGCTCGAGATAAATCTGTAATAGCACTAGAGATATTCCCTAAAAAATTATAAAGACTGGCGCGTTCATATAAGATGGCAGCACGCTCAATATCGCTGGTAGCCGACTCAAAACGTTGGCTCTCCAATTCGATACGGGCTAAGACCTCTTGGCGCTTGGCAAGCTCTTTGGCTGCCGAATCTTGCGCAAAAGCCAGCGGTGCAATCAACGCAATGATAAGAAAATAGATGAGTGAACGCAACATTTCTCTTCCTCCACGATAAAATTATATCCGATAAAACTCTAGCTGTCAAGCTTAATCAACAACATTACTCGCCAAAAATAAAAATTCTAGAAAAAATGAAGATTTTTTGTAAAAAGATATTTTATATTCTGCTAAAATGGTGTATACTCTTTACAGGCTATAAAGAGTATCATGATTAAGGTTATCCAGATTTATGGACGATAAATAAGGATGTTTTTACATAGAAGGAGAAAAATATGAAAACAAATTTAGCCTATGTCGCAGACCCAAATCATAAGCGAAAGTATGAAGGGGATTGGCCTACCTTACCCAAAATGTTGCATAATTCCGCGCAATCTTTTGCCGATAATCTCTGCTTTACCGTCTTGGATCCAGAAAACCCCTTTAGCATGACATACAAAGAGGTCTTAACCAGTGTACAGCGCCTCTCTTCGATGCTTACCCATGATCTTAATGTGCAGGCAGGCGATAATATTGCCCTTTGTGGCGCCAACAGCCCAGAATGGGGCATTGCTTTCTTTGCGATACTCTGGTCGGGGGCTACGGTTATTCCTTTAGATGCCACCGCTTCTATCGAAAAGAATAACTCACTAGCAAAGCGCGCCGACGTACGCTTTGTTATTGGTGATGAGGAATTTTTCAAAGAGGGATTTGGTTCCGCCTATAGCGCCCACAATCTCTGCCTCAACAAAACGCATCCTCGCTATATCCTTGAGATAAGCGCGCGCAAAGAGCTCGCAGAAGTTCCCACCTATAACAATGAGCAACTCGCTGCCATCCTCTTTACCTCAGGCACTACGGGCATGGAAAAGGGCGTAATGCTTACCCATCGCAACCTCGTCTCCGATGCTTACTGCCTAGAGAGTATGGTCTCTTTTACCCCTAAGGATATGTTCTATGCGATTCTTCCCATCCATCACACCTACTGTATGCAATCCTCGTTTATTACCCCCCTCACTAATGGGGCAAGCATTGCCTTTGCAAAGGGCATTGTTATCTCGCAGATGATGAAGGAGCTGGCGCTCAATAAAATTACCGTTATCGCGGGAATTCCTCTGCTGTTTAATAAATTGCTCCAAGGTATTTTGGACGGTGTGCGTAAAAAGGGCGCAATCAGCTATGGCTTAGTCCGCAGCCTCATGGCGATTAACGCCTTATCGCTTAATGTCTTTAATAAAAATGTGGGCAAAAAACTCCTAGGATTTGTCCTTAAAAAAGCCAATCTACAAGGAGTCAATCTCATGATCTCCGGCGGAGGTCCTATCCCACCTACCACCATCAAGCTCTTTAACCACCTAGGCATTACCTGTGTGCAAGGCTACGGACTCACCGAGACTTCGCCGATTGTTACGCTTAATCCGGTCAATCGCAATAAACATAAGTCGATTGGGCTACCCATCGATCTTACCGATATTATTATTCATAATGTCGACAATGACGGTAACGGAGAGATCGCGGTTAAAGGGCCGATGGTCTTTGAAGGATATTACCACAACCCCGAGGCAACTGCCGATGCCTTTACCTCCGAGGGTTACTTTAAAACTGGCGATTTAGGCTATATCGATCCCGATGGTTATGTCTACATTACAGGGCGATCGAAAAACATTATTGTTACCGAAGGCGGAAAAAATGTCAGCCCAGAGGAGGTTGAAGATATCTTCCAGCTCACCCCAGAGTTTGAGCAAGTCTTGATCCGTGGCTATCTTGCCAACGCAGAGACACAGAGCGAAGGTATCGAGGCGTTAGTCTACCCCAATAAAGATCTATTCAAAGGTAAGTCTGAAGCCGAAATCACCGAGAGTATTCTTGAACTCATCCGCGCTGGTAATAAACGGCTTAGTAGCTATCAACGTATTGGTCAAGTGCGCCTATTAGACCAACCCATGGAACTTACTGGCACCAAGAAAATTCGTCGACACACCGTTGACAAAGATGCAGGTAAAATTATAATGTAAAGTTTTTACAATATTATCAACAAACCTAAAAGGAGGATGGTATGAGTACCATTAACAAAGAAGAGTGGCTACGCGACATCGAAAAGCGTGTCTCCGTAGACTTTTTTAAGACACTTTCCGAAGCCTCGCTAGAAGAGCTTCATTATGTCTTTAGTCGCGAAGCCTTAGGTCTGCTAAAAAATAACTGGACGCAGACCAGTAATCATTGGAACAAAGAAAAAGCCAAAATGGCCTATTATTTTTCCGCAGAATTTTTGATGGGGCGCTGGCTTAGCAACGCCCTCATCAATATGAATCTCTATGAAGAGGCTGGCGATGCTGCGAAAAAGTTGGGCATCGATATGAACGCCCTAGAAGAGGCGGAGACCGATGCAGGATTGGGTAATGGTGGATTGGGTCGTTTGGCCGCCTGTTTCCTCGACAGTCTTGCTACAGGAAATTACCCATCGATGGGCTACGGCATCCGCTACAAATACGGGATGTTTGAGCAAAAAATTATCAATGGTTACCAAGTAGAAAAGCCTGATAACTGGCTAGTTCACGGAGATGTTGCTTCCATTAAGCGCCCCGATGAAGCGGTCGAAGTGAAATTTTGGGGACGCGTCGCCATTGAAAAAGATCATAACAACAAAAATTACTATCATCTTTATGATTACGAATCCATCATCGCAGTACCCTACGATCTGCCCGTTCCAGGGTATGGCACCAGTACGGTGCTCACGTTAAGACTCTGGCAAGCGTCCTCTCCCGATGGCTTTGATCTCGATCTCTTCCAAGCCGGTGAGTATAGTCGTGCCGTCTCCAAAGAGACCCAAGCCGAAAATATTAGCCGTGTCCTTTACCCTAATGACAACACCGTTGGTGGTAAACAATTACGTCTTCGCCAGCAATACTTCTTTGTGGCCGCTGGTCTGGCTGACTTGATTCGTCGCTTTAAAAAGCAGTGGGGTACCGACTTCTCCAAGCTCCCCGATGCCGTTGCCATTCAGCTCAACGATACCCACCCTGTAGTAGCTATCCCTGAACTCATGCGCATTTTGGTAGATGAAGAGCACTTGGATTGGGATACCGCATGGGGTATTTGTATCCGCGTCTTTGCTTACACCAACCACACCCTTCTTGCCGAGGCGCTCGAAAAGTGGCCTATTAATATCTTCGCGCCGTTGCTACCTCGTATTTATCAGGTGATCGAAGAGATTAATCGTCGCTTTCTCCACTTTCTACACCAAAAATTCCCTGGTGATTGGCAAAAACACAAAGAGATGGAGATCATCAATGACGGTGTCATTAAGATGGCGTGGTTGGCGATTGTTGGTTCGCACTCCATCAACGGCGTAGCGCAACTCCACACCGATCTTCTCAAAACGCAGGAACTCAAGATGTGGTATGAGCTCTTTCCTGAAAAATTCAACAATAAAACCAATGGTGTTACTCAACGGCGCTGGTTGCTCAAAGCCAACCCTGCCTTGGCGAACTTCATCACCACCCGTATCGGCGATGGCTGGATTACCAATCTTGACGAGTTAAGCAAGCTAGAGCAGTTTGCCAGCGACCCCAAAGCACAAGAAGAGTTTATGGCAATTAAACTCAAAGACAAGCAACTTCTTGCCAAGTATATCCAACAACACAATAATATCAAGGTGAACACCTCCTCCATCTTCGACGTACAAATCAAGCGCCTGCATGAGTACAAACGTCAACTCCTCAACGCACTCCATATCATCTACCTCTATCAGCGCATCAAGAGCGACCCCAACTACCACGTTACTCCGCGTACCTTTATCTTTGGGGCAAAGGCTGCAAGTGGCTATCACATGGCAAAGCTTATCATTCGCCTTATCAATGCGGTTGCCGATGTGGTCAACCATGATCCTGTGGTAAGTGATAAGATTAAGGTGGTCTTCTTAGAGAACTATCGGGTAAGTCTTGCCGAGAAGATTATTCCTGCTTCCGATGTTTCTGAACAGATCTCTACCGCAGGTTATGAGGCATCAGGTACTGGTAACATGAAATTCATGATGAATGGTGCTATCACATTAGGTACGCTGGACGGGGCGAATGTAGAGATTGCCGAACTTGTGGGTCGTGAAAATTCTGTTATCTTTGGTCTCACTGCCGACGAGGTAAATGCGCAAAAAATGTCTTACAATCCGCATCAAGTCTTAGCACAAGATCCTGAAATCGCTGCGGTAGTAGAGGCTTTACATGACCCTATTTTTGCTTCCGAGAATGTGCATATGTTTGAACCTATCTACCAAAGCTTGTTGTATGGCGTAGATGGTAATCCTCCCGATAAGTATATGGTATTAAAGGATTTCCGTTCCTACATCAATGCGCAAAAGCAGGTAGAAGCACTCTATGCCGACGAGAAGAACTGGGCAAAAATGATGCTCATCAATATTGCTCGTTCTGGTAAATTTAGCTCTGACCGCACCATCAAGCAGTACGCGGAAGAGATTTGGGATATCAAACCCTATCCACCTAAGAAATAATCAAACGCTTGATAAACGAAATGCCCCAAATCTGGGGCATTTTTCTTACATACAATAGAAATAACCTTTGATTTACTTAGAGCTAAATTGTTGAAACATCTGCACCAAGTAGTAAACTTTGGTATAAAGCTCAACCATGTACTTACCTAAATTAGGGCGATCCGCACCTTTTTCAATCTCGCGCCAGTTAATGATAATCTCGCTCTTTAATTGAAGCTTGTAGTCCTCAATGTAAATTTTGAGATAGCGCCCCAACGTCATATAATGACCTGCAATCTTCATCATCACATCGCGCGCATCGGAATTAATCTCGTCCAAAATACCATTAACTGTGTTCTTGGCAAATTTATCCTTATCCACCGATCGTAACGCGTTGCGTAAGCGAGAAATACGGGTACTATCTTCACTTAATGTAGCGTCGAATTTAAGAATATCATCTGCGCTAGGCAAGAGCGCTTGAAATGCTGCCGAAAATTCTTTATAGTGCATGTTTTGCGACCATTTCCCCTTAAGAATAAGGAGGTCAACCAGCGTTTTAATATCCTTATCTAAATACTCATAAGCAAAAAGCACCGCCGTATTAAGCACCTCGTGATATTGATACTCCAGCGTGCCCTTCCCCACCAACATCGCATTGTTTTTCTCTTTATTGTAATTTTTGAGAAAAACCGTAACCTCGGTTGTATTAAAGATCTCTTGCAACACCTTCGACATCAATCGGCTACGCTCTAATGAGACAATGCGCCCAATCTGCTTTTTCGCCTCGTCCTTAAGAGAAGCTAAATAAGGCTTGATAATATCCACCCGCGTAGGCTTAAAGTTCGCCTCATAGTAAGGATCCTCTTTTGCCAAACGGATAATCAGTTGGATGGTCTCTTCATTCACCATATCCCGAGTTGAGGCAAGCACCTTATCCCAGTTACCACGATTAATTAACTCGACATTGCGATATTGGTGCAAAATAGCAAATATCTTATTCCAATCCACATTACCCATAATTCCTAGCGCGATATGCAAAAACTCATCCAACGACTCGGCAATACCAGAGACTGCGGTAGAGTGAAAGGTGGGCTTATACTTAAAGTTATTCTCCGGATAGCCGTCGTCGAATTTATGAAGCATGTAATAATAGTCAAACATACAAAATTCAGCAAAGGCTACAAGATAGGAATAGATCATATTAACCTGCGCAGCGATTTGATTACTAGAGAGTACCATACTAATCTCTTCAATCCCGCTATTGATATGATCTTTAAGTGCTTGTGCATTGCGCATCTGCACGTAAGCCTTCTCTATTTCATCAGAACGCAACAGGTTGATGGTCTTCATCGACTCCTTAGACAAGAAGGATTCAATAATGATCGCCCGAATCTGTTGTGACTTCATAATATTTTGCAAGGAGGTGGAAGCAGGCCCCACCACGGTATGAATATCATGAAAAAAACGCGCCATACCCGGTTGCACCTGCAGAGAACCAACCTTAAAATACTTGCCACGCTTTTTGAGAATACTCTCCACGCCACGCAACATGCGCGCGCGCTCTTTTTGCGGGTCGTTTTTACTACCAAACAATAAATCTAATATTGCTGTGAAAAAATTGTTATTTGCGGCCATAATCCTACACTTTCTTTTATTAAAATATACAATAAGCGCCAGTTATCTGGTTATTGCCTACTCTCTATATCTTCGTCTCATGGAGACAAACTCTTAAGCAAAAGCGATCTAGCGAGGATGAATGGAGACTTCATCGATGCCCTCGACCTCTTTAAGCTTGACTTTAATATACTCATTATCTTGTGCAGCGACATCTAACCCGACAAATTCCGGTAAAACAGGAAGCTCTCGACCGGGGCGCTTGACAAGGGTAAGCATCGAAATTTTGCTGGGTCGCCCTTGCGTAAAGATAGCATCCAAGGCTGCGCGCACGGTGCGTCCGGTGTAAAAAACATCATCAATAAGAATGACATGTTTGTTGGTGATATCAAAATCGATATTGATTGCCTTAACATTGGGAGAATCATAATTTTTGCCCAAATCGTCGCGGTAAAAGTTGACATTAAGAATGCCCAAAGGCAGTTGCCCTGCAATCCCGTCACGTTGCATCTTGGCGTGAAGCAGAATGCGTAAGCGCTCGGCAAGTTTATCTCCACGGCTCTGAATCCCAATAAATACCAAATTCTCCACCGCCGGCACATGTAAATAGAGATCGATTGCCATACGCTCTACGATCGTCTTTACCTCATCTGCGTCCAAAATTACTCTCATTTTCAGTAGCCTCTCTCAATTGCAATTTTTTACTTATCTATCTTATCTATTAGTTTACGCTTTTTTTCATCTTTTTACTAGAGCCTTTCTTTACTTTTTTGCCTCTTTTTGTTATAATAATTTTTATATTATAGCAAAATTTTAGGATATTTACCATCCTAAAGCGAAAGGAGTCGCTATTTATGGATAAAGATAACCCATCTGCAACCCAAAATGCCACGTTGCAGATCCAAAATATGACCTGTGCCGCTTGCAGTAGTGCTGTGGAGCGTCGCGCAAAAAAGATTGATGGAGTAGAGCAAATTAGCGTAAATCTGGTTACCGGTAAGGCTAGTCTCTACTTTGACCCCACCAAAACCACTCTCCAAGATGTCATGCAGAGTATTACAAAAATAGGCTACCCCACCACCCAAGCCAAAGATTCCCTTGCCGATGCGCAAATCTCCTTTCAAAAGCAACAGCAAGAGCTTCTCCTCGCCATGACCTTTGGGACATTGCTCTTCCTGCTTGCCATGGGATCGATGATCGCCCCTAGCCTCTTTCGACCCTATCTCAACCTCAAACCTTGGATGCAAGCCACCATCCAAGTCGGTCTGCTCCTGCCTGTGCTCTACGCATCACTCAATATCTACCGTAAAGGCATTCTTGGCATCGTTCACCGCATGGCAAACATGGACACCCTCATTGCCGTTAGCACCATCACGGCGATCATCTACTCCTTTTGGTTGCTCTTTCCTGCCAGTGGCGCGCACCATCATCTAACAGAGCATCACCAGATACACTTCTATTTTGAGACGGTCGCCGTGATCCTAGCGCTCATCAAGCTGGGAAAATACCTCGAGGCTAAGAGCAAAAAGCGCGCCAACAGCGCCCTTGCCAAACTCTTCGAACTGGAGAGTGATACCGCGCTCATTATGGACGACGCCCACCAAGTGCACACCGTACCTGCCCATACGATCCAAGTCAAGCAGAAAATTTTGATGCGCCCCGGTATGCGTGTTCCTTTTGATGGGATTATTGTGGAAGGCAATCTCGCCCTCGATGAGTCGCACTTGACTGGCGAGAGTCTGCCTGTCGATAAGACCATCCTCGACGCAGTCCACGCCGGAAGCCTCAACCAAGCCGGAAGCGCCACCATCGAGGTAACGCGCATTGGCGAAAATACCACCCTCGCCCAACTACGTCGCATCGTCGAGCAAGCAGGTCTTAGTAAAGCACCCATCGCCCGCCTTGCCGACAAGATCTCTGCCATCTTCGTCCCCATCGTCTTCCTCATCGCCCTCTTTAGCGCCATTGCCTGGTGGATAGCCACCAAAGATCTCACCTTCGCCCTCACCATCTTTATGGCGGTGCTCGTCATCGCCTGCCCTTGCGCCCTAGGATTAGCCACGCCCACCGCTATCGTCATCGGCGTCAATCGCGCTGCCACCCTAGGCATCCTCATTAAAAATGGCGAAGCCCTTGAGAATATCGGGGCAACCCAAACCATCATTTTTGATAAGACAGGCACGCTAACCACCGGTAACATTGCGGTTATCGACTGGAAACTATCCCCCAATAGCCCAATGAGTGAGGAAAAATTTCTCCAGCTAGCCGTAAGCGCCGAGCAACGTAGCGAACATCCTATCGCCAAGGCAATCGCAGGGCTTGCCAAGAGCCAGAACATTGCCACTCTGCCCGTTGAGACCTTTCATAATGAAGTAGGCTTTGGCATTCACGCCACCATCGCCCAAGAGAGTATCTTGATTGGCCTTGGTATTTTGACACGAGAAGATCTGCTCGATAGGACAATTCTTCAACAACTAGAAACCGAGGCGATGCAAGGCTTTTCGGCGATTCCTGTAGCCATCAATGGGGCGTTTATCGGTTACTTTCGGCTAAGCGATACCATCAAAGAGAGCTCCAAGGAGCTTATTCAATCCCTTCATCAACATAACATTGAGACGATTCTCCTCTCAGGCGATCAGCTCGCCACCACCAAGCGCATCGCCCAAGAGCTTCACATCGATCGCTACTATGCGCAAAAAATCCCACAAGAAAAAGAAGCAATCGTCGCCGAAGAGAGCCTCAAGCGCCACACGATGATGATTGGCGATGGCATCAACGATGCAGCCGCTCTGCACCGCGCCCACACCGCACTCACCGTGCACAACGCCAGCGACGTTACCATGGAAGTCGCCGATGTTGTCCTCATGCAAAACGACATGAAGCTTGTCCTAAAAACGATTCTTCTTAGCAAAAAAACCCTCCATATCATCAAACAGAACCTCTTTTGGGCATTTATATATAACATCATTGGCATTCCTATCGCTGCCGGCGTGCTCTACATATTCGGTGGGCCATTGCTCGATCCGATGCTCGGCGCACTCTTTATGGCCTTCTCCAGTGTCTCGGTCTTAACAAATTCCCTGCGCCTCAAGCGTATCAAACTTTAAGTAATCACATGGTAATATCACTCTCCACTTTGATAAAAAATAAGGTGGAGAGCGTTTTTTATCCCTAATTTATTTCGCATAGATGGGGAAAATTCTGATCAATAGAAACGATTTTGGCAAAACAATAATCCTTTTTTTAGATAAAATAATACGAAAATAGGTCAAAATATCCTCTTTAGCCATTTTTTTAAAAAAAATTGTGAAAAAAAAGTGAAAAAAATCGCGCTAAATACTTGATAAAAAATCAAAGTAATGATAAGATTATAGTAGTTATTAAGCATCAAAGAGGAGATGAAAAAATGGATGTAACTGATGTACGTGTTCGTAACGTATCCATGGAAGGAAAGCTAAAAGCTTATGTTACAGTAACTTTTGACGATGCATTCGTCGTGCACAATGTCAAAGTCATTGAGGGAGACGATGGCGTCTTTATCGCTATGCCCTCACGAAAAACCAAAAAAGGGGAGTACAAAGACGTCGCCCACCCCATCAACACCGACTTTCGGGGGGCCTTGCAAGAAAGAATCATTTTAGAGTATAATAAGCATATCAGTGATGCACCCATGGATGAAGATTACTAACAATCAACAGCTAAGGGAATTATACTCCTGATTAAACGTTTGGGCGTCGGCAAGTGGTAAGCCAACTGGTTTTGATCCAGTCATTTCGGAGGTTCGAATCCTTCCGCCCAAGTTCTTTTTATCCAATGCTTCAATTTTATAGAGAGGCTTTATCTTAACTTTAAATAAGCAGGTATGTAAAATGAGTAAAAATTTACTAATTAATGCCAAAGTGCGTAATGACTTTGGAAAAAATGCTAATGGTCGTCTACGTAAAAGTGGCTTAACCCCCGTTGTTCTTTATGGTGAAGGCAGAGAAGGTAATCTTCCACTTGTTGTCGATAGCAAAGAGTTCGCCCAAACCTTTAAGTATATTAACCTCAACAGCACCATCGTAAAACTTGCCATCGAAGGTCAAGGTGAGGTTGAAATCCTCGTAAAAGAGTATCAATTCGATCCAGTACGCGATGTCATCCTACACGTCGATTTCTATCAAATGGTTCGCGATGCCCTTGTAAAAACCAATGTCCCTCTCCTCCTTACCGGTAGCGCCATCGGTCTACGTGAAGGTGGTGTAGTAAGTCAAAAACTAAGTACCATCGAAGTAGAAAGCATGAAGCGCTTTGCTCCTGCTAAGGTACTCCTCGATATCTCGGCGTTAAAGATTGGTGAACAATTTACCGTTGCTGATATTAAAACGCTCGAAAATGTTCGCTTTGTCAACGCTAGCGAGACAGTAGTCGTTACGGTAGATGCTCCTCAATAAGAGTAGTGCAAAGTTAATTGTTGGTTTAGGTAATCCTGGTTTGCAATACCTGCAGACCAGGCATAATATTGGATTCACTCTTATCGACTCCTTCATTGCGACCCACCCACCCCTCAAAATGATACAACATGCTCAATACCAGCTCTATAAGTATCAAGCGTTAGGCGTTACTTTTTTTCTCCTCAAACCCCTCACCTACATGAATCTTTCTGGTGAAATTTTGCCTCTTATTTGGAAAAAAACTGGTACAACTATCGCCTCTACCCTTGTCCTCTGCGACAACCTCGACCTCCCCTTAGCCCAAATGCGATTCAAACTTAAAGGTGGTTCTGCCGGACAAAAAGGGCTTCAAAACATTATCCATGTTGCAAACACCGATCAATTCCCACGTCTCTTCTTTGGCATCGGTCGTCCAAGTCATCCTGCGCAAAGCATTTCAAGCTATGTACTTAGCTCTTTCACTTCAGAGGAAGAACCAACCCTCCAACGTGGCTACGCCATAGCCCTCACCATTATCCAACTCTGGGTTAAAGAAGATTTCAACAAGATTTACGAGGAGCTCGCTCTTCATGCTAAATCAATTTCTTAAAGCTATTCAATCCTTCCATCTACCTCAAAAAACGCGCATCATCGTTGCCACCTCCGCAGGATTAGACAGTGTTGCTCTCTTACATCTCTTGGCAAGAACAAATCATCTCTCTCAGTTTACGCTGGAAATCGCGCATCTTACCCATAATATCCGATCATCCGAAGAGGGTGAGATGGATAAAGCACTCATCCAGCAATTGGCAGATAGTTATCAATTACCTGTTCATTTTTATACATTACAAAGAGATACGCTGAACAAATATGGTCATGAACAGATGGCGCGAACTGAGCGTCAGCGATGGCTTTTTTCGCTTTGCCAAACAGATGAGGACAAAATCGCCCTTGCCCATCACGCCGATGATCAGGTGGAGACGATCTTTATGCGTCTGCAAAAAAATTATCCGCTAAAAGGACTAAAGGGAATCAGCGCAGAGTCCCATCCGATTATTCGCCCGCTTTTAGCCATGAAAAAGAGCCAGCTACGACAATTTTTAGAGGCAAACCACCTTACTTGGCACGAGGATAGCACAAATCAAGATCCTAGCATCGAACGCAATTATCTACGCGCACAGCTCCAACATATTACCCCGTATTGGCCCACGATGATGCAAAATCTGATTCATTTGGGAGTAATAACAACGGAATATAATCAACTTTTAGATTATCTTTTTACAGAGGAACTTAGCCATATTCGCTATGATGCATCAATCCCTCACTTCATCTATCCCTATAACAGATTCACCCATCTACCTAATCTTGTGCGCAATGAATTAATCTTTTATTGGTTTAATCAACTGATGAAAGGCATCATTCGCGCCGACTATCGCTTACCTCTTAAGTTTATCCAAAATATTAATCTATTCCCCCAGCGTACCACTCTTTTACGAGGACATGGGATCATCATTCGTCGAAAAAAATCAAATCTATACATCAGTAAGGAGTAATTTATGGAACTATTTTTATTACGTGCAGGCGAGTATATGCTCAAAAAAGGTAGCCGTCCGCTCTTTGAAAAGCAAATGCAAGCCAACTTAAAACGAAGCTTAAAGCCTTACCTACAAAGGATTATCATGCGCGATGGACGCATCTATCTACAGTGCGTAGAAGGACAACGGAAAGCTGTGAGTCAGATCTTAAACAAAACCTTTGGCATTGCCGATTTTCACTGGGCAAAAGAGAGCCCACTAGTATTAAATGAGATAAAAAGTACCTTACAAGCGCTCTTAGAAACCGAAGGGGTTAGTGATGCGTTGCGGTTTAAAGTAGATGTAAAACGCCCCAATAAATCTTTTCCCATGCAAAGTTATGACCTTAGTGTGGCTCTAGGCGGATGGCTTTTGGATCTTTATCCACAATGGAAAGTAGATTTGCATCAGCCAGAGTTGACGGTGAAAGTGGAGATTCGGGAGCGGGTCTACCTCTATCTTATCAAACATAAGGAACGAAATGGCGCTGGGGGATTACCTGTGGGTGCGGTAGGACGTGGCGTTTTGATGCTTTCTGGTGGTATTGATAGCCCCGTGGCTGGCTATATGATGAATAAAAGGGGCATGAATTTAGTGGCGGTGCACTTTCACACTCCACCCTATACGGGGGAGGAGGCGCTCCAAAAAGTGGAACAATTAGCCCAAGCCTTGGCGCCTTGGAACAGTGGAAAACTCTCGCTTTATACGATCAATTTTACTGAAATTCAACTGAAAATTAATCAATTACCTAAAGCAGAATTTGCTACCATTGTCGGGCGGATTCTTATGATGAAAATCGCACGTCTCATTATGTTAAAAGAAGATGCTAGAGCCATTATTACTGGGGAAGCGCTCGCGCAAGTAGCCTCGCAAACCCTAGAGAGTTTACAGGTTACCGATGCACTCTCGCCTGCTCTCGTTTTACGCCCTTGTGTTGGCATGGATAAGCAAGAGATCATCGAGATTGCCCAAACGATGAAGACCTTTGCCACCTCGATTATTCCGGCAGCCGATTGTTGTTCGCTCTTTGCTCCCGATCGCCCGGCAACCCGACCTAAAATCGAGGAAGTAGCCGACCTTATCACCCAACTTGCAGCAGAAGATCTCATCGAAAAAGCCTTTTCTCAAGCAAAAATTGTAACCTATCCCCAAAGAGAGGCTTGATTTACCCACACAATAAGCTTATAATAAGAAGATGAATATCACATTATTAGACGTTACTAAAGCAAAGGAGCGTATTCAATCGCTCGTTCTGCATACTCCCTTAATGAAATCATTTCTCTTTAGCGATAAAGAACAAGAGGTCTTTCTCAAGCTGGAGAATGTCCAACGTACCGGTAGCTTTAAGCTACGTGGCGCCTATAATCGCCTGCTACAATTGACCCCCGAGGAGCGAACACGCGGGGTAATTGCCGCTTCGGCGGGGAATCACGCACAAGGGGTTGCCTTGAGTGCCAAGGAGCTGGGCATCCATGCCACCATCTGTATGCCAGAGAATACGCCCCTCACCAAGATCCGTAAGACACAATCTTATGGTGCGGAAGTTGTCTTAGAGGGAGCAAACTTCGACGCTGCCTACGCCTATGCGCGTACCATTGCTGAGAAGTCGCGCGTGGCCTTCATCCATCCCTTTGACGATGTGGATGTAATTGCTGGACAAGGGACTATCGCGCTAGAAATTCTCGCGGATAATCCGCATATTGATGCAATCGTGATTCCAATTGGGGGCGGCGGTCTGGCCTCTGGTATTGCTGTGGCTGCCAAAGCGATCAATCCCCACATCAAGATCATCGGTGTGGAGGCCGAAGGCGCAGCCAGTTTTAACGAAAGTTTTCAACAATCACGTATTTGTACCCTAGATTCAGTAAAAACCCTTGCCGATGGTATTGCCGTAAAGCGCCCCGGTGAGGCGACCTACGAACTACTCTCTCGCTACCTAGATGCTCTAGTTTTGGTGAATGAGGATGAGATTAAGCAGGCAATTATGCAACTCTTAGAGCACCATCAAATTCTCGTAGAGGGCGCAGGAGCCGTCGCCGTGGCAGCCTTTATGCATGGTAAAATTGAGAAGAGCTATCGTCAAGTGGCGTTGATTACCTCGGGGGGAAATTTGGATCTGAGTACGCTCTCTAAAATTGTCGATTATGGCTTAATGCAAGCCAAACGACGCATTAGCTTCACCGTCGAACTAGAGGAGCGCGCCAGCCATTTGCATGAGCTCATGCATATCTTTGAGCAATACAATGCCAATATCTACGCAGTAAGCCAGAGCCGCAATCATGCCAATCTTAAATTTGGCTACCAAGATACCGACATCGTGCTAGAGACTAATGGCGAAGGACACGCCAAGAAGATTTTACAGGCGATAAAAAAGGCGGGGTTCGTCTTACGCAATGCATAACTTTTTATATTGAGTATCAAAATAAATAAAAAGTATATGAAGGAGATCCATATAACAAGCGGATCTCCTTCATAAAACCATGTTACTTCAAGGTGATAATCGACGTGTCGTAGTCGCTTGGCGCCTCGTAGCCTAGGAGGTTGATCAAGGTGGCAGCAACGTGTGAGATGCCTAAGCCCTCTTTGAGTTTAAGATCGTACTCCCCTTGGTAGGTGGGATCGAAGATGATAAACGGCACGGGGTTGAGCGAATGGCTCGTCTTTGCCTTTGGTTTGCCATTCTCCATGGCAACGGTACCATCTTTTTTGAACTCATACATCTCATCGGCATTACCATGATCGGCGCTGACTACGAGGATACCACCCACTGCCTCAATCGCCTTCTTGAGACGACCAATATTGAGATCCATCGCCTCGAGGCTAGCAACCGCAGCTTGATAGCTACCGGTGTGTCCGACCATATCACCATTGGGGTAGTTAATTTTGATGAAATCGTACTCTTTACTATTGATTGCCTCTAAAACCGCATCGGTAATCTCGGCGCACTTCATGGCAGGGCGTTGCTCGAAGGGAACGTTATCGCCTTTAATTTCTACATAAGTTTCTAAATTTTCATCAAACTTACCGCTCTTGTTCCCGTTAAAGAAGTAGGTGATGTGACCAAATTTCTGCGTTTCGCTAATGCTATACTGCTTAAGCTTGAGCGCACAGAGAAACTCGGCAAGGGTACGATCGATTGCAGGGGGCGTTACCAAGTAGTGCTTGGGTACGTGAAGATCGCCATCGTACTCCATCATGCCGGCGTAGAAGACCTTGGGGACGCGGATACGATCGAAATGAGGAAAATCATTGCCCGACTCAAAGGCAGAGGTGATTTCTAGCGCGCGATCGCCACGGTAATTAAAAAGGATCACTGAATCGCCATCTTGCACCGTACCGATAGCCTTGCCGTCTTTAGCGATAACAAAGGGAGGAAGATCTTGATCTAGGGCACTGGTTTCAGCGCGCAATGTCTTAATCGCCTCGACAGAAGAGCTAAATTGACGCCCCTCACCCAAGACGTGGGTGTGCCAACCACGCTCAACCATCGGCCAATCGGCATTGTAACGATCCATCGTGATATACATGCGCCCACCGCCACTGGCGATCTTAGCATCGAATGTTCCATCGGCATTGAGTTCAGCAAGGAGCGCCTCAAAGGGCTCAAAATACTCTAAAGCGCTGGTGGCAGGGACATCACGCCCATCAAGAAGTGCGTGGATGCGCACCACTTTAACGCCATCAATCTTAGCCTGCTTAACCATCGCCTCAAGGTGCTTGATATTGCTATGCACACCGCCATCGGAGAGGAGGCCGATAAAGTGTAGCACGCCTTGGGTCTTGATGGCCTCTTGCCAAGTATTCCCGCTAAACATCGAGCCCTCTTGGAGCGACTTATTAACCAACTTCGCGCCTTGAGCAAAGATGCGTCCTGCACCAAAGGCGTTATGACCTACCTCGCTATTCCCCATATCTTCGTCGCTAGGTAGACCAACGGCCTCACCATGAGCTTTAAGTTTGACAAGCGGGCAAGTGCTAGAGAGCTCGGCAAAGGTCTCCATCACCGCGTTGGCGACGGCATCACCCTCTTTGCGCTTACCGTAGGCCACGCCATCCATGACCACAAAGACCACTGGCCCCGAACGCTTTTTCCAGTTAGCAAGTTTCTTCAATGTCTCTACCTGTTTCATCTCGATTCCCTTCATTTAAATATAAATTCGCTATATCAGAAGAAGTAGCTCTTTTTACTATAAAAAAAATTCATCATCTTGCCTAGACTCTTACCCACTTTTTTCGAGAATTTCGTCTTATTTTATCGAAATTTATCAATTAATAGAACTAGATGTTCAAGTTTTTCCACGCAAGCGGTCGACATAAAAAGTATGAAACGCTTAACATTATTGAGTTCCATCACCCTATTACTCCTTAGCTCCAGCCTCTTCGCCACCGAGCGATTGGTGCATCAACAAATTCTCTATCAAGGCAGTAAAACGATCTCATCCAGTAACGATCAAAATCCGGCATGGAGTCGTATCGCTAGCCCCACCTTCCAGCATGTCAACAGCACCCTCACCGCAAATGAGTCACAAAAGTGGCGTCTCAAGGTCTTCTATAGCGTACCAGAGGCGACGGGACCGTTTAGCATTCAAGCCAGAGTAAACCTTGGCAACGATCAACGCCCGATCTTCTCTTTGGGCTGGGATAATGCGGGGCGTACCGGTAGTCGTGAGGTTACCAGTAATTGGTTAGAGCTTAAAGATAGCTCCACCATCTCGTTAATGGATATCGATCTCTACCTAGCACGCTCCTCCAACAATCCTAAAGCTAAAGTTGAAATCCACAGCATTCAGCTAGAAATTTGGCAAGGCGATTTAAACGATCGGACACAACAAGCCAATCTTGGTGCGCCTAGCGTTCGCCCTGGAATCGTAAAAAATCCCATCAGCAATCCAAAAGAAGCCGCCAAAACTGCTGGCATCGAATTCCTCAAAGCTGCCATGAGTGGCGACCGCAAAGCCATGGATGAACATCTTTCCATCACCCCTGTCAACATGACGACGATGATCGCCGTAGATCGAAACTCGGTTGCCAATCTTGTCTTACCCAATGGCAAGACCTTTGCCGACTATCTCGATAGTTACGATATCGAAGTGATCGCCTACCAAGATGTTGCTGGTCTCTTTGACGACTGGGAAAAGTACGAGGTGCGCGGTTGGCAAATCTCTAACAAAAGTTTTATCTTTATTGGCAATACCCCTAAGTTTGGCAAGCAAGACTTTATGGCTGGCAAGCCACTCATCTTTGTGATGGAGGAAGAGAACGGAAAGATGGTCGTAAAGGGTATCCTAAGCTAGCTATGGCATTAGCGAATCTACTTAAAGAGTTTTTCGTTAAGGATATGTTTGCAAAAGTTGTGAGCGTTCTGCTCGCAACGCTCTTTTTTTTTATCTACCGTGGGCTGGATTCCGAACAGATCTCGTTCTCCCTACCCATTCAATTGACCCTTCCTGAGGATGTTGTTGTTTTAGAGCAAGATGCTAGCACCGTTAAAGTAACGCTAAAGGGAAGACGTGCAGATATCGCTCAATTTGAACGACGAAATATCGCGCTTTCCCTTATCATCGATGAATTCAAGGAGGGGGAACACTCCTACCCCATTCAGCTTGCACCAACCGTACAGCGACACTACCTTAAGGATCTGCGTCTATACTTGGAGCCGGCAACGGTGCAAATTCGCTTAGAACCCATCATCGATAAGCTAATCCCCATCGAACCAGTGCTTCTAGGACAGCCAGCCAAAGGCTTCATGCAGAGCAAGCTCATCCTAGAGCCCGATAGCGTTATCGCCAAAGGACCACGCTCTATGCTGGAACGCATCAATATCATTCGCACCCAACCCATCGATATCAGTAACCAAGTAAAATCGCTTCAAACCACCATCGATCTCCATATTAATCAACCAAAAATTGAGCTCTCGCATTATCAAACCATGCTTACAGTTGAGATTATTAGCCAATTCCAATTTAAACGTACACTGGAAATCCCCTTAACGCTTCTCAATCTCGCCGAGCATCTTGAACTGGAAGATATTAATCTATTTTATGGAAAGATAACCATTGAGAGTAAAGTCAACAATTTCGATGCCATTAATCCTAACGTCCTCTCCCTCAAGCTCAATATGGAGCAAATTACGCAAGCTGGCCTCTATAATTTACGCCCAGAATTAAATAATCTTGCGCAACTACCCGATGATTATAACATCATTGTCAACCAGATAACTATTAAAATAAAAGAGAAAGAGTCATGAGCGATATACCAAAAGTTACCTACTTTGCCAAAAACCCCTTAACTTGCCCCATTTGTGGTCATTCCGTCATCAAAGAAGAGCTCCTCTCGGGATCTGGACGACTCATTGCCGGCGATTTAACCGATGAGCTTCACCGTAAATACGAAAAGACCAAAAAATTTGGTACCATCTATCCCCTAACCTATGTCCTACCACACTGCTCTAGCTGTCACTTTACTGCATTTACCCCCGATTGGCAAAATTTTAAACTCAAAATGAGTAAACAATTGCTCATGCACGAACAAAAACGTGCCTATGAAATGGCCGAATCCATTCTAGGGCCACTCAATTTTGATGAACCAAGACGCCTGGAAGAAGGCATCGCCAGTTATCTCATCGCGCTCTTTGTCTACGAGCAAGCCGCCCCAGAGATGATACCCATATTCAAGCAAGCCCTCGTTACCCTCCGTGGCGCTTGGCTTGCCAGCTATCTTGCCCAAGAAGATCCAGAAAAAGAAGAGACGTCCCAACAGCTCTCTGCCATGCTCTACCGAAAAGCGGCGTTTTATTATCGATATTCATGCGAACTGGAGGAGACGACATCGCAGGGCTTCACCAAACTGAGCTTTCAGGGGCCAGACCAAGACAATAATTTTGGCTTTGACGGTGTCTTATATTTAGCGGGATTACTTGAATTTAAATATGGACAGCGCAATAATCCAGAAGCACGCCTTATTTCACTTAACAGCGTCAAAACAATCATTAGTAAGATTGTTGGTAGTGGCAAGGCAAGTAAGTCTAAACCTAAAGATATCCTAGATTTAGCTCGATCGCTCTATGCTGCAATCAAGGCCGAAGTCGAATCGTTGGAGCACGAATTATCCAAAGAATAAAACTCATTATCGCCTACAATGGCGCACAGTTTTGTGGATGGCAAGAACAACCTATTGGGCGTAGCGTCGAATCGGTGCTCTATCGCGCCATTCGTACGTTGCCTTTTCCCGTCGAACGCATCCAAGCTGCCGGACGTACCGATGCTGGCGTTCATGCAAACGGGCAGGTTGTCGCCTTTAGTATGAAAAAAAATAACATCCCCGTACACAAATATCCACATATTCTTAATCCTAAGCTTCCTCACGATTTACAAGTACTTCACAGCGAAGAAGTTCCGCTTCTCTTTAATCCCCGACGAGATGCAACCTCGCGTCTCTACTGTTACCGCATCGCAGCCCAAGAAGGATTAATGCCAACGCAACCCAATATCACGATTATTCGCCATGCTTTATCCTTATCAAACATCAATATTCTTGCTGACCTATTTGTTGGTACACATGATTTTACCGCATTTTGTAGCAGCAAAGATATGAACAAAACAAAAATTCGCACCATCTATAGTGCGCAATTTATTGCGGTGCATAATCAAATTCACTTTTATATCCGTGGCAATGCATTTTTAATGAATATGGTTAGACAAATTGTCGGAACTATCATCGAACCGATCGCCTTTGAGACAAACTATCAGCGTATCAAGCTTGCGCTTTTACATAAGGATAAAGCCATGACCGGTCCAACAGCACTTCCCCATGGATTAACCTTGGAAGAAGTAAGTTACAAAAAACCCCATAGCGCCGATGAAGAGTAAAATCCAACTTGAAGCTTTATTTCAAGTGGGTTCTCGCAAAAACGTGTCAACGTCAGACAATACCAACGTTTTCTCCATTTTAATCTGAAAAACCCTTAGGATATTTTTGTGCAAGTGAATATACTCCCCTGTCGCACGCCACAGGAACAACAATTTTACTTTAAAATACGATCCATTAACTTTGACATACGCAAAATTTTATCCTGAATCATCCGTTCCTCTCTACTATCAACGGAGAGATCCTCTTTTTTATGGAGCTGATCAGACAAAAAAAATCCAGCCATGATTGCTACCGAAATAGGATCTTGAATGCCCAAATTTTCTTGTACATCAACCGTAGCATCCAACAACGATTTTTCTAACTTACGCAGATAGTCGATATCCTCCGTCGTTTTAACCGTAAGACTCACCCCAAGTAAGTGAATCGTGTAGAGATGAACATCCATTCACAACTAATGATGGTGAGACTCACCAGAGGATTGCTCATCATTTTGAGGAGTAATGTAAGGGGTAGGCTCGTCTTTGAGCTCCACATTATCCTCATACGACCGACTAGCCTCATCGAGCAACCCGATAGCATCCATGATGCCCTTTTCCACCATCAACTGTGCACCTTCTAAAGCTCCAGCCTTAGAAGTAACTGCCTCATAGCGCTCACGTAAGACATTGAAGTCAGACTCAAGTTGCTTTTTCTCTAAACGAATGCGCTCGTTTTCACTACGCAACTCCTCGACAATCGCGACAACTTGTTGAACTTTTGCCTCCAGTTGCTCTACTTGTTCTAATGTTACCATAACTCTCTTCTCCCCAAAGGTGCACATGTTTTGTTAGGCAAGTACACCCTATTTTGGATTTTAGGCTAGTGCCTTTTTTGCCTCAACCACAAGTGATTCAAATGCTTTTGCATCTTCAATCAAGAGGTTGGATAAGGCTTTGCGATTAAGTTGGATATTAGCCTTTTTCAAGCCATCCATAAAGCGTGAGTAGCTCATATCTTGCGAGCGTGCACCAGCAGAGATACGGGCGATCCATAAGGAGCGGAAGTCTCTCTTTTTTGCACGACGATCGCGATAAGCATAGATCCCAGACTTCATGAGCTGAGTTTTTGCTACACGGTGCAACTTGCTACGTGTACCCCAGTAGCCCTTGGCCTGCTTTAAAATTTTATTTCTTCGATTCTTACGACGAGTTCCATCGACTGCTCTTGGCATTTTGCTCTCTCCTACAATGCGTTTTAGTAAGGCATCATCACCTTAATTTTCTTCATGATATTTCCAGACATGACTGTCTTCTGGCGCAATTTTCTCTTACGAGAAGAAGGCTTTTTCGTAAGAATGTGACGCATTCCCTGTGGTCTAAACTTGACCTTTTTTCCACTGCCGGTAACGCTATAACGACTGGCTGCAGCCTTACGGCTCTTAACCTTATGCTTTTTGACTTTACTTGCCATGATTAACCTCTTCTATTCTTTTATAAAAATGATCTACTTTTTCCCCGATTTAGGAGCCAAGGACATTGACATATAGCGACCCTCCATGAGGGGAGGCTTTTCAACGATACAGATATCCTCTCCTAAATGATGCAACACTTCTTGTAGCACATCAGCGCCACGTTCGGTGTGAGCAAATTCGCGACCTCTAAAGCGCACCGAGACCTTAACCTTGTCGCCTTCGCCCAAAAATTGACGAATATGCTTGATCTTAAACTCCATGTCATGCGTATCAATTTTAGGTTGCATACGCACTTCTTTGAGTCTGGTCTGCTTCTGATTTTTTTTTGCTTCACGTTGTTTTTTGTCTTGCTCAAAACAATACTTGCCATAATTTAGAATACGGCAGACCGGCGGCACAGCCTTAGGGGCAATCTCCACTAAATCTAATTCTAAATCCATCGCCTTTTGCAAAGCCCACTTTGTATCAACGACGCCGGCCTGTTCACCATTTTCGTCGATTAATCGAATCGTAGCAACACGAATTTGTTCGTTCATGCGCACATCTTTAGCAGCCAAACTTCCTCCTCTAGACTCTTAAACCAAATCTCTCTGTCTATAATCATTCTCATTAGTGAGAACTTAAGTGCCTTCATAATATAGCATTTTTTTCTATTTAAGTAAAGTACCCCTCATGCAAAGTCGAAAAAAATCTTTTACTCCCAAATCCACACGCCATCAGCACCACTTTGCGTCCATAAACCGCGATCGGTGGTGAGGGCGAATAGGATGCCATTTTTATAGAAAAAGCGCTCAATGTAGGTTGTATTAAGTTCGCTAGCTAGATAAACGTTGCCATCCGTAACACTAGTGATGGGATTTCGAGAGAGATAGCGTCCATCAACATCTTGAAAAATCTCGCGATAGCCACCAACGACAACCCCCGCAAGGGCGATCGTCGGAGGGCTTCCGTCTGTAGCGGTAGTGTTAAACGCGGTGGTATTGGAGATAACCGAAGCTCCGGTAACCCCTTCTGCTAGGATAGAGCCAAACGCTGCGCCTGAGATCTCGCCCACACGTGTATTAGCCACCAACCAAACGCCATCGGTACCACGCGGATCACGAAATTGATCAGGGTTAACAGCGGTACCCGTTGAACCGACGGTAAAGACGCCTGTTGTGCTGATTACATAGGTCGTGCCGATGACTCCCACATAGCGCCCGACATACCGATGACCGTTGACAAAAAAGATATCCATAGGATTATTTGTCGTCTCATCTCGCCCGTAGGTGATGGTAAGTGCAGGACTTACTGTTTTGTCAAAAAAAGCACGCTCAGCAGAGGCATCAAGCACCGTACCTAAGTTCATACTAGAAAAATCGTAGGTATAGATACCTTCAGTAAAAGAAATTCGCCCACCCTCTACGTCGATAGAGTGCGCCCACTGTGGTAGCTCATAACGCTCCCAGTCTACCGAGCCAATGGCGCGTCGGTAGAGAATACCACCAGCAAGGGCGTAGAGATAACTGCCATCCGTATCTACATCGAAGATACGTGCGCTCTTATTTAAATTATTCTGTGGGGTACGCCCTTCTACCACCTGTGTCCAGAAGATAGGATCTTGACACGAGCCCATCATGAGCGCGACGATCGTAAGCAAGCCTATGCGTCGTATAATATGTTTCATTCTTCTCTCCTATAGCCTGTAGCGCCCTGCGATCATCACCTCAACAAAGGTACCTACCCGACTCTTAGGTAGATCATCCCAAACCACTTGAGGAACAATCCAGAAGGTAGTGTCGATGCCAATAGACCAAGAGCGTGTGATATTAAAGAAGACACCCGCGTGCGGACGCACTAAAAAATTGATCGCAAAGAGCGTTCGATATTTATTAAAGAGTAATCCTACATCCACACCCACAGGAAAATCGAAGCGAATGGTGTGGAACTCCCAGCTGATACGCGTAACTACGGGCACTAAAAAGGAGTAATTTTTGCTAGAGTTGGTGATACTGCCAAACGAAGCACTGCCACCAATCTTTAAATTATTCGATAAGTAGTAATCAAAGCCCAGCCCAATCGAAAAACCTGTCTTCATACTAGACATGGTAAAGTCTGAAAAGTTAAACGCATGGACGTAGAGCGGAAAGAGTGCCCCCACCCCCACACGAATTTGCACATCACCCTTTTCGTAAACCTCATCACTTGCGCCACTTTGTGCCCAGAGATTGCCTACCGAAAGACTACATATAAATAAAACGAAGACCAATTTTCGCACAATTTACCTCACTACACTGATGCAAAGTATACCCCTTTTCCCCAACAAGATCAAGAGACCCCCAAAGCATTTATCCCGAGAATTCGTAAAAAAGGTGCGCACCCCTTGACTATTTTTAGCTTTTTATCTATAATCTAGTTGGTTAAATGGTTTTATGTTTACACATAATACAGCTTACAATCTTCATTGTAAAGCTTTTTTTTTATTCCAATATGCGAGGTACCTTCCATGCTCAACCTAGAAGACGTGATCACCACTCTCACCCAAGAGCTCCACTACCATGTGGTAGAGCTCACCATTAGCCCCAGCCGTGGCGGTAAACGCGCAACACTTTATATTTATAAAGAAGGCGGAGTGGGCTTAGATGATTGCTCCACTGTTGCCTCCAGCATCAACCTCCAACTCGAAGCCCTCCACCCCGACCTCGCCCTCGATCTCCAAGTCTCCACCCCCGGTATCGACCGTCAATTTAAAGCCAACCACGAGTACACCATCTTTATGCACCATCAAATTGAAGGTACTAAAAAAGATTCTACTCAATTTTCCGGAGAAATTACCGATGTTAAAGAGGATGGGTTCTACCTAGACCAATCCACCTTTATCGCCTTTGCCGACGTTTCTAAAGCGAAACTCAAAACCGACTTTTAATCTAAGGAGAAGATAATGCCTTCATTTATTGGAGATGCTGTACGTCAGCTACAAAGTGGACACGATATTTCAGAAGAGCTGGTAGTAAAAACCATCGAGGATACGCTCTTGGCTGCCTATAAGCGTCGCTTTCGCTCCTCGGAAAATGCCATGATCCAATTTTCTAAAGATCTGCAATATGTAACCCTCTACGCTCGCCGTGAAGTCGTGGAGGATGACGACTGGGACAACCCCTACACGCAGATCGAAATTAGCGAGGCAAAAAAGCATAATCAAGATGCCGAAGTCGGCGATGAAATCCTTATCGAGGTTGACCCAAAAGAGTTCGACCGTACCGATATTCAAGCAGGAAAACAGCGTAACCGTCAAGACTTTAAAGAGATCCAAAAGAATACTCTCTACAGCGAATTTAAAGATAAAGTCGGTGAGGTTGTTATCGGCTACTATCAGCGCCTCCACAAGGGCAATATCTATGTAAGCCTTGGTAAAACCGAAGGCATTATCCCCAAACGCTACCAATCGCCTCGCGAGCATTACGAAATCGGCGATCGCATTAAAGTGATGATTTGGGAGGTCAAGAAGAGTACTACAGGTCTCTCTATCGTCCTCACCCGCACCCATGCCGAATTTGTCAAGCGCATTCTTGAGATAGAGATTCCAGAACTTAATGACGAGACCGTTCATATCCACAAAATTGTACGCGAACCCGGCTATCGCACCAAGTTGGCCGTCTTCTCTAGCCGTAGTGATATCGACCCCGTAGGTGCCTGTGTTGGTGCAAAAGGACAACGCATCCAAAGTGTTATCCGTGAGCTTGAAGGCGAGAAGATCGACGTGCTCTTATATGAAGATAATATCGCCGAATTCATCAAAAATGCCCTCTCTCCAGCCAAGGTTCAAGCTGTTTATATCCTCAACCAAGCCACGCGTAAGGCGCTTGCCATTGTGGGCGAGGATCAACTCAGCTTAGCCATCGGGAAAAATGGCCTCAATATCCGCCTAGCTAATAAGTTAGTCGACTGGAATATCGATGTCAAAACCGAGGCACAAGTCGCTGATATGGAGATCGATCTCCACGAAGCAAGCATGCCCGACGGTCTCTTTGACGATAGCTACGAAACCGATCTACGTATTGATGAACTGCCTGGTGTAAGCGAGCGCCTTGTTGCCCTCCTTAGCTCCAACGGCATCGAATTTGTCGACGGTCTGCAAACCCTCATCGATGGTCAAGGTCTTGAGTCTCTAGCTGGCATCACCGCCGAAGACATCACACGCATCCAAGAGATCCTAAATCTCCACTCCGAAATCGAAGAGCACCACCATCAGCAACAAGAGATCGAAGAAGAGACCTACGAGTGCCCCGAATGTGGATCGCCTATCACCGTGGAGATGCATGAATGCCCCAATTGTGGCGTTGGTTTGAGTTTTGAGGTAGAAGAGCACGAGGAGTAGTAGACGTTCTTTGCAAAATGGTATAGAATAAGAGAGACCTCTCCCCTCTGGGTAAAAGGTCGACGTATAAGGAAGGGTTAAATAGTAAGCATGACAAGCGAAAGCGATAAGGACAAAAAAGAGGGCGCTCCTCTTATCAAAAAGGACAAAAAGATCAAAGAGCAACCAGCGGTCGCTCCTGAGAAGAAGGAAGAGCAAGCTCAAGTCAAGGATGTAAAGAAGAAACGCGTCGTCGTCGTCTCCAAAAAGAGTCGAGAAGAGGAGTCCAAACCTAAGCCATCCTCCCACCAAAAGAGCGAACAGAACGCTCCTACCCCTGCTTCGCCCCATGTGCAGAGCTTGGACACCCCACGTACCCACAAGCGTGCTGGTAATCTGGCAGGTAACGCCTCTAGCAATACGACGCGATCCTCCTCTTATGGATCTTCTAGTAGCTACGGCTCACGCCCTACCAGTAGTGCTACCACCCAACGCTACGAGCAGACCTCTAGTTATGCGGGACGCCCCACTAGTAGCTATGCTAATCGTTACAACTCCTCACCCAATGGCGAACGTCCCCCCCGCCCAAACTACCCACAAGGGGATCGTCCCGCTGGGAGTCGCCCACCCTACGATCGCGATCGCGCTAATCAGGGTGGAGGCAGACCCCCCTACGGATCCTCGCCCAATGGTCGCACGGGAGGTGCCCAATCTGGTCGCCCCTATAGTGGTGGCAGTGCCGGTGGTGGTCGTCCGCCCTATGGCTCTTCCCCATACAATAATAATCGCCCCAACAGTGGCGGATCCACCTACAATCGATCAGGACCAGCACGCGCAGGCGGAGCTAAGCCGGCGGCAACCGAGACCATCGACACAAGCCGTAGCGCAGGAGCTGCTCGCTGGGCTGCCTCCAAAGGAAAGAAGAGCTATCAATCCAAAAGTCAAAGCGACAGCGAAAAATTCTTTCAACAGAAACGCAAAGCGCTCAACAACACCAAGGTTGTGCCCAGCTCTATCGACATTATGGAGAGCATTACCGTCGCCGATCTCGCGCGTAAAATGAACCTCAAGGCCAGTGAACTCATCGCCAAATTGATGGGTATGGGCGTAATGGTTACCATTAACGGACAAATTGACAGCGACACCGCCACCATCCTTGCCGATGAGTACAACTGCACGGTCAATGTCGTATCCCTTTACGATGAAACCGTCATTGAAACCGTAGCTGATCGCCCCGAAGATCTCTTACCACGCACCCCCATTGTTACCATTATGGGACACGTTGACCATGGTAAAACCAAAACCCTCGATGCGATTCGTAGCGCTGATGTTGTCTCCAAAGAGGCCGGAGGTATTACCCAACATATTGGTGCCTATCAAGTTACCCTTCCTAACGGTCAACAAATTACCTTCCTAGACACCCCCGGACACGAAGCCTTTAGCGCCATGCGTGAGCGCGGTGCTTCGGTTACTGATATTGTCGTCTTGGTTGTTTCGGGTACAGAAGGCGTTATGCCACAAACCAGAGAGGCCATCCGTCAAGCCCAAGAGGCCAAAGCGCCGATCATTGTTGCGGTCAATAAAATGGATCTTCAAGATGCCAGCATGGAGAAAATTCAACAACAACTTGCTGAATTCGAACTGACTCCAGAGAGTTGGGGCGGAAGCACCATCTTTGTCCCGATCTCTGCGCTCACCGGCATGGGTATTGACCTATTATTGGAGTCGATTCTCCTCCAAGCCGAGGTGATGGAGCTTAAGACCAACCCCCACTGTGCAGCCGAAGGACACGTCATCGAGGCACGTATCGATCCTGGGAGAGGAATTGCAGCAACAGTTCTCCTTAGTCGAGGTACGCTTAATGTGGGTGATGCCTTTGTTGCCGGTATTTATCACGGTAAGATTCGTGCCATGTACAACGATAAGGGTCAACGCATTAAGAGTGCAACCCCTGCCCAACCCGTGGAGATAACGGGATTCTCCGAAGGCACGCCCAAAGCAGGCGATCCCTTTCAGGTTACCAAAGATGAGGCGTTTGCTCGTCAAATTGCCAGCAAACGCCAAGAGCTCCACAAGATGGAAGGCGCGAAAAACATCAAAAAGGTCTCCTTGGCAAACTTTATGGAGAGCATCTCCGAACTCGATCAAAAAGAGTTACGCCTTATCATCAAGGGCGACGTGCAAGGGTCGGTTGAGGCACTCAAGCAATCGCTGGAGAAACTCTCCACCCAAGAGATCCGCCTCACCGTATTGAGCGCGGCAGCAGGTGCAATTGTTGAACAAGATGTCAAGAGCGCCGCCACCTCCGACGCGATCATTATTGGTTTCCACGTTCGCCCCACGCCCAAAGCACAGCTCCTTGCCGATCAAGAGAAGGTGGAAATTCGCAAGTACAACCTCATTTACGAGGTGATTGAGGATATTACCCTTGCCATCGAAGGTCTACTCTCTCCCGAGCTACGTGAGCAAGTTACCGGTCAAGCTGAAATCCGCAAGGTCTTCTCTAGTTCTAAGGTCGGTAATATAGCAGGATGTATGGTGCTTAGTGGTGTGATTACTCGCAAGAGTCGTATCCATGTCATTCGCGATAGCGTGGTGGTTGGCGACTGTACTATCGCTGGTCTTAAACGTGAAAAAGATGATGTTAAAGAGGTTAAAGAGGGCTTTGAGTGTGGTGTTACCCTCCAAGGCTACTCCGATGTTCGTCTGGGTGATATCCTTGAGGCCTATGAAATTACCGAAATTAAACGCCGACTTGCTTCTAAATAACTCCTTCTCTATAAATTTCTATCATAAAAAGCGACATATTTTTGTCGCTTTTTTTTGCTTTCCATAGTATACTATTATCATGATGAGTACAGACCTAGAGAAAAGAGTTCAATTTTATGTAGAACATGAGCATGATCCGCACTTTTTAGCATTGGCAAAAAAGCTTCAACAAGAGAATAAACCCGCTCAATTAGAGGAGCTATTTGCCGGTTCCATTCAATTTGGTACGGGCGGATTACGTGGCATCATGCAACCGGGATTTACCACGATAAATCCGCTCACGATTCACTTAGTTAGCCTTGGCATTGGGCAATACGTAACCTCGCTAAACCACAACCCACCACGTGTCGTTGTTAGCTACGACACACGGCTCTATAGCCGCGAATTCGCTATCACCGCCGCCCAAACCTTCGCTACCCTCGGCATGCATGTGGAGATTTTCGCCCAACCCACGCCCGTTCCCCTCCTTAGTTATGCTATCCGTACGTTAAAGGCAGACTTTGGCGTGATGATTACCGCAAGCCACAATCCCAAAGAGTACAACGGCTATAAGGTTTACTGGAATGGCGGTGAGCAAGTTGTTTCTCCCCACGACAAGGCGATGGAAATGGCCATTCAAAAAGCTCAACCACGCGCTCTTTTAAGCGAAACCGAGGCGCAAGAGACGGGACTTTGGCACTGGTTAGACACAGAAATTCTCCATCAATATCAAACTGCCATCGCCGAGCAACCGATTATTCTTGCTGTGAACGCATTGCTCAAGACTCCGATAACCAATCGCATTTGTTATAGTCCCTTACATGGATCGGGGCGTGAACCGGTGCGTTATCTCTTGGAGCAGGCAGGGTTTAACGTCGTCATGCCCCAAGCGCAAATGCAGTATGATGGTAATTTCCCCTCGGTAAAGACACCCAATCCCGAAGACGCGGAAAATTTACAAATGGCGATTACACTGGCTAAAGAGCAAGATGCCTCTCTGGTCTTAGCTACCGACCCTGATGCCGATCGCTTGGGCGTAGCAGTTCGCCATCAAGGGCAATTTATTACCCTCACGGGAAATCAAATTGGTGTCTTGGCGCTACACTTTATCATCGATATCGAGAAAAAAGCAAATACATTACCGAAAAATGCGCTCTTCATTAATACTGTGGTTACCTCGCCCCTCCAAAATAAGATTGCCAAAGCCCATCATGTTACCGAAAAGCGCGTACTTACTGGCTTTAAACATATCGCCGAGGTTATCGCCCAAAGCGAAGCCAAACAATCCCACACCTATCTTTTTGGTTGTGAAGAGAGCTATGGTTACTTAATTCATCCCTTAGCCCGCGACAAAGATGCCGTCTCGATGGCGCTCCTTGTTGCCCTGATGCAAGAGTATTATACCCAGCAGGGACAGACCCTTATCGACACCCTCGAGCAACTTTATCTGACCTATGGTTACCATCGGGATCAGCAATTAAGCTATACATTTAAGGGATTGTCGGGAGTAAAAGCGATGCAACAGATGATGGATGCCATCGCAGAGCATAGTCCCGTCTGGTCGCAAGAGAGCCCACTCAAAGCGATCTACAACTATCGTACCCAGAAAGTCTATCATCCCGATGGTACGGAAATTCCTCGTAAAGAGACGCTACCCAAAACCAATCTTCTCCAATTTGAGCTTGAAGATGAGACGTTGATTAGCGCGCGTCCCAGTGGTACCGAGCCAAAAATCAAATTTTATATCAGTATTGTAGCGCGCGATAGCAGTACGGCAACCACCAAGGCAAGTGCAATCGTAAGCTCTATTGAGGCATTTATTCAGCCCTATCTTGCAACAACATAATTACAACTCTAACGGTCGTCGCGCAAAGGGCGCGCGGCCTGCTATCCACCCAGCAAAGGAGGTAATACCGATAGCACTCGTGCTAATAAAGAGAATATCACTCCAAAAAATCTCCACCGGAATCTTCTGTAAATAGAAGAGAGAGTTGTCAAACAGAAGGTAGACGTGCATGCCAAAGAGATTGAGGATCTGGTTGATTGCAAGACTTAGCCACTGAATCACCGTATCTAAATTCCACGCAAGGGCAATGCCAAAAAGAATCCCTAAGCTGGTGCCAAATAACCCGATAAAAAATCCTTGTAAAAGAAAGATGATACGTAACTCTCGACCCGAAAGACCTAGGGTACGCAAGATCATCGACTCGCGCTCTTTTTGTAGAATCATCCGCCGTCTACCTTGATAGATATTGATCGCCGTAACAATAAAAATGAGTTGCAACATGAGGCTCATCAAACTCTTCTCCAACTGAAGCGCGCCAAAAAATGCGCGATTATACTCCTGCCAGCTCTGCGCCTCATAACCTAACCCAGTCAGGTGCGACTCCAACTTCTTGATCTCTCGCATATCCTCTAATTTAATCGTGTAAAAAATCGAGCGATCCGATCCCAGTAACTCGCGCATATAATCTAAGTTAAGAATCGCCAAATTAGCATCAAAGGTGTAGTACCCACTGCTAAAGAGGCCACTCACCTCCAAAGTCAACGCATAAGGCTCTAGCGACCCCTCGGCAAGCACTAAAATCGTTACCAAGCTTCCCACATCTACGCGCAACTTCGTCGCAAGTTCACTGCCCAAAAGCACAAAACCCGCAGGTGGAAAGTAGCCACTTTTGATATTAAGTTGTGCACGCAAACCCGTATCTTCGCTCCATGTCGCCTCGGAGACGCCAACCAATTGCACCGCTTGATAGCCACTAATAAACGATCGCATCATCGTCGTCTCTTTCATGCGTGCAGAAAAATTACGTACCCGATGCCTCGCAAAAAGCTCCAAGATCGCCTCATCTTGCTGATTATCCAACAGGCGATGCGAGTAAATCTGCAGATGCCCACTCTCTACTTCTAAAATCGTACGGATATACCCTTGTTGTAAGCCATTCATCACCCCCAACACCGAGACCATCGCCAAGACACCGATCATCACCCCCAGCACCGCTAGAGCCACACCTGACGCGCGTGCACCACGTCCTTTAGGCCAAAAGTAGCGCCAAGCAATACTAGCTATCAATTTAGGGCGTGCCATCCATCACCTCCTCGGCAATAATTTTATCGTCGACAACAATACGCTTTACCACCGCCTCGCCTGCATGATAAAAGATCTCCTCATATCTATTCTTATTCGAAAAGCGACGCTCCCGCTCCAACACGCCGTACCGATAATAACGTAAGCCGATCAATACACCGTCCTGCCAAATTTCTTCCACCTGCTGAATCGCGCTACTATCTAAGAGAAAAGTGGGCGGATTTTTACGCGATTCTTGCGGTTGCTGGGGATCATTTTTATCAAAAAAAGAGAGACGTTGCCGCACACCTTGGGCTTGCCAACTCTGTGCCTTACGCCCAATAAGATAACTACGTTGGGCGCTCAATACCAGCCATAAGCGGTGATCCTGCCGATAAATCAGCGCCTCATCATAAATCGTACGTTGTGCTACATCCATCTGCACACGACGTACCACTCGCCCATCGGGTAAATAAAAGAGATACCAACGCGCCACTTCTTGCCCATCCAAATAATGCCAACGCTCTTCACGCAAGAGATTATCCACCTCTTGCGAGAACGCAATCATGATCGCATAACCCGTTGTAGGAATAGAGGTTACCTCAACACCGATTGGTTGAAAGAGCGCTGAAGCACGAAAAATCCGTTGTTGGGAATAGAGCGGAAAAAGAAAGAGAAACCAAGCCAAGCCAACCCTCAAGCAAAATGCCATGAGGTCGTCACTAAGTATCCATGGCGATAACGTCGCGCATAAATGCTTTCGCATCAAAGACCGACAGATCGTCTGGTCTCTCTCCCGTGCCCAAGAAGTAGATGGGAAGTTGTAAATCGCGCGCCATTGCTACCAACACACCACCCTTGGCGGTGCCGTCATACTTACTGGCAATTACTCCCGAAAGCCCCACGGCTTCATGAAAGACCTCGGCTTGGCGTAGACAATTTTGCCCGGTATTTACGTCGATAACTAAAATACGCCTATAATTCTCTTCGGGTACGCGCTGGCGAATAATCTTATCCATCTTACGCAACTCGTGTAAAAGCTCGCTCTTATTATGCATACGACCGGCGGTATCTACCAATAAAAGTCTATCTTGATGGGCAAGGGCTGCGGTTAACGCGTCATGCACCACAGAGGCAGAATCGGCTCCGCTATGGCTCTTAACCACGCGAAAGCCAAGCCGTTCGCCATGAATGCCCAATTGCTCACTGGCAGCAGCGCGAAAGGTATCACCGGCGGCGGCGCTGATATGTTTTACACCTGATTGCTGAAAATAGTGCGCGACTTTCGCAATCGTGGTGGTTTTGCCAACCCCATTAACCCCTAAAAAAAGCAAAACATTGAGCCCATCAGGAGTGAGAGTCAACTTCTCGGCAGTGATTAAAGGAGAGATACGTTCATCGACAATCTTCGTAAAGGTTTGGAGATCCTTCGCCTTTGCTTTGCGCAAGAGTTGGGTCAACTCACTTGCCAACTTAGGGCCTAAATCTGCCTCGATCAATTTATCTTCTAAATCCTCATAAAAGTCGGTACTTAATGCCGAACGTGTGAAAAAGTCTCGTATCTTACTACCCAATCCCGCCATGTCTTTTATAATAACATAAAGAAGAATAAAATGCAAGGCTAGCCTTGGGGGAAAGTGGAATTTCTTCCCTGTAAAAAGTCGATAACAACCTCCTCGATGACGTGGCGCATGTAGTCGGAGAAGCTCTCTTCGTCGGTGGTGAGGCTCTCTTGCAAGAGCTCAAGAAAATAGTCACGATCTTTGGGCGAAAGCGGATAGCGCCGACCAATTGCTTGTGTATTTAGATTATAATCATAAAATAGGTGTTGCCCATGCGTTAAGATAATCAGATGAAATCCTAACACCATTGCTTTTTCCACGCGTGCAACCATGGCAATGATGAGGGTACGTTGGTCGCTGGTGAAGGGACGCTGAATTTTACGATACTGCCAATGCGTCCAATGCGTGATAGGCAAGCGTATCGCGGTGATGACCTCTGCGCTAGCAATGTCGAGAAAACCCTCCCGCACCAAACGTAGGAGTGCCTCTTTACGGATCTTGCCACGTCCACCTCGATGCGTAAAATCCCGAATCTCCACCTTGGCCTCCAAGAGCGCCAATACCACAAAGAGATCGCTACGATAATTGGGTAAGGCAATCGATCCGGCGATGGTCATTTGATTGCGTAAAGCAACCGTTGCTATCTCTTTGATTGTCTGACTCAAAATTGGAGGCAAATACTCACCCGCTTGCTCCAGAAAGTGTTGTAAGGTAACGCTCGCGCCTACCTCCAAAAAGTGATCGTTGCGCGTAAGACGGGTAAGCTCTGCGACTTTGTGTAAGAGAACAATCTCGGCAGGTAGGCTGAAGAGTTCGCTATCTTGATTGACACGTACATGCACCCCACCCCCCATCAACAAGGCTCTAGGTCGTCGATGAATGATTTGCGCCAACTGTGAAAGCGACAGTGGCTCAAGAATTTCGGGGGCGATATATCTGTTACCCTGCATCATGCACCTTCAAGCGATAAGCTAACCGAAAGATCCGCGCCACGTCATGCTGGCTAACACACGTGCACTGCACCATGGAAGCGCAAGCGGTCATCTCTACTGGCGCATCATCTCTTTCTAAGAGATAGACAAGGCTTAGCAAGCGCGCATCCCGACAACCCTCGCAAAAAAAGAGCCGTTGCATCGCCTGTGCCCATAAAAAATAACGCATTATCCTACGCTCCTGCCAATATTTAGCGCTATGAATCTGGGTACTACGCACCTCAAAAGCCATGAGAAGACAACTATGCATTAATCGATCGTCCATAAAAATCAAACAACGCCCACACGATCCATCCCGACAACCGCGTGCACCTTGCTGATGTCCCAAATCGCGTAACAGCGCGCTCAAGCGCAAGTGAGGCGGAACCTTCACCGTAATGGGTGCGTCATTTAACGAAAAAGAGATCTCCATCACTGCTCCTCTACTTTTTCTGCTAGGCGTCGGCGCTGCTGCAGCTCTAGCATCATATCTAACCATTGATACTGTACGAAAATCGACTCATTCTGTAGCGACAAATGGCTGATCGAGCGCTGAAGCGCCTGACTAATCGCCAGTAAGTGCGCTACGGGTAAGATGCTCTGCACCAAACCACTCAAGCCTCGACTCTTGCTGTGAATATTCTGTCGTTTCTCTAAAAATTCTATCTGTAAACGTTGCGGATAAAGCGTCGTGGTTACCAGCGAAGCATTGGCATAATCGCGTTGCTCTCCCCCATGCTCCTTACGAACACTCAACTGTTTGAGCGTCTGCTCTACCTCCAGGGCTACCTGATTTCGCGCCTGTTCAGGCAATAAGATCTTCCCAGCATCTACCACTAGGTAGATGGCACGGGTATAGACATTCATCGTCTTGCTGTCGACCTCCACCTCGCTGACCACCGCCGCCCGACTCACACGCTCACTCAAGTCGCCCTCAAAGTGGCGATCCTTCCACTTGCGATATCGCTTATCCACCAAAGCCACCGAGATCGGTAATCCCTCACGAAATCGACGCTTTTGGATCTCCTCACAGGCATCTTGAAGCATCGCCGTAACCATATGGACATTACCTCCCAACATTCCAGCCACATCTTCATCACAAGGAGATTCCTTCTTATCCGAAGAGAGGCTACGCATCGGCATAAATTCCACTAATTGCCGATCAATCTGAAGCATACGGCTGACGAGACCTCGCCAATAAGTCAACAAAGAGGCACGCTGGCCACCCACATTGAGGCGAATCTCTACACAGTGAGCAGGCGTTAGTGTCATCTCCATACGAATGGGAGCGTAAAGATGGCGCAAAAATCCCGATGGCAACTCCGCCAGCGCCAGCCCAATCCCCCGATAGTGTTGAAGATGTTCGCTAGATTGCACCGCCTCGCGCGCCGAGGCCTCGCGCTGATAGGCATCGTACTTACGCGGGTAGCCCGAAATCGCATAAAGACGCTTAATCAATGCGATATAAGAAGTATCGTGACGCCACTCGTGATCGAAAAGATCGATATCGCCTTTACCATAGAGAAAGTGTGTCCACTCACGAATGGTGCGATGGCTTGGACGTTGATAGATTGTCGCTAATGCATGTTCTAATGCATAATTGATCGCGCTCACGCCAAAAGTAGCATCAGGTAGAGCTGGCTCTTGCGCACTCTGACGTGCCTTGATCTCCACCCCTAGCGCCGCCTTACGGTAACGCACCCCCAAAGCCCAAATCATCCGATCGATCACCTCATCCAATCCGATAGCATACGCGCCTGCATCAAAAATCGCACGACAGCGTACCGCCAAAAGCGCCTGCTCACTATCAAGGGCTAACTCCAACTCTAATTGCAGATCCCCCCCCACGTTGCTACTAAAGAACGGGCGACTACCTGCCCAAATTAAACGTGTCGATTTGCCCGTATGCAATAACGCCCAAACCACATAGCAAGCTCCGAGGTGCACATGCAGATCAAACCCATCCTCTTGGGCAGTGCGAGGTAATTGCCGAATCTCTAACTCTTCGCAAGATAAGTCGAAGAGACGCATCAGCGCAATACGGATGCGATTGCTCCAAATCGAAGCCAAATAGACAATCACCTTGCCATCCTCATAACCAGCAAAGACCCCCAGCTCATTCTCTAGCTCGAGATTTCGCCGATCGACATGATACTTCTGGCTAAAGGTCTGATGCGCAGTACTAAAAATATACTCTAAGTCGAACCCCTTCTTCACATTTCGCTGGACAAAAAAGTGATCGGACTGCGAAGTGGGAACAACTTTTTTGCGCAAAAAAGGCGACAATTGCAATGAGGCGCTCGTGGAGTGCGCAGGGTAGTGAATCGCCAGCTTCTCACGCGCAACATGCGCTTGCCAGAGGGTAGGGGCTAAAAGCAAGGCGATCGGTTGTCCTACATAAGCAACCTCCCCATGCGCAAGTAAGGGGATGCGACTTTGACCGATCTTTGTTTGCTGTTGCTCTGGCTCAAGCATCGAGGCAACCAAATACTCCCCTGCCTCCAAAGAACTCTCCAAGCGAAATTCGCCAACACGATAAGAAGTTACTGGCATCACCACCTGCTGTGCCTTGTGCATCACTGCTGTAGAATAAACAAGCTCCTGCCCCATGATGCCACGCCCTCCTTTCCTTACCTAACACTGCGCTCTCTCTAAATATATCGAATGCTTGCGCCTATCTATTGACTTTTTTATCGTTTCCCTTCAAAATACTAGCTATAGATACTAGGAGACATATGTTTAAGAGACCTTATCATGCAATATTCCTCTTCATGAATCCCCTCTTGCGTCAGAAATATTACTTACTCACCTATCTTCTTCTGCAAGCGTTATTCCTTATGCTAATTTTAACCTTTGCCCAAGGCCGCCCCATTTGGCACAACATCCACCACCGTTACAGCGAACAGAGTAATCATGCATTAATTCCAGTCTATCATAAAAGGAGCTCTCACCAAAGCCAACAGCACTTTGCCATTGTTAGACAGAGCGTCTTACAGTCGAACAACCCCAGCCTTCTGTTACGTCAGGTGTTAGCCAGCCCACAACTAGACTCCTTAGAGCTCAATCTCATACAAATGGAACAAATCTATACCATCAGTGAAGACATTTTAGCCCAAATCTACGCCATCGGCTACACTGGCAGAGAGCTCCCTAGAGAAGCCGAGCGAGGGGGATTTGTCCTCATTCGTGAAGATAACCATCACGATATGCTCTTATCCGCAAAAGAGCTCCTCACCATAGAGAACATCCATGGTTACATCGACCACGCGCTTTTACCCTATGACCTTGAAGTGCAACTCTTTGCCAAAGCACTCATTCACCTCTTCTTGCAACCCAACCTCAACTTTACCAACCTAGAACGCCATCAAATTACAGAAATATCACCCATTCTTCTGCAACAAGAACAAATAGGTTCCATCCTCTACATGCTCTTGATTACCGCGGCAATCATTGCCATTATTCATGCTCTCTATCGCGAAGCCATCATTAAACTCGATCGCCTCAAACCCATCGCCAAGCGCTACTACATGATACTCGCGATCGCCTTTATCGCCTTGATCTCCACCTTCTTTATTCTTACCTGGCAAGGCGCACCCTATAGAGTCCCCGCCGTCATGATGAGCCCAGCAATTGCCGTTAGCTTTGCCATCACCTTGCTCTTTGGCTACCGTATAGGACTCCTCTTCTCGCTCCATTATCTGCTCATCTTTGCACTGGCGGTACGCTTTGATATGCTCTCCATTATCTATCTGCTCATGAGCATGCCAGTTGCTATCTATCTTGCCCACCATGCAACCAATCGTAATCGCCTCTTTTTGGCCTCTTTTTGGCAAGCACTGCTCCAAGCGCTTGCGTTCTTTATTCTCGCCATGGTAAACGCTACAGAAGAGTTTGATCTGCCTAGTTTGATGGTTGCGATTGTCAGTGGACTCCTAGTCTCACCCGTTGCGCTCACCATCAGCCCAATCGTTGAACGGATGCTCAATCTGCCTACCAACTATCGCCTGCTCGATCTCTGCAACCTCAATGCGCCCACGCTAAGACGGCTACAATACCTCGCCCCCGGCACCTACACCCATAGCCTCAATGTAGCGATACTGGCGGAGAATGCCTGTCAACATATCGGCGCGAAAGGTCTTTTGGCGCGGGTGGGAGCCTACTATCACGATATTGGAAAGATGGAAAATCCTGAATACTTTGTCGAAAATCAACAAAAAGGCACCAACAAACACAACAGCATGCGCGCCAACCTCTCCGCGGCGATGATCCGTAGTCATGTGCGCATCGGTTATGAAATGGGCAAAGAGATTCGCCTACCCCAAGAGGTCTTGGATATTATTAGTGAGCACCATGGCGAGAGTCTGGTGAGCTTTTTCTATACGCGTGCTAAAGAAGAGCTTAGCGACCCCGAACAGAGCATCAATGAGGCGGATTTTCGCTACTCAGGACCGCGTCCGCGCAGTAAGGAGAGCGCCATTGTCATGCTGGCCGACTCAGTAGAAGCTGCCAGCCACACCCTCAAAAAGCCCAATCAAACCACCATCGCCAAGTTGGTAGACGATATTATTAGCCATAAAATTGAAACCAAAGAGCTACAAGATAGCCCTTTAGCTCTAAAGGATTTAGGCAAGATAAAATTCTCGCTCGTGCAATCGCTCATCGGGCAGTATCACCATCGTATTGAATACCCCAAAGGAGAGAAAGAGTAAATGATCGATATTTTTTATGAAGAGCCACTGCCCCCATCCATCCAACCATCAGCGTTAGAAGCGTTTGTGCAGGCAGTTGTTACTCATTTAAACATTAAAGAGATTTTTAGCCTAAGCTTTATCGACGCACAAGCCATGCAAGAGCTCAATCGCACCTACCGTGGCAAAGATTATCCCACCGACGTCCTCACCTTCACCCTGGAGGAGGAGCCAGACGATCCCTTTCTCCAACTCAGCCAAGACGACGAGCCCAAGAGTCTTGGCGACATCCTCATCTGTCTGGCAACCGTCGCCCAAAATGCACAAGAATTTAACGTCAGCCTCCACGAAGAGACCAAAAGAGTCATCATTCATGGAATTTTACACCTTTTAGGAAAAAACCACGCAACAAATGAGGCTAATGAGCCGATGCTTATAGAACAAGAACTTATCATGAAGGAGTTAAAAGAGCTAAGCTTGCAATAAGCTGCGTTCGACATTTATGGCTTTATTTAAAAATTGGATTTCGCAAAAAAAGAGACAAGAGGAACCCAAAGCAATTAGTGCCGAAAAAGAGAAGATGATCCAAGGCATTCTCTCCCTAGAAGAGACCAGCGCCATCGAAGTGATGGTGCCGCGCGTTGATGCCATCTTTCTCAATGCGGATAGCTCCTTTGAGGAGATCTTAACGATCATCTTAGATCACCGTTACTCGCGCTATCCCGTCTACAAAAATCGGGTAGACAACGTCATTGGTGTGCTTTATAGCAAAGATCTCATCCGCTATCTCTACAGCCAAGAGAGAGAGCCTTTCCAACTCGAACGCTACTGTCGCGAGCCATTCTTTGTTCCTGCAAGTAAAAAGCTCGACGGCTTATTACGTGAGTTCAAAAAACGCCATGTGCATATGGCTCTGGTCTTAGATGAGTACGGCGGAGTGAGTGGTCTTCTCTCACTGGAGGATATCATCGAGCAGATTGTTGGTAGCATTCAAGATGAATTCGACAACGAAACCGAAGAGATCCACAACCTCGGCAGCGGACACTACATGATCGACGCACGTATCGCCATTGACGAACTCAACGCGCTCTTGCATATGTCGCTTCCCAACGATAACTTTGACACACTCGGTGGATTTTTGTATAATCTTTTTGGCAGAGTCCCCGCCCTTCATCAAGAAGTGGAGTATGAGGATGCTCTCTTCATTGCCCGTGAGGTCGATGGACAAAAAATTAAAAGCGTAGAACTTATAAAGGATAGAAAACATGAAAAAGATTAGCCCCATTGTCGGTATACTGCTCTTCTCCTTCTTTGTCATCCCGATGAATTTTGCCCAAACGCAAATCGCTCCCCCGCAACAGAGCGCCATGGATCTCTACAAAGAGGGCTTAGCCGCCACCGAACGGCAAGATTTCTTTCAGGCGATTACCCTCTTTCGACGCGCCCTCAACATCAACCCCAACTATGCCGAAGCACGCCTACGCATCAGCGAAGTCTACTTTTTTCTTGGCGAATATCATGAAGTACTTAGCAACCTCAATCTCTACGATCGTCTTGCTAATAATGTTGATGCGAAAACGCTTCGCGCACGCGCCCACACCGGATTGGGTCAGAGTGGGCAGGCAAGAGCCATCTTTCAAGATGTCCTCTCCAAAGAGCCTAATAATGTTGATGCGCAATTTGGCATGGCAGAGGTCAACCTTTTAGAAGGCCGTAGCGATAACGCCATCGCATTGATCGAGAAGATGCTCAAAGAGCGCCCACAAAATCGTCGTGCGCTCCTTAGCCTTGCTCTCATCTTCGACGACAGACGCGAATTCCACCGCTCCACACCCTACATTCGTCAAGCTATCTTCTACTTTCCCCAAGATGCATTGGTACGTTTTCATGCAGGTCTTCACTACGAAAAACAGCTCAAGTGGCGCGAGGCACTCATTGAATATGATGCCGTCTATCGGATCAACCCTAACTTTCATCAATTAGCCATGCGTCGAAGTCAAGTGCTGATGGGGCTTACCCGTTATGATGAAGCGGTTAAAGTCTTAGAAGAGCTCATCAAAGGCCGTGGGCGAGAAGAGACCGAAGTCTGGGCGCTCCTTGCCGAGGCACTGGAACGATCGGGCGACCTCACCAAGGCATACAATGCCTATGTAGAGCTTCTTAAACTACAGCCTAGCCATGAGTTACATCGCTTAAGTGCAGAAGATTTTATCATGCGAAATTTTGCCATTGGCGATAAAGAGCGTAACACCTTTGCCAGCCAACGACGAGAACAAGCTCGGCTCCTCTCCCGTAATCTCGATAATACCCGCGCCTTGCAAAGCTATCGTCGCTCCCTCATTCTCAACCCCCACGACGCTCAAGCACGTTTTGAAATGGGTCGCATCTTTGCGCAACAAGGTTTTCCTTTAAGCTACGTCGATCAACTTCGCCTCCTCAAAGAGGAGGGCATTGCCACGCCAGAAATGCTCACCGTTTTAGCTCGCGAGGAGCGCCAAACCTATCCCAATCCTGCCAAAAAATTTGGTCTCTCCCACATGCCGATGGGGCGTCCCTTGCGTATTCTGGTTACGCGTATTCAAGGAGAATCGCTCTTGGGGCAATATGGTGTCGACGCGCTCCTACAACAAGTTTTTGTCGACAAAATGCGCTTTAACACCCGCTTCGAACTCACCGACGCAGGTGCTAGCCAAACCCAAAGTGAAGCTTGGCAAACCGCCTACAATCAACACATGGATTACAGCATTATTTTACGCTTTATCGAGCGCGATCGTCGCCTCTTTACCCAAGCCGATCTCTATATGGTCAACACCGGCACACTTATTCAGAGCTTCAGCCTCAACCGTACGGGGAATACGCGTATTGAAGATGCGATGAACGATATCATTAAAATGATCGACGCAACCATTCCGATCCGTGCGCAAGTGATGCGTCGTGAAGGATCTCGTATCTTAATTAGCGTTGGATCCCTGCACGGTGTCAAGACTGGCGATCAATTTATCATCATTGCAAAAGGCAATAGTCGCCTCATCAGTGGCGCACCCTACTTTGAAATCATCAACAACAGTGAGCTTGGGCGCGTAACCATCGACGAGTTGGGTGAGTTTAGCTCCGCAGGATCAGTGCAACCCACCGTGCGCCCCGATGTCATCACCACCGAAGATGAACTCTTTCTCCTCCGCGACCCCAACCAACTACCCCAATCAAGCTCCCCCGTGCTAGGAATTCCTGAAGGATTCTTCCTACTTCATTGACAGAGTTGGCGTTTTTGAGTATACTATTTTTGAGAAGATAAAATCTTTATTTTCACCTGAATAGGGGGATAGAAGTATGAAAGTAGCGATTAATGGTTTTGGTCGCATCGGACGTTTAGTTTTCCAAGCTTTGGTCAATCAGAAGCTCTTGGGCAAGGAAAAGAATCAAATTGATGTAGTAGCGGTTGTCGACATGTCGACTGACGCGGATTACTTCATTTATCAGCTTAAGTATGACTCAACACAAGGACAGATGAAAGCTAAATTTGAGTCGAAAAAGAGTAGCGATGGCTTAGACCACAACGACATCATTGTTGTTAATGGACACGAAGTTCGCTGTATCCAAGCTAGCCGTGAGGGTCTTAAAGTGCTTCCATGGAAAGAGCTAGGTGTTGACTATGTCATCGAGAGCACCGGTCTCTTTACCGACATGGACAAAGCTCATGGACACATCGAAGCCGGCGCGAAGAAAGTCGTTATCTCCGCTCCTGCTAAGGGTGGCGTAAAGACTATCGTTATGGGCGTGAACCACGAAGAGTATGATCCTAGTCAGCATAACATTGTCTCCAATGCTAGCTGTACGACCAACTGTCTTGCTCCTGTCGTTCATGTCTTGCTCGAAGAGGGCATTGGCATCGAGACTGGTTTGATGACCACGATCCATAGCTACACCGCAACCCAAAAGACTGTCGATGGCGTAAGCGCCAAAGATTGGCGTGGTGGGCGTGCTGCGGCTATCAACATCATTCCTAGCACCACTGGCGCTGCTAAGGCTGTAGGTGAAGTTCTTCCTGTAACCAAGGGAAAACTCACTGGTATGTCTTTCCGCGTGCCTACGCCTACGGTATCTGTGGTTGACCTTACCTTCCGCACCGAGAAGAAGACCTCCATCGCGGAGATCGACAAGCTCATGCAGAAGGCTAGCAAGAGCTACCTCAAAGATATTCTTGGTTATGCCGACGAAGAGTTGGTCTCCACCGACTTTATCCACGATGCACGATCGAGTATCTACGACAGCCTTGCTACCAAGCAAAACAACCTTCCTAACGAAGAACGTTTCTTCAAGGTTGTCTCTTGGTACGACAATGAGTGGGGTTACTCCAATCGTGTTGTCGATCTCGTCAAGTACATGGCGCAGAAAGACGGCATCATGAATTAATCTCTCTTAAAGAGAAAAGAAGACCTCACCAGCAGGTGAGGTTTTTTCTTTCTAAAACACAAAAAAGAATCCTAAAAATCCTTCTCTTGTACCGTCTTACGCTTGTCGCGCTTGGCATTCTCGATGGCAGCATCACAAAGCTCCCTTACGCGGTCAGACAAGATATCGATCACCTTCTCCGAGCACTTCATCCCATCGCTCTTCTCTTTTATATAGCTCTTCACTTTAGAACGAACCACGAGAGCTTCTTTGTTTTCATCTTCCATACGTTTACCTTCCTACAAAGCTTCATTATGCTAAAATAACCAACCAACTATTGCTAGTCGGTCTTTTCTGGTTTAGAGTAGCACATTTTTCAAAAAACTACAACTCAATTTATTAGCTTTTGAGAAAATTTATGGTAAATTCAATATATTTAAGCGCGGACCTAGTGCTATTTTCTTCGAAATATTGTATAATTAATTTAGGCGCTCGCAGCGAGAGCCAATATGTATTTTTTAGGAGAGTCAATATATGGTTAGTTACAAAGATTTAGGTTTGGTAAACACCAAAGACCTATTCGCTAAAGCCATGGCTGGCAAGTATGCGATTCCTGCCTACAACTTCAATAATCTAGAACAACTTCAAGCCATCGTTCAAGCCTGTGTCGAGACCAAGAGTCCCGTCATTTTACAAGTTTCTTCGGGTGCACGCAAGTATGCCAACGCGACCTTGCTTCGCAACATGGCTAAAGGTGCCACCGAATATGCTAAAGAGCTCGGATACGATATCCCTATCGTCCTTCACCTAGACCATGGCGACAGCTTGGCGCTCTGCAAAGAGTGTATCGAGTCTGGCTTCTCGTCCGTTATGATCGATGGTAGCCACCTTCCTTACGAAGAGAACGTTGCACTGACCAAGCAAGTGGTTGATTTTGCTCATAGTCAAGAGCACTACGTAACCGTTGAAGGTGAGCTTGGTATCCTTGCTGGTATCGAAGATGACGTGGTTGCCGAGCATCACACCTACACCGAGCCCGATGAAGTCGAAGATTTCGTCAAGCGTACCGGTGTTGATAGTCTTGCTATCTCGATTGGAACCAGTCATGGTGCCACCAAATTCACCCCCGATCAATGTACCCGCAATGCCGATGGCGTCTTGGTTCCACCAGAACTCCGCTTCGACATTCTCGAAGAGATCGAAAAGCGTCTTCCTGGTTTCCCTATCGTTCTTCACGGATCTTCTAGCGTACCCATGGAGTACGTACGCATCATCGAGCAATTCGGTGGCAAAGTGCCTGATGCCGTTGGTATTCCAGAAGAACAACTTCGCCGTGCCGCTGCTAGCGCTGTCTGTAAAATCAACATCGATTCCGACGGTCGCCTTGCTATGACTGCGATGATCCGTAAGGTTTTCGCCGAGCAACCATCCGAATTCGATCCGCGCAAATACCTCGGGCCTGCACGTGATGAGCTCAAAAAACTCTACATGTACAAGAATCAAAACGTTCTTGGTTCCGCAGGAAAAGCGTAAATTTTTTACGCGTCTATATAAAGAAAGAGACCGCAAATGCGGTCTCTTTTGATTAATCCACTAAAATCGCTTTGATGCGTCGCACCCCACGGCTACTGGATTGCTCCTTGACAATTTTGAATTTGCCTAACTCGCCAGTATGTTCCACATGTGGCCCACCACAGACCTCAACGGAAAAGTCGCCCATGCGGTAGACCTTCACCTTTTCATCATAACGACCTTCAAACATTGCCTGTGCGCCGATATTTTTTGCCTCTTCAATCGACATCACTTCAAACCCAATAGGTAAATTCGCCTCAATTTGTGCATTCACCAACGCCTCTACTTGTACGATTTGCTCTTCGCTTAACTTATCATTCCAGTTAAAATCGAAACGTAAACGCTCTGGCGTAATATTACTACCCGCCTGATGCACGCCATCGCCCAAGACACGCCGTAATGCCTCATTCAGTAAGTGTGTCGCCGTATGATAACGCGTGCTGGCCATGCTATCATCCGCCAAACCACCCTTAAAGAGCTTATCCGCGCCCGCTTTACTTGCCTCTTGATGCTTGGCAAAGGCCGCATCAAACTCTGTACGATCGACACCTAAGCCATGCTCGCGCGCTAACTCCTCGGTCAACTCAATCGGAAACCCATAGGTATCGTAGAGCTTAAAGGCCAAGCGACCACTCATCATCTTTTGCGGATTTTTCAATAAAGAGGGCAACATTTTGAGAAATTCACGCTCGCCTTGCATCAGTGTGCGACTAAATTGTTCTTCTTCTAAGCGTAACTCGTCATGCAAAAAATTACGCTTATCTTGCATTTCTGGGTAACTATTTCGATAAATATCTAGCACGACATCGGCAAGCTGTGGCAAAAATGATACCTCAATGCCCAGTTTCCGCCCAAATCGAACCGCACGACGAATCAAACGGCGCAAGATATACCCCTGCCCCACATTGCTTGGGCGAATGCCACGCTCATCACTCATAATCATAGTAGCGGTTTTAATATGATCGGCGATCACACGAAAGGCTTTCGTCGTCTCTTCGCTCTCTTCGCCAGTATAGCGATGACCCGAAATCTCTTCAATTTTCTGGATAATCGGTTGAAAGAGTTCGGTATCGTAGACATTTTTTTTACCCAACAAGAGACAGAGGGTACGCTCCAAACCCATGCCTGTATCGATATTTTTCATCTTTAAAGGAAGATAAGATCCATCCTCTTGCTTGTCGTACTCCATAAAGACATCGTTCCAAATCTCAATGTACTTGCCACAACTACAACCCGGTCGACACTCGGCGCTACAGGGCTCTTTTTCGGTATCTAAAAACATCTCGCTATCAGGCCCACAAGGGCCGGTCTGTCCGGCGGGTCCCCACCAATTATCCTCGCGTCCTAAAAAGTAGATACGCTCAGGAGCGATGCCCATCTCTTGCCATAAGCGCGCCGACTCCTCATCACGGGGAACCTCATCATCGCCGGCAAACACCGTAACATGCAACCGAGAAGGGTCGATACCCAAGTAATCTGGCGAGGTTAAAAATTGATAGCTCATCGCAATCATCTCTGATTTAAAGTAGTCGCCTAAGCTCCAGTTGCCCAGCATCTCAAAAAACGTTAAGTGATGCGCATCACCAACACTCTCAATATCGCCTGTGCGGATACACTTTTGCACATCGGTCAAACGTCGCCCCGAAGGATGAGGCTCACCCAGAAGATAGGGCACCAATGGATGCATGCCCGCCGTGGTAAAAAGCACTGTGGGATCGTTTTCCGGTATTACCGATCGACCAGAAATCTCCACATGATCATGCTGTGTAAAAAAGCCAATAAATAATCTTCGTAATTTCTCTGCATTCATAACTATATTATAGCTAGAGTCTTGCTCTTTGACAAGGGCGTATTTTATATTAGCAGGAAGTTGTTCTACCGACCCAAGTACTTAAAGAGTACCACCGCATGGATGTCGCGTTTTGTGATGAGACCAAAATTGCGGCTATCGTTAATAAGCGTACGGTTATCGCCTAGAACAAAGTATTCATCCTCGCCTAGGAGATACTCAACCAAATCACCCGAGAAAGGCGAGAAGGGCAACCAATCTTCTCGACGCAAGGGCGTTGTAATCTCATATTGTAACGATGAGGCCTCAAATTCGCTCACAAAAAAGGTGTGCGAGGGAGTCTGGACAAAGACCTCATTGCCCTCTAGCCGAATCCGATCCCCCGGCAGGGCAATCACGCGCTTCATCATGAGATGGGGAATGCCACTGCGCTCTTTTTTACTCTTAATCCAGAAAAAATTACCCGAAATAAAGCGTAACCCCGGATTGAACAAGTACCCTAGCCATGATTGCTCCTCCTTCTCCTGATGCGTTTGCAATAAGACAACGTGCCCTCGCTTAATCTCTTTATTAAGAGGTAAATGATCATAAAAATCACTTAAGCCAAAGGCATTTGCCATCACCATACTACCCTTAGGATAATAGGGCGACATCCCCTCCGCTTCAACCCGATAAGTGGCCACGAGAGCAAACTTTGTAAAGGTTAAAAGCGCAATCAAAAGAAAAATAAAGAGTACATAGCGAAAGATCTGCTTTATCATCGCGCGAGTTTGTTGATACGAATGTTTGCGAAATTTAACCTTCTTTCTCATGGTGTTTAGTGAATTCCACCTATTCTATCCCAAGGCCACATACGTAAAAATGCCCTACCTTGTACTATTTTTTGTGGAATAACCCCAAAGTAGCGCCCATCTAAAGAGTTGTCGCGATTATCGCCCAAGGGCAAAACATAGCCATGTGGGACATAGATCCCACGATTATGGCGGTAGTAATCATCCAACTTCTCTTGACGGTTTGCATAAATCATCATGCTGGCTAAACTCCTAGGAAAAGGATTGCCTTGCGTGATGCGCCCTAAATAACGGGTGCGCTCTTGAGAAAATTCTTCAAATCGCTCTAAATGAGCGGGTAGGGTTAAGCGTAAATCGCGATAGATCGAATACTCCGCGAGCTTGGCAACCAGTTCGCTATTATCTTGTGTGTACCCACGTTGCGTATAATAGGAGATGTTATTGACCCGTTGAAAGAAGTGTTCAGGAAGCTCAAAGCTCTCACCTTCGCCCTTAATGAAGAGTTCCCCATCACGGAAAATTAGGCGATCACCGTTGTAGCCGACAGCACGCTTAATCAAAAGATCAATAGGCGGATTGCCTTGTGCATCACGCCCGATGTCTACAGAAGTTAAAGAAATATAAAAGAGGAATCGACGTAGTGTCTCAAAGATAACCCCTTTGCTCTCATAATCGGGATTGGGGAACGTGATGATCTGTCCACGCACCACAGGATTAATGGCAGGCAAATGTTTGTCCACCCCAAGCCAAATTTCAGGACCATAATGGAATTTGTCGACAAAAATACGATCATCTGGGAGCAACGTTGTGTTCATCGACTCTGAGGGAATCACATAGGCTTGAATCACGTATAAATTAAGTAAAAAGACAATCAATAAGGTGCTGGGGATACTTGTAAGGAGATCAAGGAAAAACCCTTTACGCCGTGATCGCTCACGCGACAACATTTTATGTCGCTTGCGCCATGTTAACATTTTCTCGGTCTTCTCTAGTAAAAAATCGCCTAGTTTATCTTCTTTGTCCACACTCATGCGTCAAATCATACCACAACCACGCACTTTTGACAAGAGTCCTCTTGCGAAAAAGCCTTGCGCTATCTTGCCTAAAGCCATAAAATATGGTACGATGATAGCTATGTCTTGTGCAAAATATGTAACTGTTTTAGAGAATATTACCATTGTTTTAGTACGACCCGAAGGGCAAGCCAACATTGGCGCCATCTGCCGAGCGATGAAAGCGATGGGCGTGCACCGTCTTCGCATTGTCGATATGCAGAGTCCTGAGGACTTAACCGCTATCCGCACGTGGAGTTTGAGCGCATTTGATATCTATGAAAACGCCCAACACTTCGCCACTCTGCCCCAAGCGCTTGCCGACATGACCCTTGTGGTGGCCACCAGCCGACGGTTGGGTAAAAATCGTAAATTTTTTAGCCTCACTGCCAAGGAATTTGCGCAAAATCTCCCGCAGTACGCCAATAGCCACGTGGCGATTCTCTTTGGCAACGAGAAAAATGGTCTCAATGAAGAAGAGGTCGACCTTGCCCATCAGCTTCTCTACATCCCCACCAGCGATCAATACCCCAGCCTCAATCTCGCGCAGGCCGTACAGCTTGTCTGCTATGAGCTCTATCAACACAACTGCGCGACGCATATTCACTTTCACCCCATTAGCGCGCCCGAAACGCAACAGTTAGCCCAAACCATCACCAATCAACTCGACAGCATTGGCTTCTTCGCCATCTCCAGAGAGAACGGCGAGCGCCATCTCTTTAACTTTTGGCACGCGATCATCGCGCGCGCACAACTCTCGCAAAAAGAGGCGATCTTCTTAGAAAAAATGATGCGCCAGCTCACCCACATGAAGCCCAAAGAGAGCCTCAAAAGCTCCCCAAACAAAGAAGATAAGCAATCACCCGATGGATTAAATTGATCAAAAGGTGTATGTTTAAGATAAAAATATCTCCTTGGAGGATATACCATGAAAATTTCTCACAATAGTGCTGTAATCTTTAACTACAGCATTAAGGACGAACACGGCACGCTCTTAGAGTCGAACGCCAATGAACATGTCGGCTACATTCACGGTAGCGGAACCACGCTCCCCGGTTTTGAGGCTGCCCTCGATCAAAAAGAGGCCGGTTACACCACCACCATCGTGCTCTCCCCAGAAGAGGCCTTTGGGCATCACGACGAGAGCCTCATCATTCAGGTACCCATCGACGACTTTCATGGACAAGATTTAAGTCTCAATATGGAATTTGTGATGGACGAGGGCGAAGCCGACGAAGCAGGCACCATCGTCTGGCGCATTAGCGAGCTAGGCGACGAAACCGTTACCCTGGATGGCAACCACCCCTATGCCGGTAAGACGCTTACCTTTGATATTGAGGTAAAAGAGGTGCGTACCGCCACCGACGAAGAGCTTGAACATGGGCATCTGCACTTTGAAGGCGATGAACATCACCATCACGACAACTAAGCAAATAAAAAAAGAGTTCTTATTGCAAGAACTCTTTTCTACTCCTCCTGTTGGACTCGAACCAACGACCCAAGGATTAACAGTCCTTTGCTCTACCAACTGAGCTAAGGAGGAATATCCTTATGTTCCCTATCATAGCACACCCTAAAAATTTTGTCAATAGCTAACTTCGCAAAAATCGATCAACCCTTGCCTTTTTTTGCTCTTTTTGCTATGCTGAAGAGCATGAACGATGCTAGCTCTTTACATCTATTAAGCGAACTGCCTCCCATCCGTCGATCGCGTGGGGGCTATCTGTATACCCAAAACGGCGAACGCCTCCTCGATCTCTGGCTGAATAATGCCACTATTCTTCAGGGACATCAACCAGCAGGACTACTGACTGTCGCCAAAAACGCCCTCGCCCAAACCTTCATTCACCCCTATCCCTCGCATTGGCACCAACGCGCTATCCAAGCCATTCAAATAACATTCGATGCTCACGCGGTACACATTGCCCCCCACCGCGCGCTCTGCATGCATGAACCTTGGCATCATCACCCCAAAGGATATTATCTCTTACGTGCGGGTATCCCTCTACCAAAGGATTGCACCATCGCGCAATTGGCACTTCCGCTCTCTGGCTATGCGTGCTATCTGCTTATCGATAAAAATGCCAAAAACGAACTTCCCACCGCAGAAATTTTACCTGCCTATTTAGCGCGGACACTCTTGCGTATGCTAACGCACTTGCTAAATTTCACCCCAGAAATCACCCCAATAACCTCCACCAATTTTAGCCAACATCACGCCTACTTCACCTACAACCAGACCTCCATCGATAGCCACCAAGCGCTCTTTCGCTTAGCTCTTAAAGAGAAGATTCTCCTTCCACCCTCGCCTCAGGCAACGGGGTTATGGCTACCGCATCTCTTCTCGGCAGGACAAAATCAGACGATAAAAGCGATCTTATCGTAATATTTTACCCCCATCTGCATTGATTTTTCTTGCCACTTTAGCTACAATAAGAAGCTATGAAGAAGATTAATATCGATATATTACAATATAATTATGCAGAAATCGTCGAACTTTTTGCATCTAAATACAAAAAGCGCGAATACCACGCCAAGGCATTTTGGCAACAGCTCTACCGCCAAGGGACACCTCATGTGATGCACTTGCCCGAATTTGCCCAAAATCAAGCCGTGGCTAAGCGCATCGCCGAAGAAATTCCCCTAGATCTCCCCGAGGCGAGCTTTGTGGAAGAGGTTGAAGGTAATATTAAATTCCGTCTCACGCTTGCCGACGGGAATTTCTGTGAAGGCGTGGTGATCGCGATGAGTAGCTACAAAAGCCTCTGCATCTCCAGCCAAGTAGGCTGTGGACGTGGCTGTAAATTTTGTGCCACCGGACAGATGGGACTCACACGCAACCTCACCGTGCAAGAGATTATCGCGCAGTACTTCTTTGCCCGCTTCACCTTGAAGCAACCAATCAAAAACATCGTCTTTATGGGCATGGGTGAACCGATGGACAATTTTGATGCCGTCATCAAAGCCATCGATATTCTCTCCGACCAACGCGGAATTCGTATCCCCACCAAATTTATCACCATCTCCACCGTCGGCGAAGTAGCGGGATTACGTAAACTCGAAGCACTCATGCAAGCCGATATCGACCAAGAAAACCAGCGTCAAGCAGGCACGCCCGCGCCCACCTGCTATCGTAATATCAAATTGGCCATTAGCTTACACGCCCCCACCAACGCCCTGCGTTCTAGCATCATGCCCGTCAACGATCGCTACCCCGTGGAAGAGCTCAAAGCCGTCCTCCAGAGTATCCCGATTAAGCGCAAATACCACGACCTCTTCATCGAGTACACCCTCATCCCAAACGTCAATGACAACGCCCAAGCGCTCGCGGAGTACCTCAAAGATCTCCCCTGTGTCGTCAATCTTATCGCCTATAATCCCGTTCCCAACCTCACCTTTACTCGCCCCACTATCGCCCAAATGGAACAATTTAAGCGCGAACTGGAGAGCTTTGGACAAGTGGTTCGCTGGCGAAGAAGCCGTGCCGACGAAATCCTGGGCGCATGCGGACAACTTGGCGCAACCTCGCTCTAAATCAACGTTAATCTTTAAAAAAAGAATCGCCAAATCCTCTCTTTCGTGGTATAATAGGAGCAAAAGAGAGGAATTTTATGTCAACAGCCTACAAGCAAATTTATGTGGTGGGGCATCGCAACCCCGACGCCGACTCCCTCATCAGTGCCCACGCCTATGCTAATCTCAAGCAGTTGCAAGGAAATAGTAACGTCATTGCCATCCGCAGTGGCGTTGCCAATAGCCAAAGCGAGTATATTTTTCAACGCTTTAATGCGCCCCTCCCGCTCCTCTTACCCGACGTTATTCCCAAAGTGATGCACTTTATGCAAGCCGATCCGATAACCATTCACTATCAGCGTAGTCTCTGGGACGCTCTGCAGATCATCACCCAAGAGCAAATCGATACCCTGCCCGTCGTCGATGATGAGCGTCGCTACCTCAAGCTTCTGTGCTACGAGAGCATCTCGCTCTACATCATGCAAAAGACCACCGCTTCCTTACGATCGTTGCTCATCTCTAGCCTCGATCTTATTCAATCCACATTGAAAGCGCAACCCATCACCGCCTTCAGCCCTACCAAAATTCAGGGATACACGCTACTGGTTGCCTCCTCCTACTCCTCGACATTTAAAGAAGAGTTCGACCGCGAAGATCCCCAGACGCTTATCGTCCTTATCGGCGATCGTATCGATCTTCAGCGCTACATTATCGAACGCAAAGTGGCCATCATCATCGTAACCAACAACTATATTATCCACCCCGATCTACAAACTCTCGCCCAAGAACATGGCGTCTCTATCCTCATCAGTGCCCACGACGCCACCACCACCTCGATCATGCTCCTCTACAGCGTACCCGTTGGACATGCGGCATTGGAGACCCCCGCAGTTGATTATGACGATACCACCGCCAAGGCAAAAAATCGTATTGAACACTCCACTGCGCGCGCCGTAGCAGTCGTCAACCAAGAAGCAGAAGTCATCGGATTACTCAAAGAGATCGATCTCAATCGCCGTCCCAACATCGCGCTTATTCTCGTGGACCATAATGAATTAAGCCAAGCCATTAGTGGCGTAGAGCATGTCGATGTCCTTGAAGTGATCGACCACCATCGCTTAGGAGGCTTCAAAACCAACATCCCCATTACCTTTATCAATCAAACTGTCGGCTCCACCTCCACCATCGTGGCGAATCTCTACAAAACCCAACATACCCCACTCGATCGCACCACTGCTTCGCTGTTGCTCTGTGGCATTTTAAGCGACACCCTCGGCCTAAAGAGCGCCACCACCACGCAAATCGACCGCGACACCGCTCGCTACTTAGCCAGCCTCACGCAAATCGACATTACAACTCTAAGCCAAGAGCTCACCGAAGCCTCAAACCACATCATGCACCGTAGCCCCAGCGAGGTTATTGGGATGGATAGAAAAGAGTATCAAGAAGACGATTGGAAATTCTTCGTAAGCCAAATCGAAACTAGCAACCCCGACTTCTTTCTCCATAACAAAGCACAATATATCGATCTCCTTACAAGTCAGATGGCAGACGAAGAGGCGCTCTTCTGCGGTCTGCTCATCACCGACACCACCTCCCTCTCTAGCTACCTCATCATCACCGCGCAAGAGAATTTTATCTCGCTCATTCCCTACCCCAACCACAGCGATCACGTCTACTTTCTCCAAGATGTCCTCTCTCGTAAAAAACAACTCATCCCCATGCTCACCGAGATCATTTCCACGCTCTAACCTAGACAAGAATACAAAAATTTGCTACATTAAACACGCATCATTTAATAAAAAGAAAGGATCCAATAGATATGATAGAATGGTTTTCAGCAATTAACCCCGTCCTTGCCGCGCTTATCGGTGGGACATTTACGTGGTTCGCTACCGCCTTTGGTGCGATGTTTGTCTTCTTTTTTAAACATCTCAATCGTAAATTACTCGATGCTTCTCTGGGCTTTGCCGCCGGTGTGATGATCGCAGCGAGTTTTTGGTCGCTCCTAGACCCAGCCCTCGAACTCAGCGAAGAGCTTGGCTATATCCCTTGGCTGTGGCCTCTTGTCGGCTTTCTCAGTGGTGGTATTTTCCTACGAATACTCGATTTATCTTTACCTCACATGCATCGCTATATGCGTAAAGGCGAAGAGACCGAAGGTCCACAAAGCTCGCTAAGTAAAAATATGCTCATGATTATCGCTGTTACCATCCACAACATTCCAGAAGGATTGGCCGTAGGTGTTGCCTTCGGGGCAACCGCGATCTTTCCACAAGTAACCATCGCGGGAGCTATCGCGCTAACCGTAGGTATCGGTATCCAAAATATCCCCGAAGGTTTCGCCGTATCGATGCCCCTGTTAGAAGAGAAAATGACCAAACGACGCGCCTTCTTTTGGGGTCAAGCCTCCGGGAGCGTCGAAGCCATTGCCGCAGTGGTGGGTGCGCTCTTAGTAATTCAGATGCAAGCCATTCTTCCCTTTGCCCTAGGTTTTGCTGCCGGAGCAATGATCTTCGTCGTCATTGAAGAGGTTATTCCCCAAAGCCAGAGCGCAGGTAACAACGATCTCGCTACAGGCGGTGGCATGCTCGGTTTCGCCATCATGATGTTTCTGGATGTCTCCTTGAGTTAATCTTCTCGCGATATTTTACATTACGTTAATCGATCACTCACCGCCGGTACACCATACGCGTAACTTATCGCAATGGCAAGCGCATCGGCTGCATGGTCGGGCTTAGGAATCTCTTCGAGTTTAAGCAAAAGTTTCACCATCTGCTGAACCTCACCCTTTTTCGCCATACCATTACCCGTAACGGCCTGTTTAATAGTATTGGGAGCAAAGCTCTTGATGGATACATTTTGTTGTATAGCAAGAAGTAAAATCACTCCCCGTACATGCGCAACAGGAAGCGCAGAACTCACATTTTTGCTAAAAATAAGCGCCTCGTTCGCCAATGCCTCGGGGGTATATTTATCGAACAACTTAACTAAATCTTGATAAATAGAGAATAGACGTTCAGGCATGGAAAACGCGGCATCCGTAGTAATCACCCCGTGAGCAATATGGCGCATACGTTGTGGCGTTTGCGCCTCAATCACCCCCCAACCTAAATGTTTTAGACCGGGGTCAATGCCTAAAATAATCAATTAACCCAAATCCATCGAGGGATCGATTGCTAAATTGGAAAAGACCGTCTGTACGTCATCATCGTCCTCAAGCTTATCGATTAACTGGAGAACTTTCAGTGTCTTCTCCTTATCAAGCATCACTTTTTGGTCGCTAATCATGCTAATTTCCGCATTAAGCGTCGGAATCGCACGCGCCTCTAATGCATCCAAAAATGCCCCAAACCCACTAGGCTCAATAAGAACCTCAATGCTCTCGCTCTCTACCTGCACATCTTCAGCGCCCATCTCGATAGCAAGCTCCTCTAGCATATCGGCATCTACTTTATCCTTCGCAAAGAGAACAACCCCCATACGCTTAAATTGATAACTCACCGCGCCGGTCGTTGCCATCTGCCCGCCAGCCTTAGTCAAAATACTCTTGACGTTCGCTGCTGTACGATTTTTATTATCACTTAGGGTTTCAATGATAAGACCAACACCACCACTAGCGTATCCTTCATAAACTAGCTCAACATAATCAGCCCCACCAGCCTCACCAGATCCCTTTTTAATCGCTTTTTCGATGTTATCTTTAGGCATGTTCGCTGCGCGCGCCTTCAATACGGCAGTGCGCAACTTAGCATTACTCTCCACATCGGCACCATCCTTAGCGGCAATCACAATCTCTTTGATAATTTTGGTGAAAATCTTACCACGCTTAGCATCCGCAGCGCCCTTTTTGTGCTTAATCGTACTCCATTTACTATGTCCTGACATGAATCAATACACTCCTTCTCCAACCACTCAACCGGTTTAATGTTAGCTATAGTTTATCATATTATATCAACTTATTCAAGATACTCAAGATTAACGCATACGAATTCGCAAGATGCTTAATAAAAATAAGATCAGAAGAATAGGCCAAAATATCAAGGCGATCGCTAAAAAAAGAGCGATAATACCAAAGGTAATGAGTACGTGTAATAACGAGCCCCCAGCCGAAGCACGCGGGCGCGAGGAGCGATAGGTGTAAAAGTGATAACGTTGTTGCGAAGAGCGCTGAAAAGGATCACCAGCTGAGAAGGATGAATTTCCGCTAAAGTTTTGTTGCATATAGAGTTGGTTGTCATACTTTTTGCGTAGATTTTCATCTTTTAACGTGGTGTATGCGTTAGTGATCTCTTTCATCTTCTCGGTCATGCTTGCTTGCTGACTAGCGGGCAAACCATTTAAACGATCAGGATGATATTTCATTGCTAACGACTTATACGCCTTACGAATCTCCTCCGAAGAGGCCTCTTTGCTTACGCCGAGAATATCATAATATGTGCTTCCTACTGCCATGCTATTTAGTATACCCGATTTTGAAAAAAAAGACAATGAGAGCAGAGGCTCTCATTATCTCTAAAGATCTCATTAAGAGTAAAGATTACTCCTCATTTACCTCAGATGGGCGACGATCATTTACAGGAATCGCACCATGAGCTGGGAAAGTTTGTGGACGAGTGGTGTCCATGAGCTTAGCTTGAGTAAACTCGTAAACCAAGCGCTCACCAAGACGGCGAAGCTCAATCTTCATGCGGGACATTTCACGATCACGAATAATGTTCCAAACAGCCTCATCATCGATATCTACAGGCACGTCATCACGTACTGCTTTGTCAAAAACAAGCACGATGTCATCGATGTAAGCGATAAAATCACCGCCCATGTTGTGTCCACTGCGGTAGAACTTAATACCATTCAACTTGATGTAAGGAACGGTGTAAGGATAGACAGGAAGACGGCGAAGGTCGCGTTGGCGTACTTCGAAAGCATAGGAAGGGTTAGTCCAAGTAAGGGTCTTCCAACCATCGAAGTCTAAGCTACCCATAGGAATCTCTTCAACACGACCACCGATGCGCTCAAGAAGAATGCTAACGGAGTGTGGGAAGTTGAGACCACGGATGTTCATCTCGACCATTTTAAGGATACCAACGTTGTTGACAATACCACGTCCGACGAATTCATTTTCGTCGAAGTAATTGCGTTGCTCGCCATCTTCCTCAATGCCACCTTCAATCAACGTAGGGTTGATGGCTGGTACTGGAAAGGGAGGACGAACGACTGCATTGGCATTGTTCGAACCGTTGCTTGGAAAGTGCACACGCACACCCATCACTGTCTTGCCACGCGCTGAGGACTCAACTGGGCGAGCAGTGGTTAAACGATCTGCCACGACATTGCGAGCAGAACCATTCAATGTTACAACCCAGTTTTGAAGGGCGTATGATGTCTTCATCATATCCTTCTCTTCTTGGGTGTAAGTCTGTCCAGCGTGAACGCTGTAATCAAAAGTGGTCTCTGCATGCTGACCATCATCACCAGCAACGAAATCGCCAAAATTAATTAGCTGTGCTTCTTCTGCTGTCACGAAACTAGCAGCGAATAGCATGGCGACACCACTTAACGCTAAAATTCGTTTCATTTATACGCTCCTTACCTATAAAAAATATCTTGTAGAAGCATAGTGTATCACTATCTTCCAAATCAATTATCGTCCAAAATTCTCAATAACTCAAACCATCAGGCAATTCCTTTGTCGATCACTAACGAAAAAGGGGCTAACTCAGGAAAGTTGAAGTTTAAGCCATACTCAACAAGCTCCATATCGAGAGTTAAATCGCCACGGAAATGCACGATTTCGGGCCAAGTTACCACCACCACACTTTGATGAGGTAAAAGATGCACCGCACGTACATGCGCAAGACCGTCAAAGATGGGCCGCATGTTGCCGTTGGCAGGGCGACTCAACAATGCTAGCAGGTAAAAACGAATCGCATCTTCAACCTGACTCTGCCCTTTTTGGGCAAGAATACTCCCTTCTTTGCGCTGTTTTGCTTCGTTAAAAAAGAATAATACCCGTGCATGGTAACTATCAAACTTACCTACGGCGAGGGCACTTACCGTAAACATTGCGCCGGCAACAAGAAGAAAAATCACTATGGCAATATTTCGCATGCTTTAACCATCCTCATCACATCTTCCATTATACATCTTTTTTCAAAATGCGTCTAGTAACCTACTATATAAAATGCAAAATCTTATCTTAAAAAAGCCCATATTACGCGCGCGCTTCCCGCCAAATCCTTTTCTATAAAGATGTTGGGAAAGTTAGCCTGACGTAGCGCCTGTGCCAGATGGGGCATCTGCTCGCTGCTTGCCTCCAAAAAGAGTGCTTGTACGCGCCCTTTAGCCTGCTCAATTAGTTGATAAATGAGTCCAAGACCACCGTCGCCGACTTCCACTTCACCATCTAGTGCCAAAGCAGGTTCGCGCCACAAAAGCTCCATGCGCTCTTGGGTCTCTGCTCTCGTAAGATAGGGTAAATTCGAGACTAAAATATCCGCATCCCCCCCATCGTCCCACAAATTACCCACAAAAAAGTGCACTTCACTGCGTAGAGAAGCTTTCAAGTTTGTATGATTTTTCGCAAAAACCGCATAGGCATCAGCGCTCACATCACTAGCGATAATCATTTTATGCTCCAACTCACAAGCTAGCGTAAGTGCGATTGCCCCACTGCCAAAACCCACCTCACGGATGCGTTGCACGGCATGCGTTTGCGCGTATTGAATAACCGCTTCCACTAGAATTTCCGTATCTGGACGGGGGATTAAAACACGCTCATCCACATAAAAATTCCTGCCGTAAAACTCCTTGTAACCTAATAAATACGCTACAGGATAACCAGCTAGGCGCTTCTCCAAGAACTCCTGAAATTGCGCATAAATCGCATCACTCACCAATCCATGAGGATCGTTCGCCAACAGTGCCGTACGACTACAACCCATGCTCCTCGCCAAAAGCAACTGCGCATCCAATAGTGGACTCTCTGATATCGGTGCTAATGCCAAACGGGCACTCTCTAAAAGAGTGCCAATTACATAATCATCTTTATTGAACATAAAAAATTATTTAAGTTGCTCCATCAGGTATAAATGCACCAGTTCAAGTTGATTCTGATCTAAAATAAACGCCTCACGTGTAATATCAGTCTGACTATCAAAAAGATGAAGCTCTAAATAATTAGAATTTTTCATCTCACGCAACACCTGTTCGTTTAAATCCATCTCCATATGAAAGACCTCCTCACGCACAAGCGTTGGCATCGGGGTGCGACGATAGCGCCCTTGCAACCATAAATTCCCGCCCATACTCACCGGACGTTGCAACTGTGGTGGCTTCATTCCCAACTGCGGATTTGCCCGCCCCATAAACTCGTTACTAGGATCCCCTTTTACATAACGAAAGCCACGCTCCTTCACATCCTGCACGCTCCAAAGGTAGGTACCCTTCGCAAAACGCAAGGCTATCGTATCAAACTCTACCAACGGCTCATGCATGATATACTCTAAAATGAAGCGATTCTCTTCGCCTTCAGTTTCACGGATAAGTCGTACCGCGCGCGTACCATTGTCTGCACTCCACTCCAGCGCGATCTCTCGCCCAATCGGGGTACTGGCATGAAGCATACTGATCGAAACAATAAAAACTAGCGCTAATTTAATCATGTTTTTCATAAAAAACTCTCCTCCCTTACAATAATCAAAAAAATCACAAGTGTCTATAAAAGATAGACAAAAAAAAGAGAGGCAAGCCGATAAAAGCTTAACCTCTCTTGATAAAGTGAGCCGCAAAGGGATCGAACCTTTGACCAACAGATTAAGAGTCTGTCGCTCTACCAGCTGAGCTAGCGGCCCATGTTTTAAAAATTCCAAACGCACCCGGTAGGATTCGAACCCACGACCTACAGATTCGAAGTCTGTCACTCTATCCAGCTGAGTTACGAGTGCATAGGAGGGTAAGCGACGGGACTTGAACCCGCGACAACCAGAATCACAATCTGGGGCTCTACCGACTGAACTACGCTTACCATGTCTGCTACTATCATATCAAAAAGATTTTTTTTTGTCAAGAGCCTTTCCCCATTTTTCCTTAGGTGTGCTTGCCAAATGCCTCTTTTTATGGCATAATATTGCTATATGAGTCAAGTTACCCTATTTAGAGAGCCTCTTTTGGCGAGCAATAACTTTCTACAAACTGAATTTTGGGCCTATTTTAAAGAGAATTTTGGCTGGCAGGCGCACACCTTTCGCCTTAATATCGAGGGCGCGGATCCTACCTTCATCCTCGTGCTTACGCGATCTCTCGCGCCAACCCTTACCCTTGCCTACGTACCTCACCCCAACCTTAACCACCTCGATCCGCAGGCAATCCCGAGCATCCTCAAGCAGACCGCAAAGCTCATGAAGCGCCATATTCCTGACCTCTTTTTGGTGCGATGGGATCTCAACCTACCGCGCACCCAAGGAGCCATCACCCACTTTCGTAGCTATCTCAAGGATCTTCCTAGCCTCTCGATCCAACCAGCCGACACCACTATCCTCAACCTCCAGCCCGATCTCGAAACGATCCTAGAGAAGATGCACAAAAAGACACGTTATAATATCCGTCTTGCCGAAAAGAAGGGGGTCAAAATCGTCCAAGCGCCCATCCACGATGTCGTTAAGTGGTACGACCTCTACAAAGAGACCGCTAAACGCGACGGCATCACGATACACTCCCTTGCCTACTACCAGAAATTCTTTCAAGTCTCCCACCAGCACCACTACTATCCCAAAGCCCAACTCCTGCTGGCCTACCACGACGACGATCTGCTTGCGGGTATTATTCTCCTCTTCACCGATACCCACGCCACCTACGTCTACGGCGCAAGTAGCAACCACAAACGCAACCTGATGCCCAGCTACGCCCTGCAGTGGCAGGCCATCCAGCTTGCCAAAGAGAAGGGGTGCACCGCTTATGACTTCTTTGGTCTGCCCCCCGAACCCAACCCAGACCACCCGATGTTCGGACTCTATCAATTTAAGGTTGGCTTTGGTGGCGATATCCACCACTACATGTCCATTTGGGATGCGCCAACGAGTTGCTTGCGCTATCGCCTCTACCGCTTGGCCGAGGCATTGCGCGCGCTACGCAAGCATCGCCACAAAAAGCATCTTAAACGATAATTTTTTGTCAAAGGGCTTGACATTTTTTTGCCTCTATGCTATTATCAGTATCAGATGGAGCTGTAGCGAAGTTGGTTATCGCACCTGCCTGTCACGCAGGGGATCGCGGGTTCGAGTCCCGTCAGCTCCGTTTTAGAGAACACGTTATGTGTTCTCTTTTTTCATATCCCACCACCAAAATAAAAAACAATATTCCTAAACGAATAAAATTCTACATTAAATCTCTAAGACAGTGCGAAAACGCTCGCGCGTGATGTGGGCGTAAGCGGCGGCGAGGTAGGAGTTATGACGCACTAAGGTCACCCGATCCAGCAAGGAGTAGCTAGCCACCGCGCGCACTTGGAGGCGAAAAGGATCGTTGCTAATCAGGCGAATTTCGATCTGGCTGGGAGGGTTTTTACCCAGAAAAATAACGACATTCTGTTGATCGATGATGTCCATCGGCACGTTGGCAGAGACTACGCCAAAGTTACGATCGCTGCGGATATAGAGGTCGAGATACTCCACCTGCTCCAGATTACCTAAAGTGATGTTACTGGCGGTGCGGTTGAGGATCTCTTCAAACTCTACATTTAGGGTAAAGTCGTAGCCCGAGGGCTCTATCGGGATGCCATCGACCACCAAATTGGGAATATCGACCAGTGCCAGCTCTTTTTGGTTAGTGTTATTGATCAGTTTAAGATCGCCTAGCCGTTGGATACTCCAGATACGCGCGGTACTCTGCCTGCGTTGCCCAAACCCACTCTCGCTCGCCACCAGCCATAGCGGTTCTTTCTCTGATTGTCGATACGGATGATAGTAACGCAACACGCCATAGAGCCCGATGATCGCCACGATATAGATGACGAAGGAGATATATGGCGGGAGGCGATGCAGGCGCAGGCGCTTACGATGATTAAAGTGCGACATGATCAGCATGAAGATGGGAGCGAAGATAAAGAGGAGAATGATGTTTCCTAAGATAGAGTCGAAGAGGAAGAGTTGCGCGATGGCCGGCGGAGCGTGATTGAAGAAGTCGCTCGCAAAAAAGATGATCATCACAGGGGCTAAGAAGAGAAAGACCAGTCGCAGGTACAAGGGCTTTACCATAACATAGCAAGTATACATAAAGAGAAACCAAAGCCAGCCAAGGGCGTAGATGATATTGATCATAGCAAAGAGAAGCAACGAGACAAAGCCAAAAATCAATGCGGAGAACGTATAAAATTTGCTCGATCCTTGCCGACGAACGCCCTCAAAGACTCTGCCAAAGAGCGCCGATAAAAAGAGCGTCCAGAGCACTTTGTAGAGGACAAACATCAAGGGCATGTATTGCCAAAAGGCGTTCTCACCCCGCTGATGGTTTACATAATAAGTGATAAAAGAGGCCAAGAAGAGCGCAATGAAGGTCATGGGCAGGAGCACTAAGCTCGATTTACCTTGACGACGAAAGCGTACCCACTGCGATCGCAATTGATGACGCGAAATGGCAGCAGCAATCAAAAGTAAAAAGAGGCCAAAGACCAAAAGCGTAAGATAGTGCTTCTCCCGCAAGATCCACTTGCCAAAGACGACGTAGTTGATCTCCCACTCGCTCTCAATCTCGCTAAGGTGTTGATGATAGAACTCCCTACTCTCTTGCGCCCGACGGTTTGCCCAACCTACCGCCTCCTCTAGCGAGTAAACAACATCTTGATCTTCTCCGCTAATCAGCACGGTGGCCAACTCTTGATTTAAATACTCATCCACCGCATGCGCATACGCACGAATAAAACGACGTGGCACGACATTACTCTGTTGTAAATAGATTTGCCGATCAAACAGTTCGTACAACTGGTGCATCATCGCGATCACGCTGTAAGGCGATCGTAAATATTGCTCCGCCCCAATCGTATAGGTATTGGTCGGCGATTTTAATTGATAATAAAGAAGATAACTTTGGTTATTGATAATGCCTAAGCGCAACAAATTTCTTGTGCCGATGGGATAGCTAAGGGCGCGTTCTTTGGCACTAGCAACCAACCAGTGAGGCGACTCTTCCCCCGAGAGAAAGAAGATGCGCATCGTGTAGCGCAAGGAGTCGTGTTTAGCTAGCTCCTGTGCCAAGGCAATCCCCAAGAGTAAGCTACCATCATAGTGGCTCTGGGGAATCAAAATGACAATCTCTTCTTCACGCTCACCCGGAAAGTAGTAGCCCACATTCGCGCCAAAGCTGTGCACATTACGGCTAAAATCCACTAAATCATAACGCGTCGCGTCAATGCCTAATCGCTGTGCCTCACGCATCAGCCAGCCAACTAATGCCTGCTCCGCAGCGTTACCCTCATCGCGATCACCAAAATTGAGGATACTCTGCCACTGCTCCACTTCTAGGGCGTAGCTCCAAGGTGAGATCATCCATACTAAAAAAGCGAGGATCATGCTTAGTCTCTTCACGTCTTTTTGAGGATACCCCACAATCTAGCCTCTGTCAAGAACTTGCCTCCTAAAAATATGCATAAATTACCCTCATCGCAAAAAAACATTGATTTAATCCACCAAAATCCCGATGACTTTGAAGAGAAGAGGAACAATGTTATGAAAAAACTATCCATATTATTCAGCCTAATGCTCTTAATTATGCCTACCATGAATTTCGCGCAAGAGAGCTTTAGCACCAAAGAGCAAAATAATCACCAAAGAACGCTCATCAAGCAGGGGTTTCCCGCCAATCTCTTAAAAAATTACACCCTTACCCCTATCGAATTACCCCAATTGTTACGTCTCTTGGCTATCTACAACACGTACGAGCAGAGCCATCAGCTCACCCTAGGGTACGATGCAGAAGTCGGCGACTGGGTACTCACCTTTGCCGGAAAAACCGATCTCTACTGGGCAAAAGGGAGAATCCTACCCAAAAGTGAGCTTGCCCATGTCGACAAGTACCGTAGTTACATCAGCTATCAATGGAGCGAAGTACCCGCCGACATGCGCACTTGGCCCCTAGAGCGCCTGCAACGCTTTCAGAATTCCACCAATCCTAATGTGCAACGCACCCGCACCACCTATCATGGACAATTTCATCACCTGCTTTATGGGGGATACGATCAAAAGAGCATCGAAGCACAGTTGATAGAGATGGAATTTCTAGGCACGCGTCTCAAAATGAACAAACTTGTTGCCCCTGCCCTCAAGCGCGTAGAAGAGAGCATCCTCAAAGAGAAAGCGCGTGACGCATCACTTCAAGCATTTCTGAATACCCTCACCAACTCCTCTAGCTACTACTGGCGCAACATCGCAGGGACGAATAGCATCAGCTACCACTCCTACGGCATCGCCATCGACATCAACCCCATCAAGACCACCAAGCCGATCTACTGGCTATGGGAGCGCGCCAGAAATCCTGAGTGGTTCCTCGTTGCCCCAGAAGATAGATGGCAGATTCACCCCAGCGTCTTACGCGCCTTCTTTCAAGAGGGATTTTTATGGGGCGGTAGCTGGCCTCAATACGATATTATGCACTTTGAGTATCGCCCCGAACTTAAAGAGCTCGCCAGACTTAACGAACTCTTTAAATAGAAGCAACATAATATGTTACACCTCAAGTTGGGGTAAATCTGCCTGCTCCAGCCAAGAGGCGTACGGCGCTAAACGTTCTTCCATCCACCCCACGTACGCAAGGGTCTGCTCTTTTGCAAAGCCAGCCACCGCTTGACTAGAGAGAATTTCTTCTAATGTCTCTTTGGATAAAATACAGCGCTTATCCGCCAAGAGTAGTGGGATAAGATCGAGCTTTTTGCCCTCGCTCTTCAACGCCAAGGTCAAGGTGTGCGATGCCTCACGGATCCACTCATGCGCCTCTTGACGATCGCCCCCCGCTTGCACGTGCGCCATCATCATCTTCTCGGTGAGGAGGAAGGGTAGCTCTTCACGAAGATGGAGCGCGATGACCTTATCATAGACCTTGCCATCATGAAAGATGCCTTGGAGCAAACGTAACAGGGCATTAACGCCAAAAAATGCCTGAGGAATGTTCAAGCGACGAATCGCCGAGTCATCAAGCGTGCGCTCAAGCCACTGGGTCGAGGCGGTGCTGACACTGCCACTGTGCAACGAACTGACCCACTTTGCCAAGGCACTCACCCGCTCGGCTTTCATGGGGTTGCGCTTATAGGCCATTGCCGACGACCCTACTTGTTGCGAGGAGAACGGCTCCTCAAACTCTTTAAGATGTTGTAAGAGACGCAAGTCATTCGAGATCTTATGGGCGCTCACAGCAATTTGGTTCAAGAGATCCATCACCCGCAAATCCCACTTACGATCATAAGTCTGTCCTGCTACGGCTTGAATCTGACTAAAACCCGCATATGTCGCGATCAACTGCTCCATTTCACGATATCGCGTATAATCACCATCAAAGAGCGCATGATAACTCTCGGCGCTCCCCGTTGCTCCTTTAAAGCCCTTCATCGGTAGGCGCGCGATAAGGCTAAGTAAATCGTCCAGATCGCTAGACAAACTCTCCAACCAGAGCGTCGCACGCTTGCCCACCGTGGTGGCCGTAGCGCTTTGAAAGTGCGTAAAGCCCAAGGTTACTACGCCTGCATGCGTCTTTGCAAACTGGTTGAGCCAATGCATGGTCAAGACCAGATCCGCTTCAATCAACTTGAGCCCTTGACGCATCATCAACATATCGGCATTGTCGGTGATATCGGCACTAGTTGCTCCCAAGTGCAAGATTGCGCGCGCGCTTGGTGCTTGATCGGCATAGGCGTGTAGGTGTGCCATCACATCGTGCTTGAGCTCTTTCTCATAGGTGCGCACCGCCAACAAATCGATGCTCTCTAAGTGTGCCTTCAGCGCCTCTACCTGCTCATGCGTAATCGGTAGACCCAACTGATGCTGTGCTTTAGCCAGATAATACCACATCAGTCGCCAGTGATACGCCCGTGACTTAGCACCAAAAAGGCGAAGCATCGCCTTACTTGCATACCGATCTGCCCATGGGCTCTGCCATAAATCGTCCATATCCACTCCTCTCTCTTCAGCCATAAAATTCCAACGCATACGCTCTAACATATCGACCAGCACGAAAAAAAAGCGCAACTATCTTGCCAAAAAGTGCAAAATACGCTAGGATAAACCATTACTTTATAAATTAAAGATTTCAGGAGTATCATCTGCCATGTCGCACTTGCCCCGATTAACCTTTGCTATCATCTCTCACCCCGACGCCGGTAAGACCACCATCACCGAGAAGCTCTTGCTCTTTGGGGGCGCCATTCAAGCAGCCGGATTGGTTAAAGCCAAACATGGCGGACGTGGTACCGTGAGCGATTTTATGCAGATGGAGAAGGAGCGTGGTGTCTCAATTAGCACCTCGGTCATGGGCTTTGACTTCGCCGGACGCAAGGTCAACCTCCTAGACACCCCAGGGCACGCCGATTTCAGTGAGGATACCTATCGTACGCTTACTGCCGTCGACTCCGCCCTCATGGTTATCGACAGTGTGAAAGGCGTGGAAGAGCGCACCCGAAAGCTTTGTGAAATTTGTCGCATGCGTCGCACCCCCATCATCACCTTCCTCAATAAGCTCGATCGCGAAGGCAAAGATCCCTTCGAAGTTCTCGATGAAGTAGAACGCGAGCTCAATCTCCAAGTTACCCCCCTTAGTTGGCCCATCGGACAAGGACAAGCCTTTAAGGGAGTCTACAATCTTTTAGAAGACAACATCCTCCTCTTTGATGCTCACGCCACCGATCTTGAAGCCAAAATGATCGATGGTAAAGATCTCGATAGTGCCGAAGTTAAAGGCCACATCGCCGAGCATCTCCTTACCAAACTTAAAGAAGATCTCGCGATGATCCGTGGGGTCTACCCCACCCTCAACCAAGCAGATTACCTTAAAGGAACGATCTCCCCCGTTCTCTTTGGCAGCGCCCTCAACAACTTTGGCGTACGAGAACTCCTTAATGCCTTGGCGAAGTATGCGCCATCGGCTGGGGCATTTGCCACCGAACAGCGCCTGATTCAACCCGATGAGCCAACACTTAGTGGCTTTATCTTCAAAATTCACGCCAACCTCGACCCCAAACACCGCGACCGCATCGCCTTTATGCGTATCTGTAGTGGCGTGTTTGAAAAGAACAAACTCTACACCCACCCACGCACCGGCAAAACCTATCGCACGGCAACCCCGCTTGCCTTTATGGCACAGAGTCGTGAGGCCACCGATAAGGCCTATCCTGGCGATATTATTGGACTACACGATACGGGTCTCTTTCGCATTGGCGACGCTATCACCGAAGGAGAGAGGCTCGACTTTAAGGGCATTCCTGCCTTCTCGCCCCAACTCTTTCGACGCATCCTCAATAAAGATCCGCTCAAGAGTAAACAATTTAACCGCGCCCTTACCGAACTTAGCGAAGAGGGCGTTATCCAAGTCTTTACCACCTACTACAGCAAGGAGCGCCTCATCGGTGCAGTGGGTGTCTTGCAGTTTGATGTAACCCAATTTCGCCTCACCAGCGAGTATGGTGCCTCCTGTAGTTTTGAAGGGGTCGACTTCAACATCGCCTGCTGGGTCTCTAGTCCAAACAAAGAGGCATGGGATCGCTTCTTTGGCTTTTATGAGAACAAAATCGCCCTCGATAGCAAAGAACGCTTCGTCTTTTTAGCCACCAACCGCTGGACACTCGAACGCACCATGGAGGATCATCCCCAGATTCACTTTGCCTTCACCTCCGAAGGATAGGGCGAATTTATCCTAAAAAATGGCGTCATCTATTGCTAAATTGGGTATAAATTGCGCGTATTTGGTTAAGATCGTTACAAACGAACGCACCATGGAGGATCATCCCCAGATTCACTTTGCCTTCACCTCCGAAGGATAGGGTAAATTTATCCTAAAAATGGCGTTATCTACTGCTAAATTGGGTATAAATTGCGCGTATTTGGTTAAGATCATTACGAAGATAGGCTTGCGCCCAAGGAATCACTAGTGCAGGATCGCCTTGGGGCAAAATAATATCAGGTTGATACCCCCCACGGTCGATTGCCACGTGATAAGAGTTGAGCTCTAAGCTCGTGCCAAAGGAGAGGGCATAGCGCTTACTAGGCAAGATGGCGTAACGTAAATTACCGCTATCGGTACAGCCCATCGAGGGAGATTGCCCCAACACGATGACCTTAAAGCTCTGCTTGGCGAGGTGAACGAGTGTCTCGGCAGAGCTGGCGGTCTTATTGTCGATTAAAATCGCTACTCGTTGGGGATAAGGTCTTGGCTGCTGGAGATGAATCTCCGGCGAAAATCCCGGTAAAGGGGGAATCACAAAGTTACCACTCTGTACGCGCATCGCCTTAACCACGCTCTCGTACCAGAGGCTATCGTTGTGTGCGCCCCACAGCTTAGCATAGTGCGCGGCCAAGGTAAAGTACCCTTGATTGCCGCGACTCGCGCGAAATGCCGTACCGCCCTGCAACAACACGCCAGAAGAGAGATAGGGCCAAAAGTGCGACCAAATCCGATCCGATCCCCCACCATTACCACGCAGGTCAATAATCCAATAAGGCAGGTGCTCCATCGCCTGACGATATTGCGCAAGTAACCCTTCTAAACGAGGCATAAAACCCACATGCAAACTGGGAATCTGCCACAACAGCGTATCACTATCGATAACCGAGGCTTGGGGTTCGAGATTGTTAAACGTAACCGCATGTTGCATCGGCATGCCCACACTTGGTTGATAAAACGATCGAAAGTGATCTTCGTACAGGCGCTCCAGCGATCGCGATGGGGTGAGGATCGACTCCAGACGCACGTGCGGATCTTTTATGTGCTTAATGAGTTGCTGTAAAATAACTTCTCGTCCAGCAAGAGAAATCGTAGCATAGTGCTTAAGCGCGTGGCGACGAAAGAGTTGAAAAGGGATATTTTGGCTCAAGGTGCGCCCTTTCACATAATCGTTGGTTAAATAAAAGAGTAATCTCTCTAAATCATCCACAGTACACACCCACCATCAAGAGTCTTATGTATCAAGCAAATATGCTCCTCACAATCATTTTCTTGCTTACTTATCGGTATTAACTCGCATCAAGTATAATCCTAGAGCCAAGAAGCGTCCACAAACAGATGTATCTTATTGATTAAATTGAATATTCATGTTATGATATATTAAGATCAAATTCATAAAAGAGGACTTTCCCATGAATCGTTTAATAAGATTCTCCTATAAAAAATTTAGTGCGTTCCTTGGCTTAACGCTGTTGATAAGCTTTTATGCCTGTAAGCCATCCACGCCTACCCCCCCAGTAGATATTGATGAAGATATCTATCAACCCAGCGATGCCGAGTTACAAGCTATTGGTATGCAGATTTTTCAAAATGAGACAGGGGGTAATAAAGATCACCTCGTCTTTTGGAACGCTAACGAACCCTTTCCCTCCCTAGGATTAGGACATTTTTTATGGTTTCCGATGGACTATAAAACTGAATTTGGACAAGCAAGTTTTCCCCCACTCATAGAATACTACAAAAAGCATGGCTATACAGAGTCTCAATTGCCCAAGCTCCTCCAAGGAGATACGCAATTTGCACCATGGAGTACGCGCGAAGAGATGTATGTGCAACTCAACGCCAAGGAGCCTGAGATCATGGAATTACGAGACTTTCTTTATAATACCTTTCCCATCCAAGTCAATTTTATTTTTGAACGCCTTAATAACTCTCTCTCCAAAATGCTCATCGTTGCCAGCGATCGTGATCATCTCAAAGCGCAATATCATCGAATGGCAAACAGCCCCAGCGGATACTATCCCCTCATTGACTACGTCAACTTTAAAGGCGAAGGCCTTAGCGGCGATGATCTCTTTACTCCGCTCACCTATATCATAGATATTCTTGGCGACAAAGGCGAATCGGCCTACAATCCTAAACGTGCACGGGTGTATCAAGGTTATGGTTGGGGATTGCGTCAGGTGTTAATGGAGATGCAAGGCAGTGAGCGAGGGCAGGCAGCATTAGATGAATTTAGTCGTAGCGCAGGATTAGTCTTAACCCGCCGTGTAGAGAACGCTCTGCTTGAGGGTAAAGATGAGTCCATCTTTCTGGCTGGTTGGCTCAACCGCACCAAGACCTACGCCCACCCTCTCTTTTAGACTATTATGCTTTATGCTTGAAGAGAAGAGCATGATTAGGTATTCTCTTCAAGCCACCGTTCGATATGTTGCACCATCTCCAAGTGAATTTCTTGCGCCGAACGCCATGTACCATCTGGCTGCGCACAGGCGATACGCACGACGTTCTTCTCCTCTGCCAACATAGCTTGATACGCCTCGCGCACACGCGCCTGAAAAGAGAGATCGCGCTCATAATGATCGCTCTTGCCGTCGGCCGTGCGTTGCTCAAGATTAGCACTCGTCAACGTATCGGGAAGCTCCAAATAAAAGAGCAGATCCGCAGGTGGCAAGGAGAAGATCTTGCTAACATCAGCCAGCCATTGCCGAAATGCCAAGCGCTCTTGCGCGTGAGAAAACTTTGCCGAGTGATAGGCCATGTTACTATAATAATAGCGATCGAGAATGACGAGATCCTCTTTGGTGTCGATATTTTTCATATAATCAAATTGATCGCACGCAAAGAGCAGCGCAACTAAGGCCGGATGCGTCGCCTCAATATCGCCTAAATCGCCATGTAAAAAGCGCGAAATCAGATCACCAAAAGGGCGCTGATGATGGCGTGGAAAGTGCAACACCTCTGGCTGATACAAGGCAAAATACTCTTGCAGTAATCGCGTCTGTAAGCTCTTGCCCACCCCATCCAATCCTTCCAAAACCACCAACATAGCAGATACCACCTCATCATTAACGTCCTTTACTTATCGACGCAGTAAGCCAATAATTCAAATCCATCAGCCAAGCAACCGAAAAAAATTACATGACATTTGTTGCATTTACGCTTGCGTAATTAACAAAATTACTTTATAATGATAGTAACAGGAGATTACAACTTTATGTATATTAGGAGAAATTCCAAAAGTAAACGCATCAGCCTACTCTTAGCCATACTCATGCTAACCAGCTGTCCTCAAGCCAAGCAAGAGCAACCCCAAGCCACCCAGATGCTCCATACTTTTTTAGGGGTAGATTCGCACTACAATCTGCTCTTTAGCGATCAACCCATCAAGGTGGTAACGACGGAGCCGACCGAACATATCTTGGTTGTAAAAGAGTATGTCGAACCGCATGAGATGGCGCGCGCCGTCTGGATTGGGACGATCTCGCAGTTGCACTATCCGCGTAAGAATGCTGATGGAACTCCACGGCTAAGCCTCGCCGAACTCCAAAGCGATTGGCTGGAGATCTTAGCAAATGCGCAATTTCTCCATCTTAATATGATAATCTTTCAAGTGAGCCCGATGCTCGATGCCTTTTATACCTCGGAGCATCGTCCTTGGTCGCAATTTCTTAATGCAGAAAATCGTCAAGGCATTAAGCCCGAATGGGCAGATAGTTTTGATCTTGTCGCATGGATGATTGAGCAGACGCATCAACGTGGCATGGAATTCCACGCTTGGTTCAACCCTTATCGTGTAACTGCTGGCGGACACTACACCATCTCTCTTGGCTCTGATGGCACGCTAGAGGGTGAGTTATCGGTGTTACCTGCTGGGAATTTCGCCAAGGATAATCCCAATACAACCTACCTTTTCGATAAAAAAGTCTACCTCGACCCCGGACTAGATACCACAATAAACCATATTGAAGCGGTCATTGCCGAATTCCTAGAGCGTTATGATGCCGATGCCATTCACTTTGACGACTACTTCTACCCTTACTCCATTTTTGCCAACGGCGAGCGCGTACACTTTGCCGATCAACTGCTCGACCGTGAGACCTTTCGTAACAACCGACGTGGCTTTACCTTTATTGAGGATATCGAAGGGGAAGCTGACTTAGCTCGCTATCAACAAGAAGTTGCCAAGTGGCGTAATGACAACAACGATCGCATGGTTTTGCGCGTTAAAGCTGTCATCGATGCCCACAATGCAGAGAGAGGCAAAGCAGTGCAGTGGGGCATTAGTCCCTTTGGTATCTGGGCGCATTACGACGAAAATCCCCTAGGCTCCAAGACACCCGTTGGCTCTACCGCCTCCTATCGAGATATCTATGCCGACACCCTCAAGTGGGCAAAAGAAGAGCATATCGACTACATTATTCCTCAAGTTTACTGGAACTTTGAGACCAAAGCCGCGCCTTACTCTACAATCACTTACTGGTGGCAAGATGCGCTCAAAGATGCAAGCACGCACCTTTATATTGGACACGCCAATTACAAAACCGGCGTTGCGTGGAACAACTATAGCGATATCGCGAACCAACTGCGCTACAACGCGCGCTTTCCCAAGATTCAAGGCTCTGCCTTCTTCAGCTATAATGATCTGCTCTGGCAAATTCCCAACAACACCGCACGCGCTGTACGCAACCTAGAGCTTATCACCTTGCGCGATCACCTGCGTAAGACCAGTCTCATTCCGGCTAAGCCTTGGCTCGATAGAAAGGAGACCCTCCCCCTCACCTTTATCCATTATGAACCAAGTGAACACCGCCTCTCTTTCCATGACTCCCTTCTTAATGATACGCGCTTTTATGTCATTTACGGCCTTAATGGGGAGCAACGCGAGATCCTTCAGGTTGTTGGGCGCGATAAAAAGATCGCAAAACAAGCCTTCACGCTCAACCCACTAGACCTCCATGGCTACACCCAATTAGGCATTAGCATTAAGGATTTTTCTGGTGTAGAAAACACCATGCAGATCATCAATTTACCGCAATTATAGGAGACATCTTGTATGCAATCATTTCATCTTAAACGGCTCACGTTACTAACCCTTGCTCTCGCCTTTGTCGCGAGCTGTGGATCTGTGGACAACGCAGAGAAGAAGGCAAAACCCAAAAAAGAAGAGCTGGACGAACTCTACACCTTTGAAGGGCTTGCGGATGATTTTTCCCTTATCTTTAGTAATAGTAAGATTCGTGTGGATAGTTCGGAGCCGGGATCTACGGTGCGGGTGGTACGTAACTACGAGGAGCCCAAAGAGATGATGCGCGCTACCTGGATTGCCACGGTGGCGCAGTTGCATTATCCACGTAAAAATGCCAATGGCACCCCTCGTTTGGCGCTTACCGAGCTACAGAGCGACTGGTTAGCAATTCTTGCCAATGCACAATCGCTCAACCTTAATACCATCATTTTTCAGGTGAGTCCTACCCTCGATGCCTTTTATGCCTCCAAGCATCGCCCGTGGTCTGCGATGATCAATCCGCAAAATCGCCAAGGCGTTGCCCCCGAGTGGGCGGGGCGCTTCGATCTTATCGAATGGATGATCGAGGAGACCCATCAACGCGGAATGGAGTTTCATGCATGGTTTAATCCCTATCGCGTAACCGCCGATACCCGTATGCATCAAGCCACGGCTAGCGATCCATTGGCGCATATTCTCAATCAGCTCGATACGAATAATTTTGCTCGTCAACATCCCGATGCCGCCTATCTCTTTGTTGATAATAAAGTCTACCTCGACCCCGGCTCTGCCAAGACGCAAGCCCATATCCAAGCCGTTATTGGCGAATTTATCGCGCGTTATGATGTGGATGCCATTCATTTTGACGACTACTTCTACCCCTATCCTGTCTGGGTAAATGGGGAAAAAGTCTCCTTTAGGAATACCACCCTCGACCACGATAACTTCCGCGATAACCCGCGCAACTTTCGCTTTAGCGAACAGACACAGAGTCCGCGCTATCAACAAGAGGTGGAGAAGTGGCGCAAAGATAACAACGATCAGATGGTAAAACATGTTGCTAACGTCATTGCTCAACACAACGCCACCACGGGTAAGGCGGTGCAGTGGGGGATTAGTCCGTTTGGTGTTTGGGAGCATTTTGATATCGATCGACGCGGAACGTTCACGCGTATTTACGCCTCATCATCCCGTCGAGACATCTACGCCGACACCCTCAAGTGGGCGCAAGAGGAGACCATTGATTATATTATTCCACAAGTCTATTGGCACTTCGAGAGCACCGTCGCCCCCTACTCTACCATCACCTACTGGTGGCAACATGCGCTACGCAAATCTCGCACCCAGCTCATCATTGGACACCCGAACTTCAAAACCAATCAAGAGTGGGAAAATTATCACGAAATTACCAATCAACTGCGCTATAACGCGCGCTTTCCTAAAATTCAAGGCTCTGCGTTCTTCAGCTACAACGACCTCGTACCCGCCCAAGGAACATCTCGCGCTGCGATCATTCGTAACAAAGAGATTCAAGCGCTTGGCGAACATATGCAAACCATCACGCCCAACCCACCCCGCCCGTGGCTCGACCAAAAAGAGACGCTCCCTCTCCAAAACCTCCAATTCAATGCCCGCGACAAGCTCATCACCTTTCAAGACGCCCTCGATAACGACAGCCGTTTCTACCTCGTCTACGGCGTTAAAGGAATGGAGAAAACGCTGCTCCTCATGGTAGGGAGAAACAAAAAAAGCATCGCCCAGAGTCTCTCTTTACGCAATATCAACCTTGATGGCTACGAAACATTGAGCATTAGTATCAAGGATTTTGCTGGCGTGGAGGGTCTAAGTCAATCTATGAATTTATAGGCGAGCCTCTTGACCAACAGAAAAAAATATGGTACATTTGGCAAAAATCTGAACCAATGTGAAGGAAAAAATGAATATATCGTTGTTTATTACATTTAAAGATAATTGCCAAGAAGCGATTGCCTTTTATGCTAAAATCTTTAATACCAAGGTGCAAGATCTAATGACATTCGGGCAGATGCCTACCCAAGAAGGATTTGTCATTCCAGAGGAAGATCGCGAAAAAGTTGTCTTCGCAACGCTAAATGTCTATGGCACTACACTTATGTTCAGCGATCGCATGAGTGGGCAACCTTGGTCAAATCAAGGTAACATCAACGTTACCCTGCGTGGAAAAGAAAAAGACGAGCTTCAGCGTCTTTATGCCGAACTTCAAGTGGGGGGCAAGGTTCTCGTGCCAATGCAACCCACCTTCTGGAGCGATCTCTTTGGGATTGTTCAGGATAAATTCGGAACAACCTGGCAACTTTCCCACGACGCTACTGAGGCATAATTACAAGAGAGGGTACAACTTATGCGACCCTCTCTCTTCTTTACTACTCCCACTCGATGGTGGCCGGTGGTTTGTTCGTGATGTCGTAGACCACACGGCTAACATGGGCAACCTCGTTGACGATACGCGCACCGATACGCTCTAACACCGACCAAGGGAGTTGCGCGAAACGACCGGTCATAAAGTCGTCGCTCTGGATCATCCGCACACCAATGGTGTAGTCATAACTGCGATTATCGCCCTTCACGCCCACGCTCTTGACGGGCAAAAAGACGCAAAATGCCTGCGAAACCGCATCGTAAAGACCAGCAGAGTGCAACTCATCGAGCATAATCGTATCGGCATGTTGAAGAATCGGGATATACTCCGCCTTCACCTCCCCCAAGATACGGATCGTTAAGCCCGGCCCTGGAAAGGGATGACGCATTACCAACGCACGATCAATCCCCATCGCCAAGCCAAGCGCGCGCACCTCATCTTTAAAGAGATACCGTAATGGCTCGACCAACTCCAAATGGAGCTCTTCGGGCAACCCACCGACATTATGATGGCTCTTAATCAACTGCGATTTACCTCCGTGGGCGCTCTCGATGACATCGGAATAGATCGTGCCCTGCGCCAAGAACGTTAAGTGATGCGATTGAATTTGCTCCTTTGCCACGGCTAAAAAGGTCTCGACAAAGAGCTTACCAACAATCTTTCGCTTAGCCTCAGGATCCTCCACCCCCACCAGTGCCGAGAGAAATTGCTCACTCGCATTGACTTGAATAAGATTCAAATTAAAATGTGCCTCGACATACGCCCTCACCTGTTGCGCCTCGTTGGCGCGCATCAACCCGTGATCGACAAAAACACAATAGAGCTGGTTACCAATCGCGCGATCCAGAATTGCCGCGCTCACCAAGCTATCCACCCCGCCCGATAACCCCAGCAAAACCTGTCGATCGCCAATGCGCTCACGCAAAACCTTCACCTCTTCCTCTAGGTAGTAGGGCATCGACCAATTGGCCGGTGCTCGCGCGATGGTCTGCAAAAAGTTGATAAAGAGCGCCTCCCCATGCACCGTATCTTCAGATTCGGGGTGAAACTGTACGGCATAATAAGGTTTTTCACGATGCGCATAGGCAGCCAGCACCCCTTGATCGGTGTAGGCAAGCGCGTCAAAGGCATCGGGCAATACTTCGATATGATCCGAGTGGCTCATCAAGACCTTCGACTCCATCTGCCATCCACAAAAGAGCGGATGCTCCGGCTTAACCAGACGGATTAATGTGGCGCCGAATTCACGCTTTTGCGAACTCTCCACACGCCCACCCGCCTCATGCGCCAAGCGTTGCGCGCCATAGCAAATAAAGAGCATCGGCTTACCACTTGCTAAGAGTGCAGGCGGAATTCCCTGCGCATCCGCATCATGCACACTCATTGGGCCACCGGAGATAACAAAAGCACAGTATGCGTTAAGATCGATAGTAGAAAAGTCGCTGTCGTAGGCAACCACCTGCGAGTAGACGCCCACTTTTCGGGAGCGCTTGGCAATCAGCTGTGTCAACTGCGACCCATAATCTATCACCAAGAGTGCGTCGGTAAGCCAAGCTTCGTGCTTATTTAAGCTCACGCAAAACCTCACTCACATAATTAATATCTACGGTTGAGACATCTAAATGGGTAACAAACCGAATCGTATGCGCATCCAAGGAGAGAACCGCAATGCCACGTTGCGCCAACTTCTCGACAATTTGTACCGCAGGACGATCGGTGTGGAGGAAGAGAATATTGGTTTCCGGCTCGATAACTTGCGTAAAGATCGGATTCTCCTTGGCTGCCTTTGCCAAGAATTGTGCGTGTTGATGATCTTCGGCCAAACGATCGATGTTATGATCGAGGGCGTAGATACCGGCAGCAGCCAACATTCCTGCTTGGCGCATACCACCACCGAGCATTTTTCGCGTACGGCGAGCTTCGTAGACAAAATCACGATCGCCTGCCAAAATCGAACCCACCGGCGCACCTAATCCTTTACTTAAACAGAAAGTTACCGAATGACAATCTTTCACAATCTCCTTGGCACTCATCCCCGAGGCAACACTGGCGTTAAAGAGTCTTGCCCCATCCATGTGGAGCGCCAATTTATGCTCGCGCGCGAAGTCGGCAATCTCCACTAGCTCCAATGCATTCCAGACACTTCCGCCACAAAAATTGTGGGTGTTCTCAATAAAGATTGCACTGGTACGCTCCATATAATAGATGGCTCGCTTGTTCATCAGAGGCTCGAGCGCTTCTCGCTTAAGAATACCGCGATCGCCACTGGCAAGCAATGGCTTTGCCCCCGCCACCGCCGAAATACCCGAAAGCTCCGTACGGTAAGTATGGGCACGTTCGTGCATCAAGACCTCGGTGCCTCGTGGTGCATGCAGATAAGCTGCGATAAGATTACCCATCGTACCACTGCTGACAAAGAGCGCCGACTCCATCCCCAACAGATCGGCAGCCTTCTCTTCTAACGCAAGAATGGTCGGATCCTCCAGATAGACATCGTCCCCCACGGGGGCTTGAAGCATCGCTTTTCGCATCGCCTCAGATGGCTTGGTAAGCGTATCGCTACGCAGATCTACTCTTCGCATATTCATTCTCTTCTCCTGCACACCGAATTTATCCCTACGGACACTATTATTATAATAGAGAATGCGATTTTTAGTCAAGCAATAAAGAAGAATTCGCCTAAAAAGCTTGACAAACTCGCTATTACACGGTAAACTAAAAACATTATGGATGATGAAGATAGCCCGTGTTTATGCGGGAACCTATTCACCTTGTCTAGGAGAAGGTAGCATTATGTTATTATCGTATGTGCTTCTTTTAGTCGTTATACTCTCTTTTTCTGCTCTCTTTTCTATTGCAGAGACCGCCTACACCTCGCTCTCACCTTTACAGGTAGAGAAAATGAAAAGCGATAAGAATCGATTCGCACGGCTAAGCGCTAAGCTTGCCAGCAACGGAGAGAGTTTAATCGGCTCTATCTTAGTAGGCAACAACATCGCCAACACCGTAGCCGGTGCGCTGGCAACCATGCTCACCATTAAGTATCTTGGGCAAGGTGCTGTTGCTTACTCCACGGCTATTTTAACGCTGGTTATTCTTATCTTTGCAGAAGTAACCCCCAAGCAAATCGCCCTAAACCACAACGAATTCTTTGCTGTGCTCCTTGCACCTTTCCTCCAAGTCTTCGTGATTATCCTAAAACCAGTGGTGGCCTTGGTCTCCTTTTTTGGGATGTTCTTTAACCGTCTTTTAGGCGGGAAAAAAGCCAAGCCCTTCAGCCTAGATAGCATTCTTCATATGGTCAAACTTGCCGAAGCCTCGGGTACGGTGCAACAGTATGAGAAAGAGGCCGTTACGGGGCTCTTCCGTCTAGCAGATCACACGGTACAGTCGGTGCTCACCCACCGTAAAGATGTCTTCTCTCTCGATGCCTCGATGAGTATCCACGAAGCACTCGCCGAAGTTGCCGCCCAAAGTTTTACGCGTATCCCCGTCTATGGAGAACGCGGTTGTGAGGAAATCATCGGGGTTGTTTTAGAAAATGACCTCATTAAAGCCTACCTGCATGGCGATGGCGATAAATCCTTGCATTCCATCATGAAAAATCCGATTTATGTACCATCCAGCCTACCGCTTAAAGAGCTCCTTGCCGTCTTCCATCGTGAGTCGCTCAACATTGCCATCGTCTTGGATGAGTACGGTGGCTTAGCCGGAGTAGCTAGCCGAGAAGACGTATTAGAAGAAATTCTCGGCGAGCTCTATGATGAAGATGAAAATCCAGAGCTGGTAATGGAGAGCTTAGGCGACGCGCTACGCCTCTCTGGCGACTTGCCCATCTATCGCCTAGAAGAGGTGGCAGGCGAACGCATTACGCACGACAAACATATCTTTACTGTGGCAGGATTACTCGCAGAAAAACTCGAACGCATCGCCGAGGTGAACGACGAAGTGATCTTTGATGTAGGTAAATTCATTGTCGAACAAGTCACCGAAAATCGTATCGAATCGCTGCTATTTTATCCTAAACGTGAAGAAAATACCCCACTATTAGAGGATTTTTCCGAATAATGATAAAAAATAGTTGCCTCTTGGTACAATTATTGCTATCTTTAAGCTAAGGGGCATCTTTGTGATGAGCGAATATGCTCCCGATCAATATTAATCATAAAAAATTAAAATATCTTGTAAGAAAGAGGTGAAGAAGAGAATGGCAAAACAGCTAAAATTTGACGATGACGCACGTAAAGGTCTCCTTAGTGGTGTCGAACAGCTTAGCAAGGCGGTAAAGGTAACCCTTGGCCCTAAGGGGCGCAATGTTTTGTTGGATAAGAAATTTGGTGCGCCCACCATCACCAAAGATGGCGTAAGCGTGGCCAAAGAGATCGAACTCGAAGATCCTTATGAAAATATGGGCGCGCAACTCATTAAAGAAGTTGCCAGCAAGACCAACGACGTCGCCGGTGATGGTACCACTACCGCTACCGTACTCGCCTACTCCATCGTAAAAGAAGGTCTAAAAAGTGTGGCAGCTGGTATCAACCCGATGGGCATCAAGCGTGGTATCGATCGATCCGTTGCACTTGCCGTGGCAGAAATCCAAAAAGTGGCAAAACCCATCAACGATAAAGAGGAGATCAGCCAAGTTGCCACCATCTCCGCCAACAATGACACCATCATTGGTGAAGAGATTGCTCACGCCATGGAGAAGGTTGGGAAAGATGGCGTTATCGCCGTGGAAGAGAGCAAGACTATCGAGACAACCACCGACTTCGTCGAGGGTATGCAATTTGATCGTGGCTATATCAGCCCCTACTTTGCATCCAACCGCGAAAACATGACATCCCTTCTAAACGATCCCTTTATCCTTATTTGCGATAAGAAGATTACTGTCATGAGCGAGCTTCTTCCTGTCTTGGAGAAGATCGCCCAAACGGGTAAACCTATTCTTATCATTGCTGAAGATGTAGAAGGCGAAGCGCTCGCGACCTTAGTCGTGAACGCCTTACGTGGTGCCCTCCAAGTGGTTGCTGTTAAGGCTCCGGGCTTTGGCGATCGTCGTAAAGCAATGCTTGAGGATATCGCTATCTTAACGGGTGCGGAAGTGATCTCTGATGACCTTGGCATGAAGCTAGAAAATACCGAGCTCACCCAGCTAGGTCGTGCAAAAAGCGTCAAAGTGGAGAAAGAGAATACCACTATTATTAATGGTTCTGGCGCCGAAAGTGCTATCAACCATCGTGTGGCGCAACTTCGCGACCAAATCAAAGAGACTTCCAGTGAATACGATCGGGAAAAATTACAAGAGCGTCTTGCCAAACTCGCAGGTGGCGTTGCCGTGATCAATGTCGGTGCGGTTACCGAAGTCGAGCTCAAAGAGAAAAAACACCGCGTAGAAGATGCCCTAAGCGCAACCCGTGCTGCTATTGAAGAGGGAATTGTTCCTGGGGGTGGCGTAACCCTAGCCCAAGTTGCCTTTGCTCTCGAGAAGACCGATCTCTCAACCTTTACCGAGGAGGAGAAAGTAGGCTTTAAGATTGTCCATCGCGCGCTAGAGGAGCCTATTCGCCAAATTGCCGAGAATGCTGGCGTCGATGGTTCGATTGTCGCCGACCGTGTGAAGCGTGAAAAAGCCGGCACTGGCTTTGATGCCAATAAGATGGAGTGGGTGGATATGGTTAAGGCTGGTATCATCGACCCCGCAAAAGTAACCCGTAGCGCACTACAAAATGCCGCTAGCATTGCAGGACTACTCCTCACCACCAACTGCGCCATTACCGATATCCCTACCAAAGAAGAGTCGCCTGCTGGGGGTGCTCATCCTGGTATGGGTGGCATGGGAATGATGTAACATTTCTTGACAATAACAGGATTAAAATAAGCGCTGAATGTCAGCGCTTATTTTCTATTTGAAAATTAACGTTGACAGAAACCTATTAAATATGCTATCATTCGTGATATGAATTATAAAAAATGGATACTTTTCTTCTTTACCAATATCATCTTTGTCATGCTATCAATTGGTGCTTTTAACTTTTTTACTGATTATGATATTTTGTATGAAAATCCTCATAGTTTTTACTTTAAGCGTATACAGCGTGGCGTTGATGCGCTGAATGCTGGTAACTCGATTATTGATTCAAGCTATCACATCAGACAAGGAGCTTTACAACGACGCTTACATTTAGAGAATAAAAACCCACCTATTTTTGCACTAGGCACATCACGTTTACTGCTATTGAATAGCAGTCATCTTCAAACTAATAATCACTTTATCAACTTAAGTATTCATGGTGGTGGTATTAATGGTATCATTGAAATGTGGCAATATTTTTTAAATAGAAATAACCCATCTTTACCGATACCACAATACGCCATCATTGAATTTTCTCCCCCTTCTCGTGAAGAGAACATATTCGTTGATGAAACGCTATTTAGGGCATGGAGTGAAAAATATCTTGATAGAGAGATACAACAACGCTCATTAGAAAGACGAAGATCATTTCAAACCATGCGTAGAGCCGAACTCTTCTCGTTTTCCTATTTGTTACAAAATCTTCAATTTATTAACCGAGATAATTTTTTTGCGATACCTAATGAGATGCTTGTTGGCAAAAGAACCATACAGTCTGATGGTAGTTATACGTTACATAATCATTCACCCCAAGATGAAAAACACTTTATTGATTTTGGTGAAATGCTGACCAAAGATAACCAACGATACCAGGCATATCGCACTTTAATCAAAGTACTAGCGTTAGATATGCAAAGTTATGGTATTACGCCGATTCTGCTACTAACCCCTTATCCTCCATTAACCTATGATACCTCTATAGAGCGTAGCGACTTTTTACACATAGTTGAGGCTGATATTTTGGGATTTGCTACAGAGCATGGCGTCCCCGTCGTTGGGAGCTTTAATCCATATCGATATAACCTCGATGCCTCATACTTCCGAGACGCTAACCACCCCACCGCGGAGATGTGGGCGATTTTGTTTGAAAATTTTACCTTTGGAGATACTGATGCTCTTTAATACGCCACTTTTTATCTTGCTATTCCTCCCGATCACCCTATTAGGCTATTTTCTCCTGCAACACACCCTAAAAAAAGCAACCCCGGCTAAAATATTCCTCGTATTAGCCTCACTCTTCTTTTATGGTTACTGGAAAAAAGAGTACTTATTTTTAATCACTGGTTCTATTCTTTTCAATTATTTTTTAGGCGTTCTACTATTAAAAAATAAAAATAAATCTATTCTCATACTAGGTATAAGCCTCAATTTACTTCTCATAGGAATCTTTAAATATACAGATTTTGTTATCCAAAATATGAATAGAGTAACCTCCAATGCACTTCCGTTGCTTAACCTAATGCTACCCTTGGCCATCTCTTTCTTCACGTTTCAACAAATTGCATTCTTAGTGGATAGTTATAAGGGTAATGTTCGACATACCAATTTCCTAGACTATACCCTCTTTATCACCTTTTTCCCTCAGCTTATTGCAGGTCCCATCGTTAGCCACAGTGAAATGACTCCCCAGTTCTTAGATGCTAACAACCGTAAAATAAGTAGTGTGAATACAGCTCGAGGTATTTTTATCTTCTCTTTGGGACTATTTAAAAAAGTTATCATTGCAGATACGTTTGCATTATGGGCTAATGCAGGCTTTGGAGACGTTAATTTAGACTTTTTTTCTGCATGGCAAACCTCTTTGAGCTACACCTTTCAATTATACTTTGACTTTAGTGGCTATAGTGATATGGCGATTGGCTTGGCATTACTCTTCAACATTCATCTACCGATCAATTTTAATTCACCGTACAAAGCCCTAAACATTCAAGATTTTTGGCGACGTTGGCATATGACATTAAGTAGATTTTTATCCACCTATGTATATATTCCACTAGGTGGCAATCGTCAAGGCAAGTATAGAACCTACGTCAACCTCACGATCACTTTTTTATTAGGTGGAATTTGGCATGGCGCTGGGTGGACATTCATTATTTGGGGTCTCTTGCATGGCTTGGCATTAGTCATGCATCGTATGTGGCGTCAATGGAATATACGTATGCCTAACATTATAGCCTGGTTGCTTACGTTTGGGTTTATCAACGGTGCTTGGGTCTTCTTTCGTGCCAATAACGTTCGCGAGGCAATGACTCTTTTTAAAGGCATGCTAGGTCTCAATGGCTTTGGTAACATGCAGTCCAATATCGAGACCCTCATTGATTTCATTTTGAGTAATTCATTTTCCATCAACACTAGTCTCACGATTCCGATAATTACTATATATATTTTTAGCGCTCTCCTTATCATCCTTAAAATGAAAAATTCGCAAGAACAACTCATCCAGTTTACAACTAATTATCGAACGCTCTTCCTAGCATCTATGAGTTTTTTAATAGCTTTTCTCGCCTTATTGTCAGATAATAATGTCAGTGATTTTCTATATTTTAATTTCTAATAAAAAAATGGTTAGTAATTTTGATATGAGCTAATCTAAACATACTTGTACCTAAAAAGAAGCACTGGTTTTCCAGTGCTTCTCTCTGTTATCTTTAAACTATTTTAATTTCGAGGCGTTGCCTGCCACATTGAGGGCATCCCAAGTGCGCGCAAAAGGTGGACTATAGGGAATATCCAAGAGACCCAACTCCTTAATCGTCATGCGCTTAGCCACAGCAAATGCCATGGCGCTACCGCGTAGAGCTGCCCCACGCTTTCCTGCAAGTTGCGCCCCTAAAATGACGCCTGTATCGTCGTAAAGAAGCTTGATCCAAATTTTTTGCGCATCGGGATAGTAATTGGTGTGATCTTTATCTTCGATAAACGCACTTTGATAGCTAACACCATGACGCTTTGCCTCTCCCTCCGAGAGCCCCACGCGTACCACCTCTAAGTCGCACGCTTTAAGACTCGCACTGCCCATCATTCCCGTAAAATCACCAGTTGCTACACCCGCCAAGTGATCGGCTAAAAAACGCCCCATCTTATTGGCTGTCGTTGCGAGCGGACTATAAAATGGTTTATCCAATACCAAATGATGCACCGTTGCGCAGTCGCCGATTGCATAGATATCCGTCAGTGATGTTTCCCCGTTGCGATCGGTTTGAATCACACCACGCTCCATCGCAATGCCGCTGGGCTCTAGCCACATTGTTGCCGGCACAATTCCCCCCGCCCAGACAATAATATCCGCAGAAATACGTTGACCATTTTCTAAGATAATGCTCTTATTTTGGTCGATCGCCTTAATGAACGATCCGTAATAACCTTTTACATTGTGGGCATTTAATTCCTCATCAATGAGATTCTGAAATTCCTCATCCACGCTATTTGCCATTGGTTTTGGCGCGCCGTCAATAAGAGAGACTTGATGCCCAAGCTTGAGCGCCCCTTCGACCACCTCGATGCCGATAAAACCCGCACCGATGATTGCCACGTGTTTGGGCGTACTACTATGAAGCGCCTCGTGTAACCTAATACCATCCTCTAAGCGACGCAAGGGATAAATATCCACCCCTTCGGCGAGAGAAAATGGCATGGGCGCTACGCTTGCACCCGTCGCAATCACTAAAGCATCATAGCTCTCGGAGTACTCTTGATTTTTCGCTAAATCTTTAATTAAAATCGATTTATCTTTTGCATTAACCGACAATGCTTCATGTAAAATACGCGTATCAATGCCACTCTCCACAAATTGCTCGGGCGTACGGGCGATCATGTGATGGGGATTGTCAAAAAATCCGCCAACATAAAAAGGTAAACCACACGCGCCTAAGCTCGTCGTGTTACTCTTCTCTAATAAGATAATCTGTGCATCCTTTTTATTTCGACGCATTTTGGCTGCAAATGTCGTACCCGCTGCCGTTGCCCCCACCACAATAATCTTCATAATATCCCCCTGTTCGTCTTATCTTACTCTTCTTGAATTGATGCCGTTGGATCGTTGTAGCGCTCAAGATTAAGCGTCTTTTGCCAGCGACTACTCACAAGTCCGGAAGTCATCGCACCACTGACATTGATAGCCGTACGTCCCATATCGATAAGTGGTTCTACCGAAATTAAGACACCAACCAAAGCTACGGGTAAATTCATGATACTCAAGACAATGAGCGCGGCAAAGGTCGCACCACCACCTACTCCCGCTACACCAAAGCTACTAATAGCTACCACTAAAATCAACTGAATAATCGTACCAATCGTAATATCCATGCCAGAAGAGATCATAATCATAATCGCGAGCATAGCAGGATAGAGACCCGCGCAACCATTTTGTCCAATTGACCCACCCAAACTTGCCGAGAGATTCGCAGAGCTCTCGCTCACCCCCATGCTCTGGGTCTGCGCCTTAACATTAAGCGGAATTGTTCCCATCGAGCTACGGCTGGTAAAAGCAAAGAGAAAGACCGGCCAGCCTTTTTTGACATACGTAGCAGGATTAAGTCCACTGATAGAAATTAAAAGAAGATGCACCAAAAAGATAAGCAAGAGTCCCAAGTAGCTAGCACCAAGGAAGTAGACAAATTTGAGCATCTCCTCAAAAGAACTTGTAGCCATTAAGTTGGTCATCATAGCAAAAACACCATAAGGAGTTAAGCGTAGAACAATCGTTAAAAGACGCATCACCACATCATGAAGCGCCGTTACACCGTCTTTAATAAGAGAGAAGCTCTTCTCTTTTTTGTTTGCAATTTGACGCGCTGCCAAAGAAAAGAGCGCCACAAAAATCACCACACCTAGCGTAGAGGTCTTACGGATACCCGCCATATCTTTAAACGGATTATCTGGTAGCATTTGTCTAATTTGATGCGCCATCCCAAGATTATTAGCATCAACCATTCCCTCCAGCACAGCGCCTCGGTTGGTCATGTCACTAGTAATCACATCTGGTGCCTGCAGGTTAAATACAAGGCTGATACCAATACCAATCATCGCCGATATCGCAGTTGTTGCCACCAGCACCCCGATAATTTGTCCGGTTGCTCCCGCGAGATTCTCGTCTTGCTTCATATTCAAGATCGCACTAGAGATCGAGACGATAATCAATGGCATGATAATCATCTGCAAAAGACCAAGGTAGGCTTGCCCCACCAAGTTTGTCCACTCCAGCGTCTTAAAGAGCATCTGCGCGTGCTGCTCTAAAAAGAGCACCTGCAACACTGCCCCAAAAAGAATACCAAAGGCCAAGCCCGCAAAGACGCGCTTGGAAAAATTAAATTGCTTAGGATTTTTCGCCATGCCTCTAAGCACCAAAAGCATCGCAAAAAAGACCACTCCAATGCCAGCCATCATCATCCAATCACTCATTCTATCCACCTTTCTTCTCTTTTAAAATTAAATATCCCTGTAGAATGACTTATCACCAGCCTACAGGGATCATTAGCTACACCCAGTTAAATCCGCGCAAGTCTGCCACCAAAAGCATACCTGCGAACTCCAAACCACCCACCTTCGCCATGCGCGCGCGCACGTTTAGTGCATAAAGATGATCGGGAACATTGCGCTTGAACGGCCCATTAATCACAATAGAATCGTTCTCCTCAAAGCCGATATCCTCCATAGAAGAGCGCATGTAAACGCGCGTAATGAGCAAATACTGCCCCGACGCCTTAACCTGTGCGCCGTAAAAGGCAGGAAATAGTGCAATATCTTGATCGCGTAAAAGCGCATGCCAACCTGGATACTTAGGGCGACTCTTTAGAACGATAGGAATATTTTTTCCGCCTTGACGTAACGTGGCAATCGTATTGGGATAGCGTCTGGCAAACTGAATTTGCATATCAGCAACACTCTTAACACTCTGATTGTTCACGCGCTCCACCACACCAAAATTCTCTACTCCGCTCTTTATCGCCTGCGATCGCAAACCAACATACTGTAGCTCCAACACCCGATTACCATCAAACGCTGCTAAATCCGCATAAGGCACCACCGCTAACTTGGGGGTATCAGGAGCATCTTGTAAAATCATCTTAGGAAGCATCACCCGTACAAGATCGGCAGGCAAGGCGAAGTTAATACCACTAAATTGCAACAATCCTGAGTAAACAACCCCCACCACAATCCCATCATCATTCACCAGCGGGCCCCCTGAATTACCAGGATTGACCGCAGCATCAATTTGAATAATATTACCCAATGGCGTGCTAGCGATAAACTCTAAAACACGCTCGGTATTGGTGATAACGCCCGTAGAAATATTAGAATTAAAAAGACCCAAAGGCGATCCCAATGCATAAATACGCTGACCTGCCTCCACATTGTTGGCATAAGTTGCAATATCAAACGCAAAATCAGGCTCGTACTCTACCTTAAGCAACGCAAGATCGGCATCCTTGGTGTAACCAATCACCTTAGCAGGCGCACGCACTCCTTTCGTATCGATCACCACGCTCAAATTGACCAGATGCTTGCGATCGCCCTCCACCGCCATCTCAATGACGTGGAAGTTGGTAATAAAGTAGCCATTACGATCGATAAAGAAGCCCGATCCAGAGCCACCAGCCCGACGCACACTTCCACGATCGATGACAAACCCACCATCTACCGAAACTGTTCCCACCGCATCTAACCACTCATGCGGGCGACGATTTTGGTTCACCCATCGAGCATCTTGCGAAGCCACCACCTGACGACGCCCACCCTCTTGAATCAGGCGACGCGTGGTATGCATCAAGCGATGTTGATTTGCCGTATCCAAAAAGAATTTAAGCTGATCATTCGTAAGATAATTTACATCCAACCCACCATCGCCAATCATCGCCAAGGCAACGCCCACCTTGCCCTCGGTAATAAGCTCTCGCGCATATACATAATATGCTTGGGTAAGAGCTCGATCGTCAATCGCCGCCAACGAGTGAAGACTCATGGCATATTGCAACTTCTCCAAGGCACTTGCGCTCTGATTCATTAAATTCGTCAACGCAGGAATCACCTCCGACCGCGTATCGGTATCACGCTGCACCCAACTAAGCTCATAATACCCTACCGGATCCCGCTCTAAAAGTTGCGGTCCTAAAATACGCGTATCTACCGGCAAGCCCCCACGCCCCGACTGTTGCCCACCGCTACCACCACCGGTAAAACATCCCGACAGCAGAAGCGTAAATCCTAATGTTGTTACTGATAACCATCTTTTCATATATTAATATACCTCTTTTAGCCACCGTTTAGCACTGGCAAAGTCGCGCGCCGTCATGGCATCGACACGTACCGGTCGACGTAACCATACTCGCTGTTCTCTAGGCAGTGTTGGTGGTTGATTTATTTTGCGATAAACATTGATATAATCATTTACATCAATATCCCACACTTGCAGACGATAGCCAGCTTGCTCTTCTTCATAAAAGTCAAAATTGCTACCGTCCTCACTAAAGGCAACGCCTACAACCTCATTTTTTTCATAAATTTCTAGTAGTAAGAAGTCGTCATACGCCGAAAATGCTCTGCGACCATACTCAATTACCCCCTTGTTTAGCTTCAAAAAACGGTTAAAGTACCCTACATTATCGCTATCTTCCCAAATGTGGAGAATCTCTCCATCGACCACGCGCATACGACGAAAGTGCCAGTCGCCACGTAGCTCATCGACATAGGCGCTAGCCTCGACTAAATTTCTATCCAATAACATCGGTTTATGATATTGCAACATCGCATGCGGAATACGGCTCTCTCCAATGCTCATCTGATCTAGCCAAGGCGAGAGGGTAATGGCATCAAAGCGCAAGTGATAGACCACCGCCTGCGCACTCGCGCCCTCACGCACCGAGGTATCGCGCGCATAGACCTTGTCGACCTGTGGAAAGTAAGAAAAAACGATCTCTACCTCACGGTCTGCTTGCGCCTCGACAACGCGCTGGGGCTGAAAGCGTTGATACATCACTTCAATCGAAGAAAAATCATCCTGTGTCGGACTCAAGCGCATCATTCCATTCCCCTGCGCATTAACCGTGCCAACCAACTCGGCAAAGCCATCTAAATTCCTATCCTCTGCCCACGCTAACTTACTCGCCAACAATGCCTCATCCTCAAGCGAGGTGAGATACGCTGTTAAGAGATAGTTGCCCTCCAGTTGTTCCCAGTGCGGAGCCTGATAATTGCCACGTGGGTCTAAAAAGGAGTCATCACCCAAAGCAATTTGCTGGCGTACCATTAAGTGATAGTTAATGTTGTTGGCTAGCCATGGCTCTAAGTGGTGCAACACCCGTCCTTGTTGCGCAGGGGCTAGACGACGTACCATCGCCAAGGTAATATCTTGCGAGAGGAGATCCATATCTTCAAAAAAGAGATAATCTTGGCGCATAATATTATATAAAAGATTGAGCTGGGCAAAGTGCGAATTATTATCCACCCCACTCACCAAGAGGGGAAGAATAAAGCGCGCATCGTGATTAAAGCGGCGCATAGCTTGAATAGAAAAGCTACGAAAATTTTTGTCATTGGTATAAAAGAGCGCAAGTTGTTGGTAAAAGAAGGCGTCGCTATTTTGCAACAACCCCTTTGCAAAGAGCGCTTTAATTGCCGAATAATTTTGATGTCGTAGATATATTTCATAGAGATGAAGTTCCCCAATGGCAAGCAAGTCGCCCTTGGCAAGAAGCTCTTCAAAAAGCACTTTGGCTTGCTGATAAGCGCCTTTTTGCATCAGCATACGTCCCTTAAGATGCAAGTATTCAGGGTGGTAATCGCTACGAAACTCATCGCTTAACAATAAAATACGCCAAGCCTCATCATAAAATCCCAGTGTAAAGGCACGTTCAGCTTGCTCTAGGTAGAGATCGAGCAACTGCTCCTTAATATGTTCTTCTCGATGTGATGCCCCTTGGGCAAACAAAAGATGCGAAGGCAGGAAGAAGATCGATAGTGCGATAATCATTATAATCTTACTCGGTTTCATCTGATTTATGGAACTCCTTTGAATGAACACATTCGCTCTCTCTTATTATAGGATAACTTAAAAAAATAAGCAAGTCATTAAAAAGTGCTTTTTTTCTCCAAAAACTTACTTTTCTCTCTAAAAACATCGCGAAGCGGAGAAAATTCGCCTTATTCCTCTTGAATTTATCTGCAAAATAGTGTAAACATTAAAGAGGATATCAACAAAATAGTACAACATTCTGCATTTTGTAATATTTTTTACTTTTTTCTATAATTTGTATCTGTATATGCTAAGCTTCAATCATATTTTGTACGAAACCCCAAAGTTTTGCTACAACATATTATAAATATAAAGAGCGTAACTTATGATGATTAGTCAACATTTTAGACTTGGGATTGACATCGGTTCGACGACAGCAAAAATTGTTCTTCTCGATCCAGAAAATAAGCAGATCTTCACGCGCTACCGTCGCCACAACACCGAGGTCGTGGCAACCATTCTGGGCATTCTCCACGAGGTGCTCACCGAACTTGGCGATATCGACCTCTCCGTCGCCATCACCGGAACAGCGGGAATGGGGATTAGCGAGAAGACCGGTATTCCTTTCGTCCAAGAGGTTGTCGCTGCTGCAGGCGTAGCCAAGGAACTCTACCCAGAGTGTCGCACCCTTATCGACCTAGGCGGAGAAGATGCAAAAATCATCTTCTTCAACCAAGAGATGAAGCCCGATATCCGCATGAACGGCGCATGCGCCGGTGGTACAGGTGCCTTTATCGACCAAATGGCAACCCTACTAGGCTATCCTGTAGAAGAGCTAAGTGCCTTGGCCGATCAACACCAGAACACTTATCCCATTGCCTCGCGCTGTGGTGTTTTTGCTAAAACCGACGTACAAAACCTCATCGCCCGTGGCATTCAACCCAGCGACATCGCAGCGAGCATCTTTCGCGCAGTAGCCTATCAAACGGTTAATGCCCTTGCCCGTGGTGTCGACATCATGCCCAAGATTATCTTCACTGGTGGGCCGCTCACCTTTATGCCCGCCCTCAAGCGCGCCTTCTACGACATCCTCAACATCAATGAATTTGACGTCATCTCCACCAAATCCAGCGAGGTCTTCCCCGCCCTTGGTGCCGCCTTAGATACCTCTCCCGAGAAAGAAGTTGCGAAAATTTCTACCCTCATCGCGCGTATCACCAACATTAAAGAGGAGAACATCACCCTCGATACACGCCTTGAGCCACTCTTTACCTCTGCCGATGAATTTGCCCAGTGGAATCAAGAGTACGAACGTCAATATCAAGTAGAGAAATTTGATCTTAGCACGCTCACCAACGAAACGAAGCTCTTTTTAGGCATCGATTCGGGATCGACCACCACCAAAATCGTCATCTGTGATGAGCATGGTGCTATCGTCGTGCGCGACTACCATCCGAACAATGGTAACCCCGTAGACGCGGTAACCCGTGGTCTCACCTCGGTGTACGAGCAACTCAAAGCCCTCGGGGTAGACAAGCCCAACCTCATTCGCACCGCGACGACTGGTTACGGGGAAGATCTCACGCGCTTTGCCTTTAAGCTTGATGATGGGCTGGTCGAAACCATCGCTCACTACACCGCGGCCTCCTACTTTGCGCCCGATGTCTCATTTATCCTCGATATTGGTGGGCAAGACATGAAGGCCATCTTTATCGAGCATGGCATCATCAACAACCTCGAGCTCAATGAATCGTGCTCTTCAGGGTCGGGCTCCTTTATCGAAACCTTTGCCAAGGGTCTCTCCATGAAGGTACAAGACTTCGCCCAAGAGGCCTGTTACAGTAACGCGCCTTGCGACCTAGGCACGCGCTGTACCGTCTTTATGAATAGTAAGGTAAAGCAAGCCCTCCGCGAAGGCGCAACTCAAGGCGATATCTCTGCCGGCTTGGCCTACTCGGTCATTAAGAACTGCTTCAACAAGGTGCTTAAAATTACCGATATGTCCCTCCTTGGCGACACCGTGGTGGTGCAAGGTGGAACGTTCAAAAATCCTGCAGTCTTACGCGCCCTTGAAAAAGTTATCAACAAAAAAGTAGTGCGCCCCGATATTTGCGAATTGATGGGCGCTTACGGTGCTGCCCTCGTTGCCATCGAGCGCCATCACCAAGAGGCAAAGCCATCCACCTTTATCGGGCTAGATAACCTTGCCGAAGCCCAAAAGTATTCACGTCAGACCCTCACCTGTAAAGGTTGTGAAAATCTCTGCCGTATCACCCAGATGAACTTTACCGACGAAGAGGCCAAAACACGCAAATTCTACAGCGGGAACAAGTGTGAAAAGATCTTTAGTAATAAGCTCATCTCCTCGCATCAGGGCTTTAATATGCACCAATTCAAGCGCGACCTCCTCTGGGCAGGGGTAAAGCCTCTCGACGAACAGCCCAAGCGACCCACCATCGGTATTCCTCGCGTGCTTAATATGTGGGATAACTTTCCCTTTTGGCACGCCATGTTTGAGGAGAGTGGGTTCAACGTTGTCCTCTCCGATCCCTCCACCGTCAGCCTAGCCGAAAAGGGTTATGCCACCGTAATGAGCGAAAATATCTGCTATCCCGCCAAAATTACCAACGGACACATCATCAATTTGGTGGAGAAGAAGGTCGACCGCATCTTCTACCCGATGATCATCTATGAAAAGGCCGAATTTGACGACACTGCCAGTGCCAATGAGTACAATTGTCCGGTTGTGGCTGGCTATCCCGAGGTTATTAGCGCGGCGATGATGCCCGAAACCAAGCACGGTATCCCGTTTGATAAGCCATCACTCGCCATGAACGACAAGAAGCTCTTCAAAAAAGGTCTCTGGAGCTACTTTCATGAGCACTTAGGGGTCAATAAGAAGATCTTTGACGAAGCCTTTGACAAAGCCGTAGCCGCCGACGTGCAGTACCGAAAGGCTATTCAAGAGAAGTCTCAAGCCGTCATCAATGTTGCCCGCGAAGAGAAGCGTCTCCTTATTATGCTCTTGGGTCGCCCCTATCATGTTGACGCCCTCATTAACCACAAGCTCCCCGAGATGATCAGCGCGCTAGGTATCGATGTCCTCACCGAGGACTCTCTGCCTCCGGCTGAACGCGTTGGGCTACATGGCGTTGACGTCTTGACCCAGTGGACCTTCCCCAATCGCATCTACGACGCGGCCATCTGGGCAGGTAGCCAACCCAACGTCGAGGTTATCCACATCAACAGCTTTGGTTGTGGCCCCGATGCCGTAACCATCGACGAAGTGAAGGCACTCTTGGCAAGCTTTGGCAAGTCGCCCACCGTCATCAAGGTCGACGAAATCACCTCCCCTGGTTCAGTGCGTCTACGTATCCGCAGTATGATTGAGAGCGTCGCCATGCGCGGAGAGAATTTTCAACCACAAAAGAAAGAGCGCGCCTTTACCAAAAATTTTGAAGAGATCGATAAAGATCGTATCATCCTCGCCCCAGACTTCTCGCCCTTCTACACGCGCTTTATTGTCAAGTCGATGCGTGATGAGGGCTACAACCTAAAGATCTTACCCGAACCCGATCGTCAAAGTATCCATGTCGGGCTACAGTACACCAATAATGACATCTGCTATCCTGCTACCATCGTGATTGGCGACTTGGTGAAGGCCTTACAGAGTGGCGAGTATGCTATCGACAATGTAGCCGTTGCCCTCACCCAAACCGGTGGACAGTGCCGAGCCAGTAGTTACATCAGCATGCTCAAAAAAGCGCTCATTAGCGCAGGGTTTGCCGATGTTCCTGTGGTTGCCATCAACACCCACGCCGACTCTGGACAACTCAACCGTCAACCCGGCTTTAAGCTTAACCCAACCTCCTTCATGCTCACCTCGCTTTTGGGTCTCCTTTATGGCGATGTCATCGCTAAGCTCTACTGGACCTATGCCACCTACGAAAAAGAGCATGGCACTGCTAAAGCAATGAGTGATAAGTGGTTAGCTGCAGGAGAGGAGATCATCGACTACAAGCACCCGAACCGCATCTACGGCTTAATTGAGCAAGCAGTTGCCGAATTTAACACCATCCAGGTAAAAGAGGGGCGCTTTCCGAAAGTGGGTATTGTTGGCGAGATTTTTGTCAAGTTTAATGAATTTAGCAATAATTACACCGCTCAATGGCTCATTAAAAATGGTATTGAGCCCGACTTTCCACCGCTGGTCAACTTCTTTTTATCCACCATTGTCCAGCAGAAATACAACAAATCTGCTAACGTTGAAAATCATTCGTGGGCAGAACTTCTTGCAATCAAAGCAGCAGCACCTGTCATTTTACATTATGTCAAAAAGGCCAACAAGCTACTTGCTAAGAGTAAGCTTGCCATCAGCCCCATTCACGACATCCGCCACATCGCCAAGAACGCCGCCAAAGGCATGGATCTCGTCTTACAGTTTGGCGAGAGCTGGCTCTTGCCCGGCGACATCATCACCTTCGTCAACGAGGGCACGACGGACGTGCTTTGCCTTCAACCCTTCGGCTGTATTGCCAACCACATCATCGCTAAGGGGATGGAGAAGCGCCTCAAGATGCTCTACCCCAACCTCAACCTCCTCTTCTTGGATATGGATGCAGGTTCCAGCGAGGTCAATATTATTAACCGCTTGAGCTTCTTGGTGAAGGGCGCGCATGACAACCAAAAGAGTCTACACGCCAATGACGCATCCCCGAGTGCCCTTGCAGAAAATCCAGAGAGTGGCTCCTCGGCCATGGGGCAAAGCTAGATGCCTGAGTTACCCGAGGTAGAGAGCGTGCGCCAAGCGCTCCTACCTTATCTTAACGAGACTGTTACGGACGTGGTCGTGCATGATGCATGGCTACGTCAGCCTATTTCAGGGGATATTCCACAAAAACTGCAAGGCAAAAAACTCCTCACCATCGAGCGTATGAGTAAATATCTCTTATTAACCTTTGAGGGTGCGCCTAAACTTCTGGTGCACTTGGGGATGAGCGGCCGACTGGAGAGTCGCGATCATCTGCTTAAACATGATAAAATTTCTTGGCACTTTGCAGATGGGCGCACGCTATATTTTAACGATGCGCGTCGCTTTGGACTGGTGCTCTGGGCGGCGGCATACCGCATGCCTAAGCTTGGCCCAGAGCCACTCACCGACGCGTTTACTCCTGTCTATCTCGAAACCACCATGCACAAACATCGTGCACCGATCAAAGTGGCACTTCTGGATCAAAAGTTGATTGCCGGATTGGGCAACATCTATGCCTGCGAGGCACTCTATGATGCAGGGATATCCCCCACCCGACCAGCTAACCAACTCTCCCAGCCAGAGTACCAACAACTGCACCACTCTATCAACAAGATTATCGCGCGGGCTATCGCACTATCGGGCTCTACTTGGCGAGATTATCGCAAACCCGATGGCCAGAGCGGTCAATTTCAAGACGAATTTATGGTCTACGATCGCGAGGGCGAGCTCACGGAGCACGGCATTGTCGAACGAATCAAACAGGCAGGACGCTCCACCTATTACTGCCCTAATCACCAAAAGTAACCCACCAAAGAGGCAATCATGTTGGATATTATTCTCCTAAAAGTCAAAAAAAATCTCTCCCTTTCGGCAGAAGAGCAAGAGTATATCTTTTTGGAAGCCTTTACTCGCTTTATCCAAAACACCGACGAGGTTGCCTATCCCTTTATCAAAATCAACCTCGAGCATCTTATTTCTGGTTATATCACCGAGGAAGAGCAGATGTCGCCCAACTTTATCCAACAGCTATCAGAGCTTGCCTCCCATACGCTCGCACTGCCTGTCAAGCACCAAGCCGACGGGGTCTACTTTATGGTGCGCTACCTGCTTGCTAAACGAAAAAGCACCACGGCGATGCGCTATGCCGTGCTCTTTTTGCACCAACTAGCAGAAGATAAACGCGAAGAGATCGATAAACTTACGCTTGATTACCTTGAGTACTTCGCAACCAACAATCAAACGGGTAGTCAACCCAGCGACCCAAACAAAGAGCAATTTGCCAAGGTCTACACCGGACTAGAAAAGGGCACCTCTCGGCAATTTCTCACCCCCGAATTTTTGGAAAATCCTTTTCACCCCTACTTCAAAGAGTACAATCCGGAAATCCACCGCATCCTAGCCATGAGTTCGCTGGCACAGCTCAAAAAGAGTTAAAAAACCCTCATATCGAGGGCTAAAACAATCCATAATAATGACTAATCTTAGGCAAAATAGTCGCGTGGAATCGCCGAAATAATGATGTCTGCCACTTGTTCGGCATTCAACCGACCGCTATTAATGATAATATCGGCACCATCAAAGCGATTCATATCGATGCCGTAAATACGATAATAGCGCTGTTGATCGAGGGCATCACGCTGTTGGGTCTCGGCAATTTTGGTTTGTAAGTCGCCCCCCTCACGCTGTGCAATACGACGCGTACGTTCGTCTAAGGGGATATTGAGGAAGATCTTCAAATCCGCCACAGGAAGCATCCAAATCGCCAATCGACTACTCAACACACACGACTGTGCAATTGCCAACTCTAATTGACGCCTATCTAACTCTTTATCAATCTCATCATTCTCTTGTGCCATATTGCGCAACTCATTAAAAGAGACACCTTTATCCTTCGCCAAATTACGAAAGGTATAGTTGACATGCACAATCCCCAATCGCTCGGCAACAATGCGCCCCGCCGTGGTATTGCCACAGCCACTGCGTCCGGACATCGCAATTCTAATGGGTTTAATTAATTTTAATTCACTGCCTTTACTCAATATTTCTCCCCTGTTCACGTATAGAATCTACCACCTCTTTTATCGTCAAACTTGCTTGCTTAATCGCAATCTCCTCGCTCTTGCTGGCGATGGTGTTGGCTTCTCGTTGAATCTCTTGCGCTAAAAAATCGATCCTACGGCCAATCGGTTCGTCCAAATCCAACAGCTCACGCAACGCTTGCACGTGGCTAGACAAACGAATAATCTCTTCCTTAATACTATTTTTCACCAAGTAATACGCAACCTCTTCCATAAAACGTTGCTCATTAAGCACCGCCGTCAGTTGATACTGCTCCATCACTTGCATAAAACGATCGCGCACCTGTTGCATGGCAAACTCTTGGCGATCGGTTAAGATACGAAGCGCCTCTTCGATACTTGCACAATCTTGCGCTAGTGCCTCGCGATGCTTCTTGCCCTCCTCTTGACGAAAGCGTTGCATCGCAGCGATCGCCTCTTCCACACTACGTAAAAAGGTCTGCTCAAAACATGCAGAATCAACACTCATCAAGAGTCCCATCTGTTGCAACTCGCGCAAGCCCACCTGTAAATGCACTCCCACCCCCGCCAATTCACTCGCCAATGTCTTAAGCGTTGATGCCACTTGGGGCTGAAGCGTAAGCGATTGTAACCGTGTGGTTACCCCAGCGCGAAGCTCTATTTTACCACGAGAAAAACGCTCACTAAGCATCTGTCGTGCCACAATTTCATAACTACTCAACTCGTTAGGCAACTGCACATAGAGATCTAAATTCTTTGCATTGTAAGACTTAACCTCCACCCAAAGTTGCACATCAGAATCCTCATGGGTCGCGCGCCCAAACCCCGTCATGCTTACCATCGTCTTTCATCCATTATCTGTTCATATCGTACATTCAATCGTGCCATCTCCTTACTTGGTTTCATCTTTATAGAAAAAATTTTTGTTCACCACGATGCCCACTCCTTTATTAGCTGATGCGATAAGTGAAAATTATCCCCCGCGCCCATGGTAATGAAGAGATCATTCGGTTGAAGCAAGGTGCGTAGTAACGCCAGCGCATCAAGTGGCTCCTCTATATAGTAAAGGTCGGACACTTTTTCCGCTTCTGTTGCCGTGAGAAGATCTTGGGAGGAGAAATTTTCTGGTTTGTGCTCACGTGCCGAGGCGTAAATTTTATGTAAAATCACCACATCAGCAAGCGCGATAGTACGCGCAAAATCGGCCAAAAGCGCATGCGTACGGCTATAGGTATGGCTCATGAAGCTCAAGATAATACGCCGCTCTGGATAGAATTCGCGCAGACCAAGAATCGTCTTCTCGATAGCAGTAGGGTGATGCGCATAGTCATCAAGCACGATAATATTCCTCGCCTTATCATAGCCCACCAGCTCCAATCTCCGGGTTAAGCCATGGAAGGATCGCATGCTTTGCCTTGCACGATCTCCTGAAAAATCGATGCCCCGTTGTAGCGCAATCTCTCGCGCCATCGCCAAAGCCATGCCCGCATTGGCGCGATTATGCTTGCCCGCCAAGGGAATAGCCACGCTATCAACCCAGCCTGAGAGCGAAAACGTATTCATTTCGCCTGCCACTGCTTCGTGAGAGAGCGCATAATCTACCGAATGAAGATGTCCAAATGACCGATAAGAGAGATCTTGACGTGCTTCTTGTACCTGCGCCACAACCATCATCACCTCGGGATCGTCGGCGTTATAAAGTAAAATTCCGCCATTGGGTAGGCGTTGGATAAAGCGGAAAAAAGCATCACGTAACTGCTGGGGACTCTTGTAATAGTCTTGATGATCCCACTCAATCGCCGTTAAGAGGATGGCATTAGGGTGAAAATGCATAAAGTGCTCGCGATACTCGCAGGTCTCGGCGATGAAGATTTCGCTCCCAGCGCAATAGGTCGCGCGATTACCAAAACCTCCCACCAGTGAACCAACCAGCGTCGTTGCCGGCCAGCCCTGCTCTTTGGCGATTAACCCTAGCATCGCCGTCGTGGTGGTTTTGCCATGCACCCCTGCTACGGCAATGCTATAACTCTGCTGACTCAATTTGCCCAACGCCTCAGGATAAGAGAGGATAGAAAGTCCAAGCGCAACAGCACGCGCCAACTCCACATTACGCTGATTATAGGCTGCGCTGTGAATCACCAAATCGATCTCTTTGGTGATATGCTCTTGATCAAATTGGTGATAAATTGTGATCTTCAACGCATCGAGCATGAGACTTGTATAAAAATTTTCGGGATTATCCGAGCCACTCAGGTGAGCGCCACGGTGGTGCAAAATCTCTGCTAATGCCGCACATCCAGCTCCTTTGATTCCAACAATATGGATACGCTTGCGCTCAATATTTGCCCAATCCATGGCTCACCTCAATGATCTAGTTTATCAATGTATCGGATCGTTCTAGCTTAAAGTTTTAGGTGATAATAAAAGTTTTCCTTTTTCATCGTAATAAAGCACAGGAATCGGATTGACGAAAGGCTTTACGCCATGGAGATCCGCCTCGGTTGCCTTTTTCCAGTCGATGGTGGCACCAAAAGGCCCAAGCTTGCCCTTCATCTTGAGAATATCGCCTTGACGATGCAGTTCAACACTATAAGGACTCTTTTTACGTGGATCCATGATGTGTCCGCCGTCGTAGCGGTTACGTTTTTCATTCCAGCGCACGCCCCAAATCACATCCAAGCCCAACATGGGAGGATTACCTGCCAAGTGCGGTGCGCGATCAAGGTCAGTCTCTACGTAGGTGCGCACACGTCCATCTTTTTCGTAAGAGATAAGTGTTCGCCCATAAATAGCCCCCTGAAATTCATAGACCTGCATCACTCCGCTAGGCTCTTTGTCGCCTAAGTCGTACATAAACCAGAGTCCCGTTACGTCCTTGGCACTCTGCGCCCAGAGAGCTGTACTTAATAGTCCGATAAATAATACCGAAAAAATCCGTCTAATCATAACCACCTCCATAAATTTGTATTGATTTAAGGATACAACAAAGAGGATTTTCTGTCAACCTTGTTTCTACAAAAAGAAACGAAAAAGGCGCAAAAATAGCTCTTGCTAAATATTCTCATTTCTCGTATACTAAAGTGCATATGGAGACTATAATTTTAGCATCATCTTCGCCACGCAGGCAAGAGCTATTGAACATTGGAGGCATTCCTTTTGTCGCAGCACCAAGTAACGTCGACGAGAGTATTCCTAAAGAGATGGAACCGCATGTGGCGGTCTTAACCCTAGCCAACAAAAAGTTAGACTTTTTTCTGGAGAATACCCAGCGCGGAGGGTGCAATTGGGTGCTGGCTGCCGACACTCTCGTGCGATTTAATGGCAAAAATATCGGTAAGCCCAAAACCCGCGAAGAGGCAGACGCTATTTTACGCCAATTATCAGGAAAGCAACACACCGTCTACACCGCCATGGTGCTTTATAGCAAGAGCCTCAAACAAAAAGTAGAGAGCGTCGAAGTTGCTTCCATTCGTTTTGCTACCCTTAGCGAAACCGACCTGCAATGGTACTTAGAGACCGGAGAGTGGCAAGATGTTGCCGGTGGATACCGACTCCAAGGCAAGGCACAATTCTTTATTGAGGAGCTCGTGGGGGTACCCTCTACGGTGATTGGTCTACCGTTGCACAAACTCTACAAGATGCTTGCACAACTTAACTATCCCATTAACAACTAAAAGCAGAGGATTATTCCCTCTGCTTTTTTTCTATCCAAATCTAATCACCTCGATTAACGAAACGCACCCGATTGTTTCTGGAGAGTTCTCACCATCTCGATATCACGGGGATCGATGCGATCGGCGTAAATCTCAAAAAAGCGAGGCTCTACACGGAGCGCTAGTCCTAGTGTATACCACTTAGAGGCATTACGCTTTTCTCCCAACTGTTGATATAGCTTATAGACCTGCAAATACGCATCCAAAAGATACTCTTTCTCTTCGGCAGTCAGTTCGCTACGCCCATGACCAAGCTTATCAAAAATCATGACCAGCTCACCGGGTAAAATAAGATCAGGGTCGTTATAGATCCACTGATTGTTTACGTAGAGATCGGGCCAGAGCATGACATTGCCCCACTCGCGTACCGTAATCGTGCTTACCGTATCGCCAGAGACCACTTTATACTCTCTTTGATTGGTCAATTCACGCGCCTTGGCAGAAGGATCTTCCACAGGAGCTAGTGGATCGACAAATTCTCCACCAGATCCATTTAAATTCTCATCAGGATCAACAGAAGGTTGCTCAACCTCTACAGGCGGATCAACAGGAGTGATGACCTCCGGCGGGGTTGGACTAATCACGGGGCGACTAGAGCCACCACCACCTGCAATGAGAGGCACTTTGTCTGAGTTACGCTGTACCAATAACGATCCGCCTAATAATACGGACACTAAAAATAGCAAAAATATTAATACAATCACGGGTTGCTTATACTTCATTCTTCCCACATCTCCCTATCTCTTCCATAAAATTATCGGATAGTATCTCGGTAATATTTAAAGCTCTTCGACATTTTCTTGCATCTCTAAAGTAAAATCTTGCCAGCGATGCAAAATTTCCTCCTGTAGGTAGAGCGCAGCAAAGAGCAGATAATGACTAGGCGCAGCCACAATATTCTCCAGATTATCACTGATACGAATCAGCATTCCCCCACGCACTGCCGATAAGTCGGCAAAGAGCTCTTCTGTTGTTAATCGTTCGTACATAAGCGGATCAACCATCAGGATGTCAGGATTAAGTTGGATTAATTGCTCATCGCTAATCGGTATATAACCTGCGACCGCCTCCCCCTCTAGTTGCGCACCAATATTGACAAATCCCAAAAGTTCCATAACAATAGCAAAATTCGAGCCATCTACGGCTGCACGCCCTAAGTGGTTGATATCCATCGCCGTAACAGATCGAGGTTTATCGCTATGCATGGCCTGTGCCCGTTGCACAATACGCTCCTCAATCTCGCGTAGACGATGCACCAAACTACGTGCGTCCTGCAACGTGCTATCGCCCAGCAATGTGCCAAGCTCAAGCACATGTGCATAGATATCCTCTACACGCATGGGTTGCTCTAATTCATACAGTCTCACGCCAAGCCTACGCAACGTCTCACGATGTTCGTTGTTCACACTCCACTGGCTAGCCAAAATAAGATCTGGTTGATATAACATCACATGCGCAAGCAATTCCATGCTAAAGTCTTTAGGGATAGACGCTCCTAAGATCTTCTCCTTATGCCCATCAGTACCATAGCGATTGAAACGGCTTGATAATCCCACAATCCGCCCCAAATCGTGCTCGGCTAAGAGATCGATCACCAAAGCATCCCCGGCCAAAGAGGTAGAAATAATCCGCTGATAAGCCACATCAGGCTCACCTACCACGCTCTCTTCTGCCACCTGTGGACAACCCAGCAATCCCACCAAAAAGAACGATAAGACCAGCATCCGTCCGCTATTTTTACGCATGCAAAACCTCCTAGGAGACAAGCGCATGTCCCTTACGCCAAGCCCCACTCTTCCAGTATACTCCATTAAGGGTCAATCCGACAACCCAAGTCATCACAAAAGACCACCAAACTCCCGCTACACCCATGTAAGTATTGAGTAACATCGCAACAGGAATGCGTAAAATCAGCGAGACAAAAATAGAGATCGCCATCGAGGCCATTGCATGCCCACTACCACGAATCGCTCCACTAAAGATAAACATCGCTGTTGCAATCGGATAGAACCAAATCGTAATATGAAAATATCCTACACCAATGGCAACTGCCTGCTCGCCTTGCACAAAAAAGTTGAGATAAAATGCAGGATTTATCGCGATAATCGCCGAGACCAATCCGCTAAAGCCCAACCCTATCAGCAACGTAACCATGAGACCTTTTTTTAAACGATCAAACTGCTTTGCCCCAATATTCTGTCCCACAAAAGTTGATATCGTAAGCATAAAATTCATTCCAGGTAAAATAATAAAACTATCCAAGCGCTGAATTGCACTATAGGCGTTGGTGTATGCGGTGCCATGCCCATTTACTAGAGTACTTAAAATCACTAAGCTAAAAGAGATAACCGTCTGTTGCACACTGCCGGGTAAGCCCATGCGTAGCATCTTACGGAAAATGATACGATCAAAAGTCAAACGGTGCAAGTGAAAACGTAAGTGCTCATACTTATGCCTTCCCATATAGACCAGCGCCATCACAAAGCTCATTCCCTGCGCAATAAACGTCGCCCACGCTGCACCTTGCACGCCCCAACCAAAAAGATAAATAAAGAGATAATCTAAAATGATATTTATCGCCGTACTAACAATTAAAAAGAGCAATGGCGTAATTGAGTCGCCGGTGCTACGTAAAATGCTCGAAATACCGTTATAGCCAAAGACAAAAACTGTACTCAAAAAGAGAATTTGCAAATACTCTTGCGCATCATCCATCAAATCATCCGGCAGATTAACCGCACGTAGCGCAAAGGGAGCAATCAGGTAGCCCACAATCGTGATGATCACCGAGCCAATGAGCATTGCGATATAAAACGTCTCGATGCCTCGCTTCAAGCCCGTCCAATCCTTCGCGCCAAAGTAGTGGGCAATCACCACACCACCACCGGCAGTAAAGCCTATCATCGCCGAGAGCACCAAAAAGAAGATCATACCACTTGGCCCTACCGCGCCTACGGCGTTGTCGCCCACAAATTGACTCAACATGATCGTATCGACAGTGGTATAAAATTGTTGAAAAAATCCACTAATTAAGAGCGGAATCGTAAAGCCAATCACCCCTCGGCTAATCGATCCGTCCAATAAGTTATGCTTAGAGACCAACTTATCTCTAAACGCAAAAATCAACCCAGCCACTCCCACAAAAGCGAGGCTTCCCCAAATAATCATCTGTATATTCATCATATGCCATTATCATAGGCCATTCACGCGTTTATGTCAATGATGAGAACACGATAAACATAAGACGCATAATATCATTACTCTTCGCGCTAAATGCATAGACGTTAATGCGTAAATATGCTACTCTTACTAAATGAAGCCGATCAAAGTACCCCTCTTTCCCCTAGCACGATGGCAAAGCATCGTCTTAACGATATTGATTGCCCAAGGCATTACCGTAGGTGCCTATGCCTTCACCACGCCTGTCCTTGCCTTTATCCTCAAAGATCTCTTTGGACTAGAAGGCGAAGAGCTCGTGCGCTGGAATGGTTGGATGTTTGTGGCGCAAGGGGCAACCATGGCGTTGCTCTCGCCGGTGTGGGGCGTACTCGCCGATAAGATGGGCAAGCGCCTCATGCTGGTTCGCGCGATGATGGGGGGCATGGTGGTACTCTTCCTCATGACCTTTGTCCAAAGTCCGATGCAACTGCTCATTTTACGTCTACTTCAAGGCGCATTCACGGGGTCGATCGCGGCAGCCACCGTACTCATTCTCTTCTTCACCCCAAAAGAGAAGAGCGCCACGACGCTCGCGCTATTACAAGTCTCCATTTATATGGGAGGAAGCCTAGGGCCGCTGGTCGGTGGTGCGCTCTACGACTACCTGCTTCGCTTCGATCAACTTAACCAAACCCAGCTAAGTGGACGCGCCAATTTTCTCTTTACCGCGATCCTGCTTGCGATCTCTTCCTTCCTTATCTTACGCTTTGTCCCTAAAGATAGAGTAGAAGGACGCCCCAAAGATCCACAAGCAAGCCAAAGATCAAAATTCCAATTCACGCTCTTTAAAGAGAACCCGCTCCTCTTGATTTTGCTTCTCGCCGGTATGATCGTCAGCATCTCTTTCTCCTTGGTTACGCCCATCTTCCCACTCTTCGTCAAGAGCATCGTCCCCGATACCTTAGACTTAGGAACCATCTCGGGAATCATTATTGGTAGCGCATCCATTACGCTAGCATTGGGTGCGATCTTTTTTGCCAAAATGGGTAAGCGCTTCTCCATGAGCCACCTCTTACTCATTGCGCTTACTGGCGCGGCGCTCTTTTATATTCCACAAGTCTACGCCACCTCTTGGCAGATGCTCCTTATCTTCAGGCTCATCGCCAGCTTCTTCGTTGGAGGCATCACCCCCGGTCTCAACTACCTCATCTCTAGCAATGCACCAAATCATAAACACGGCATCGTCTTTGGGCTGGTCGCCTCGCTCAATGCGGTGGGTTCGGCACTAGGCCCTGCACTAGGCGTATGGGTGGTATCCGACAACCAATTTTACAGCGCCTTTATCATGAGCGCCGGATTATTGATGGCACTGGTGATCATTTTGATGCTCTCGCCTAACATCATTGCGCCCAAACCAGCCACGCCTACCGACATCCCCAACGACAAGAGCTAAGGGACAATGGCCAAAATTCCCTTAAAATCACCACGATAACGTTGATCATTAATATGTAAGCTTCCTGAATTATGGAGATCGATCTTGCTCTGCCCAGCGAGGGTAAGCTTAGCCGATCCACTATTTTTGATCCAATGTAACGTATTTTTAAGGATAAATTCTCCGTGAAAACTTCCACTGCTTTTTACGCGTAACAGATCGACAAGGCTAAGGTGTTTCATCTGCATCGACCCCGAATTCGAGAGATCGACCAACTGCATCGGCGAACGCTCCACCGCTATCTTAGCACTACCGGAGCTTTTGGCATGCATCTCTTGCACGCGCGCATTATCCAACTGCCAACGTATCGACCCACTATTTTCTAAAGCAAGACGCACCAACTCGAGATTATTTAGGATAAATTCCGCCGATCCACTGCTCTGCATCGTCATTTCGGTTGCGGTTATTGCCTCTAAGAGAAGCGCCATCGATCCGCTATTCTTCACATCCATGCGCTTAGCTTGAATGCCATGAAGCTCACCCTTACCCGACCCACTGCCCACCAGACGAAACTCCTCGGCGGAAATGTTACGGATATCGATGGTTTGTTGCGCACTATAAGTTAATAAAAATTTATTTATCTTAATATTTTTCATAAAAAATGAGGTTGTTCCCCGTGAAGATCCAATTCCAAATAAGCGCCAAGGACGCGCTAAATTCATCGACAACTGCGGAATTTCTTCTCCCCGTGCCAAGACAATGCGAATCTTTTCTCCTTCCAGATAAACCTCGCCACCCTTGGAAAGGGAAATCTCTAAACGCCCTTTTTGACGTTTAATTTTAGCGTTTTTTGCAATATACGGCGAGACAAAAACCCCAAAACTATCCCCTTGCTCCACCGTTACACTAAAGTGTCCCTTCAAGAGAAAATCTAAGGTGTGATCCACATCAAGACGCTCGCTAGCCTCCCGATAAAGCAACTGCGTTTGCGCAAAGAGCCCAAAGGGCAAAAGCGCCCACCACACCATCAATATCGCATACTTTTTCATATCACCTCCCACGAACATATCTCTCATATGTACCCTATCGGCAGGGTAAATCTCACCATTAAGAAAATCGCATGCCAAGCTTGATTTTTCTCCTTAGCTATGCTACAATCATCGCATGAATAATGCAAACCCTCACCCACGTTGGCAAATGATTGTCGGGGCGATCCTTTTTGCCGAGATGCTGACCATCGCTGCCTTTACCGTTACCGTACCGATTCTCCCGTTAATTTTAGCCGACTTCTTTGCCCTCGAAGGAGAACAACTCACACGCTGGACAGGCTATTTAAGCGCAGGGCCTTCATTTGCTATGATGATTTTAATGCCAGTTTGGGGCATTTTGGCCGACAAATTTGGTAAACGCTTGATGCTGGCTCGCGCGTTAGCCACGGGCATTCTGATTGTCGGCTTAATGAGCTTTGTGCAGAGTCCGCTCCAACTGCTCATTTTGCAGACGTTGCAAGGTGGCTTTACTGGCTCTATCGCCGCCGCTACGGTATTGATTCTCTTTTATACACCCAAAGGTAAGATCGTCTCCTCGCTTGCGCTTCTGCAGGTGGCCATTTATGTAGGCAAGAGCATTGGCCCGATGATCGGTGGGGCGGTCTACGATCAATTTGGTGGACGCCTCAACTTCCCAATCACCGTCGTAATCCTCGCCATCGCCCTAGGCGTGCTCTTGGCATTCGTCCCCAAAGACGCTTCCAAAAGTCAAGCCGCTCTCCACAAAAAAGCAACGCAATCTACACAAAATCGAGCAAAACCTGCACTTCACCCCTTCTTAATCCTTCTTATTGGTATGACATTTTCTATTGCCATTGCCTTCTCCTTGGTCAATTCGCTCTTTGTTATCTACGTAAAAGAGATGATCCACGCCATTCCCACCCTCGCTGATCGTATCGGGAGCATCAACGGCACGATTATGGCTAGCGCTAACTTAGCCGTTGCCGTAGGAGCACTCGCCTTTAGTCGCCTAAGCAAGCATATCAAGATGGAGAAGACGCTCCTTATCGCCGTGGTGGGGGCAGCGCTCTTTTATATTCCGCAAATCTACGCGCCTAATTGGCAATCGTTGCTGGTTATTCGCACCATCGAGAGCTTCTTTGTGGGTGGCGTTACCCCCGCACTCCAATACTTTATTACGCGTTACGCCCATCCAAATCGACAAGGGACAATCTTTGGTATCAACCGCTCCTTTGACGGCTTAGGGCTCACCCTAGGACCGCTCCTTGGCACGCAGTTGCTCGTCTTTAGCCAGAATAACTTCCAACCCGTCTTCTTTACCGGATCGCTCTTACTGCTAAGCCTTGCCGCGCTCTTTAGCCTCGCCGTATACAAGGAACGCAAGAACTCCCCCGAACTGCTCTGCGCCTGCCAAGCTACCTAGCCAACAGGACAATCACTCCGTACGGGGCAGAGATTGCACTTAGCTTTGGCTCCGCAGTAGTGTTGACCCCAGTAGACCAAAATGGGGTTAATCTTACTCCAATAGCGTTGTGGGATATGCTCCCGCAACAGACGCTCGCTCTCATCGGGGTCGTTACTCTGAATAAAGCCTAGGCGATTAGCAATACGATGCACGTGAATATCGACGCAGATGGCTGGGATGTTAAACCCACGCGACAAGGTCAGATTCGCCGTCTTGAGCCCAACGCCTGTATAGGTTAAGAGCGCCTCCCGATCAGCAGGCGGTTGCTCCATTCCTTTGCTAGCAAGATCTTGTGCAATCGCCCAAATTTGGCTGGCTTTACGCTGATAAAACCCCGCAGGATAGATCGCCTGCGCGATCGCTTCTACCGATAGTTTCGCGATCGCCATCGGAGTACGCCCCAAGGTAAAGAGACGGTCAGCGGAGGGATAAGCCACCTCATCTTTGGTGCGCAACGAGATGATACAGAAGATTAACACCTCAAAGGCCGTTGGATAGATCGGTGTAATTGGGGGCATCAGTGCCTCCATTTTATCTAAAAGCTCGGGCAAAGAAATCGATTTTTCGCGCCTCATCATTCCCCCAATGTAAACATTTGCCTAGTCATTATCCCCATCCGCATAAAAACGACACGGTTCAGGCAGATCGCTCTCCAGTGGTGCCACCGTATGGCGCAGTGTAGAGGGATAAAAGAGCATCGGAGTCTCCTCGCTGACAAACGTCCCTTCAAGCTCCCACTCCACGGTGCGCAGACCAAGAATCGGTTTGAGTAATGTAAGATACCAAAAGAGATGAGGATCCTCTGCGACATTGCTCGAACTATTAAAGATCGTAAAGTCTAATGGGTAGAAGTAGCGCGCTGGGTAGACAAAAAAGATCTCGGGGCGACTCTCCAACAAATAGCCTCGCACCCGATAATTAACCGGACACTTAGGGTAGCTAGCATAGCTAAAAGCCACATTAGCCACCAAACCCATCTCATGCCAATTGCGCGCCAGTTCTGCACGATCGAGCACCTCCGTAGGGCGATGCATGACAACTAAATCAGCGCGTTGCTCCATCAAATCGTAGTGATAGATGCCCAAGACTGGCTCGCGCTCAAACGATCGATACGAAACAAGTGTCCACTGACGATTCACCACATGACTAGTGTATCCACTAAAGAGTATCAACAATAAGATAAGATAGCCACTATAGGGCACAAAGCGTATCAAGAGAAAAACCACCAGTAAGATGGTCACATAATAGAGCCAGAGCGGAGTTGAGCCATAAACAAAATGCGTGCCAACCACCCCTAAGCCAAACCATGCCGACAATCCCGATAAGGAGCCCATCAACAACAACGTACGCCAGTGTCGTCGACGCACCGTGTAGGCATAGATATTCCGCTTGATGCGCGTGGTTGCCCTTGCTAGCACCATCGCCAAGAAGAGCGCCGAGCAAAAGAGCCAAAAGTACGGATTAGCCACCATCAAGTATAAATAAGGCGCATTCGCATTCATTCCTTGATTATAGCCACTCTCACCCTGTAAGATCAAGCCAATTAGGCGAAATTCTCAAAATAATCGCTCTTACAAAAAAAAAGTGCGCTACTATCTTTACAGTGCTTCTTTTTTGAGTATAATAAAAGAAGAAGAAATTCAAGATTTTGTCGAAGAACAAGGAGAAGAGCATGGAGCTACGAACCATCCGTGAAGCCGATTTGGCTGGTAAAAAAGTGGTAATGCGTGTTGATTTCAACGTGCCAATGAAAGAGGGTAAAGTCCAAGACGACACCCGCATTAAGGCAGCATTGGAATCTATTAACTACATTCTAGCCCAAAAACCCCGCTATTTGGTCTTAATGAGCCACTTGGGTGATCCCAAAAAAGATTTCAAAAAAGCCCAAGAAAAGGCGGAAAAAGAGGGCAAATCTCTCGACCAAGAGACCTTCTTTGCGGCCAAAAATCGTATGAAAAACGTTGCAGAGTACCTTGCTAATCTCATCGGTAAGCCCGTAGCCTTTAGCGCACAGACCACCGGTACTCAAGCCCAAGCCGTCTGCGATAGCGCCCCTGAATCGGGCATCATTATGCTAGAGAACACCCGCTTTGATAGTCGCGAAACCAGCAAAGAGGCCAGCGAACGCGAAGCCATGGCCAAAGAGCTCGCAAGCCTTGGCGAAGTCTATGTAAACGATGCCTTTGGTACCGCACACCGCGCCCACGCCAGCACCGAGACGCTTGCGCACTTCTTACCAGCTTACGCGGGATTCCTCATGGAAAAAGAGGTTGCCTACCTCGATCCGATCGTAAGCAATCCCCAAAAACCGATGGTTGCTATCGTAGGTGGGGCAAAGGTATCTAGCAAAATCGCCGTATTGGAGAGCCTCCTCAAGAACGCACACACCCTTATTATTGGTGGTGGTATGGCCTTCACCTTCCTCAAAGCGCAGGGACATACCGTGGGTAAGAGCCTCGTAGAAGATGACTTTATCGACACCGCCAAGAGCCTCTTAGCCAAAGCCAAAGAGATGAATGTGCAAATTCTTCTGCCCGTCGATCACCTTGCCTCTGCCGAATTTGCTGATGTGGAGCCTACTTATGTTGACGCTATCGACCTGCCAGAGAACCTGATGGGTCTTGATGCGGGTAAAAAGAGTGTCGAGCTCTATGCCAAGGCGCTAGAAAATGCCAAGACGGTGGTCTGGAATGGTCCACTTGGTGTCTTTGAGTTTAAGCACTTTGAATTTGGTACCCACGAAATCGCTAAAGTTGTCGCTAGCCTCAAGGCTAAAGGTGGTATCACCGTTGTTGGTGGCGGCGACTCGGTGGCGGCGGTCAATAAGTTTGGTCTCGCAGAGAAGATGTCCCACGTCTCTACCGGCGGTGGCGCTAGCCTTGAGTATCTCGAAGGCAAAGCTCTACCTGGTATCGTCGCACTGAAAAAGTAGCAAACCTTATTACAAAGGGATAGCATCTGTTAGATCTCTTATAGATGCTCTCTCTTTGTAAACGAACGAAACTTGATCTTTTTGCAAGAACGTGATACACTCACTTATGGTTATCTGCTCCGATAGCTTAACTGGATAAAGCCACCGCCTCCTAAGCGGTAGAGTGGAGGTTCGAATCCTCTTCGGGGCATGTTTGCATGTTGCTTTATACGTAAAAATTCGTTATTTTTGATATCAAAAGGAGTTATATCGTTGTGCGAAAAATTATCCCTATGTTGATCCTGCCCTTCCTTCTCCCCCTTCAAACGCAGGCATTACAAATGAATTACACCGTGGGTGCGCGCGTAGGCGTGGGCTTAGGCACCTCTAGCACCACAAAATTCTTTCCTGTTGTCCCTACTGATCTCTATCCGATCCTTCAAGGTTTGCTCACCAATACGGTGCGAGTACAAGGGGCATCTTACAATCACGTAGCAACATCCTTAGGCATTTACGGCGACATCGGCTTTAATCATTGGTTTGCCCTCACCCCCGAATTTTTCGTCTCCTTTGGTAACCGTACCCGCGTGGTTGATCACACCGCAAGTATGATTACCCTAGCCCCCGGAATAGAAATTCCGGAGCTATCCCTCTTAGGACTTTGGGATCAACACCTGCGCTTTACCGACTTTCAGTTTGATCTCTTAGCAAAATTTCGCTATGGTTGGATGTATATCGCGATTGGGCCTGGCTTTTCGATTGCCACCGCGCCTAAATTTGTCGACGATAAATCCCTTAACGACGTCTACAGCCGAAAAATGAAAGTCGACTTCATTAGCGCCTTTGATATCGGACTCAATGTTCCTCTCGACAAAAATAAGCAACACTTTGTAACCTTCAATGCTCGTGCCAACTTTAACATCAGTGGAATGATTGGTCTCTTTCAGGATAGCAAAGCTTGGGATGAGGGGAACTTCGACCAAATCGATCCCCATATTCGTGGCGTCAACAGCGTGCGTGGTACCTTCTACCTCGGCTATATGTATCGTTTTACCTAAGCGTTTTTAGGCAAAAAATAGCGATAAGAAATAAGAGGCGAGTCTTCCCCGCCTCTTTTGCTCTACTTCGCTTTTTCTTTCTTTTCCATAATCGCTTGCACTTCGAGCGCCAACGCCCCATCGGCGGTTACATTGGTTGCTGTTCCTGTGGGATCGGTAGCAAAATCCATCGCAATGGCTAGAGTGATCAATGCTTCACTAAAACCAAAATTGGTTTGTAAAAAGCCCATCGCTGCCAAAATCGCTCCACCCGGAATTCCTGGTGCGGCCACCATAATAATGCCTAACATAAAGATTAACCCAAAAGTATCTGCCAAGGAGACCTCAATGCCTGCAATCGCTGCCAAAGAGAACGCAATAATGCCAACACTAATCGCATTACCAGGCATGTGAATTGCCGAAAAGAGCGGCGTAGTAAAGTCAGCGATATCTTCATCCACCCCAATCACCGTCATTTGACGGCGCGTTACAGGAATCGAGGCGGCGCTAGATCGTGTGCCCAGCGCAGTAACATACGCAGGAAACATTTCCCAAAGCAATTTAAATGGATTGCGCTTAGTCATCACTCCAGCCAAACCAAAGTGCACAAAAAGTGTCAAAATTTGGAAGCTAACCACAAACAAAAAAACCACCAGCATCATACTCATCACGTGCTTAGCCTCACCACTATAACTCATGTTCATAAAGACACCTGTGATATGTAAAGGCAAAAGCGGTAAAATCGCGCGATCAATTAGCTTCTCAATAATCCCTTGAAAAATATGCGCTCCTTCATAAAGCGCGTTCTCCTTGCTCGACAAGCCGGTTAAGCCCAAGCCCAAGACAAACGCAAGCACCAGCGCCGTAAGCACATCCATCACCGGCGGTAAAGGGATACTAAAGTAGCCGGTAAGTAAGAAGTCATTAGGGTTGTCCATCATCTGTTGAAAGCCACCCCCTTCCAAACCCATATAAGGAAGCAACAAGCGAAAAGAAAAGATCGCCAAGCCCACAAAAAATGCCGTACTCACATAGGCAAGCCCCACCGATAATCCTAGCATTCGCCCTGCGCCCTTGCCCAAATCGGCAATACCCATCGTAACAAAAGAGAGAATCAATAGCGGGACAACAAAGCTTAAAAAGGTGCTAAATAATCCATTAAACGTCGCAAAGACGCGCACTGGCCATACCACCTGAAATCGCCCCAACAGAGACCCCACCATCAAACCCAAAACAATTCCCAGCACCAACTTCAATAATAAGGGAATTTTTTTCCTTGTAGCCACCTTCCTCCTCCTTTCATACGCCAAACGCATCAGCGTGTGAGTCATCGTTTAATTTTCACTTAGAGATAACACATAGATCTATCACATTGAAAAGATGGAAATACCTACAATATTAAGCGATTTATTCTTTCATTTTACCAGCTATCGCGTCGATCTCCAAGGATAATGCACCATCTGCCGTAACATTACAGGCCGTACCAAAGGAGTCTTGCGCTAAATGCATCGCAATGGTAAGCGCTAATAGTGTCTCGCCAAACCCCATAATCGAGATCAAAATCGCCGAAGCTGCCATCACCGCCCCCCCAGGAACCCCAGGGGCTGCTACCATCGCAATCCCTAGCATCAACACAAAGTTAATCGCCACGCTATAATCAAAAGGAGCACCACTCATATACATTAAAGAGAAAGCAATCGTACTAATCGTAATCGCGCTACCTGGCATGTGGATGGTTGCAAAGAGAGGGGCGGTAAAGTTAGCAATATCCTCGCGCACCCCCGCTTGCTTCATCTGTTGCTTGCTCACTGGAATACTCGCCGCACTAGACTGCGTACCTAGCGCCGTTACATATGCCGGAAACATCGTCAAAAAGAGTTTTAACGGACTCTTCTTTTGTACAATAGAGGCAACTACAAAGTGGATCACGAGCGTAATCGCATGGTAACTCAAGATAATCCCAAAGACCACCATCATCATCCGCATCACCTCAAAAGCCTTGCCCCCATAGCTCATATTAGCAAAGACTCCGGCAATATGAATCGGTAACAAGGGAATAAGGATCGCTGCGATCAACTTCTCAATGATCTTCTGAAAGGCAAGCAAGCCTTGAAAGAGAGGCTTGCCCATATCGCCAATTTTGGTGAGACCGACCCCCAAAACAAATGCTAAAAGCAGTGCCGTCATCACATCTAATGCGGGAGGCATCGGAATACTAAAGAGACCGCTCACCAAGAAATTTTTTGGATTATCAATAAGATCGCTAAAGACCGCATTCGGCGTTAAGAGCGCAGGAAAGACGATGAGCTGGGAAGCAAACATCGCCAATAAGGTAAAGACAATCGTACTTACATACGCCATACCCACCGATAAACCCAACAACTTTCCCGCGCCACCTCCTAAATCGGCAATCCCCACCGAGACAAAGGAGAGGATCAATAACGGGACAACAAAGCTTAAGAAGCTACCAAATAAGCCATTAAATGTTGCAAGTAGCTGAATTGGCAAGAGGAATCCCATCGCCTTCGTGCTTAATCCTATCGCAATACCCAGCACAATCCCTAATATCAACTTTACCAACAACGGCATCTTTTTCTTACCCACTATCTCCTCCTTTCTCTCGAATCTTTTGGTTATTATAGCATAAATATATCAAAAGATCTATAAAAATCCATAATTAATCCTAAAATAATGAAGAAATCTCGGTGTAGGTCATGCCTAAGGCATCGGCAACCGCCTTATAGGTGAGTTTCCCCTTGTGCGTATTAAGCCCTAAGAGTAACGCAGGATTCTCCTTGCAGGCGAGAACTCCATGATTTGCCAGTGCCAAGAGATAGGCCGAGGTTGCATTGGTCAGCGCAAAGGTGGAGGTACGAGGCGTGGCTCCTGGCATGTTGGCCACCGAATAGTGTAAGACGCCGTGCTTTTCGTAAACAGGATTATCATGGCTGGTGATACGATCAATGCTCTCCACCGATCCACCTTGATCGATTGCCACGTCAATGACAATCGATCCCTTACTCATCGAGGCAACCATGTACTCTTTGACAATCTTAGGCGCTTTGGTACCAGGAATCAAAATCGTCGAGATCAAGACATCGGCACTCTTTACCACCTCGGCAAGATTATACTCATTGGAGTAGAGCGTTTGGATATCGTGATAGGTGTCGTCAATGTAGCGTAAACGTGTAAGATTGACATCCAAAATCGTTACCCGCGCCCCAAGACCATACGCCATACGTGCTGCGCTCAAGCCCGCTACGCCGGCACCCACAATCACCACATGCGCCCGCGCCGTACCTGGTACGCCAGAGAGAAGAATCCCTTTCCCACCATGATGCTTCTCTAAAAAGGTCGAAGCAACATTCACCGCGCGACGACCCGCTACTTCAGACATCGGCGCGAGTAAAGGAAGCGATCGATCGCTTAGCTGGACAGTCTCATAGGCAACCGCGCTTACCCCCTTCTCCATTAGAGCTTTCGTAAGCGCAGGTTCGGCGGCTAAATGTAGATAGGTGTAGAGCAACATGCCCTCTTTAAAGTAGCCATACTCCGAAGGCTGTGGCTCTTTGACCTTTACCACCATCTGTGCATCCCAAGCAGAAGCGCCATCAGCAACTATCGTTGCGCCACTAGCCACATACTCCTCATCGCTAAAGCCACTACCCTCACCTGCCGAGCTTTGCACGCGTACGCTATGCCCTGCCTGCGTTAACATCAACACATTCGCTGGCGTCAACCCCACGCGATTCTCATGATTTTTAATCTCTTTGGGTAATCCAATAACCATTCTCATCTCTCCTTACTTAACAGGTAACATTTCTATCTAACACATTTCATCATATCACGACTCCTCACTTACTGTCTACTTTTTTCTTTGCGGATTTTTACCCTATCAGGTAGCCACATTAGATATTGAACTGTCGTTGCATAAAAACAGCTTGACAATATAAATTCAGTGATGCTATACTGAAGATATTGAATGATTACTTCGTATTTATTCGGTCGCTCCTTTTACACTATAAACTATTTTTCAAGCGAGGCGTTTATGTATCAACGATGGCTAAAATTTTCGTTCATTTACTTTGGAGCCTTTGTCATCTCTATGAGTCAACTCAAAATTGCGCCCACCCTAGTTCTGGATGCACTCAGTAACTCTTTAGGTGTCGATAAAGGCGATATCCAACTGCTATCCTCTATTTTTTCGATATCAGGAATTTTTCTGGCCATCCCAGGTGGAATGTTGATGGCAAAAATTGGCGCCAAACGTTTAATTGTCTTATTAATGGCCGTGCTCGCGTTAGGCAATCTCTTAGGATATGTTTTCATTAGTAACTATCCACTTCTTCTCCTCTCACGCGCAGTTGAAGGCATCTCGTTTGCCATGTATCTCATGGTGGCGATGGTATATATTCGTCATTGGTTTGCCGACAAAGGCAGTGGCACGGCATTAGGCTTTTTTGGCACATTCTCCGCCCTAGCCCAGTTGATCATCTTTAATATTAGTACGACACTCATTCCGCTAACGGGTTTTCGTAGTATCTGGATCTATCTAACCGTGCTCTCGCTACTAACTATGGTACTCTTTATCTTTGTGTTAGAACCGATTGGGACAGAAAAAAATACCAAGCATAAGCCTGAAAATTTTCTTACGCAGGCGCTAAGTGATAAAAAAATTTGGATCTTAACACTAAGCCATGGGGCGATGACCTTTATTCTCTTCACCATGATCCAAATCGGGCCTTTTATGATGAAAGATCTCTACCTACTGCCCGACCATCTCGCCAATGCTTACGCCAGCACCTTTGGTCTTTCGGGCATTATTTCTGGGGTACTTGCCGGTATCATCATTGAAAAGAGCAAAAAACCTGTCATCATTGGAGCGTTAGGATTCATCTTAATGCTCATAAGCGTCTTGATTGCCGTGCCTCTTTACAGCTGGATAACAGACGCGCATCTCTCCACCAGCATTTATATTGGTTGGTGGTTTACTATCTCTTTTGGGATCTCTTTCTCTTACACTGCGGTGATGATCTTAGCCTCCGCCCTCTCGAAAAAACCAGAAGTTACAGGCTATCATATCTCACTGGTCAATACAATGTATTATTTTATGATTGTCGTTGGATCCCCCCTAACCATCAAAGTGATCCTCTCCACTAGCTGGTCTAGGGGATTTACCTTGCTAGCAGGCGTGGCTATCATCGGACTCATGGGGATGATCATCTACAACGTTATGCAATCCAAAAAGGGACAGTAGGTATGCTCTGGGATATTTATCCCATAAAATAAAAAGGAGAAAAGCACAATGTATCAATTTAAAGACGATGTGTCATTTGCCAAAAACTTAGATCAACAAGATCCCTTAGCCCCATTCCAAAAGCGCTTTTTTAAAGTAGAGAATGAGATCTACATGGACGGGAATTCCCTAGGCATGGCCTCCAAAGATGCCCAAGAGAGCTTACTGACCAGTTTGGAGGATTGGAAAAAGGAAGGCATTAAAATTTGGAACACTAAAGATGGCTTATACTTCAATATATCCCGTCTTATCGCCAAAAAGACCGCCCCTCTGTTAAATGCTGATGCGCAGGAAATCATTGCCACGGGCACCATTACCGCAAACATTCACCAAGTATTGGCCACGTTTTATCACCCAACGAAAGAGCGCTATAAAATTGTCGTCGATGAACTTAACTTTGCCAGCGATATTTATGCCGTGCAAAGTCTCATTGAGTTGAAAAATTTAGATCCAAAAGATGCGCTCATTACCGTGAAAAGTCGCGATAGCCGAACCATCGCAACCCAAGATATCATTGATGCCATGCGCGAGGACGTGGCTATTGTCTGGCTTCCATCAGTTCTCTACCGTAGCGCCCAACTTTTGGATATGCAAACGATTACCGAGACTGCACATCAACGAGGTATTCTCGTCGGCTGGGATTTAGCGCACTCAATGGGAGCTATCCCCCACGACTTCAAAGCTATCGATGCTGATTTTGCCGTCTGGTGCAACTATAAGTACATTAATGGTGGACCAGGTGCCTCAGGTGGTCTCTATATCAATAAAAAACACTTTGGCAAAAAAGCCGGGCTACGGGGCTGGTTTGGCAACAAAGATGCCACCCAGTTCCAACTCAATCACACCTTCGATCAAGATATCGATGCCAACGGCTGGCTAATTGGTACCCCCAACATCTTCTCGCTGACCCCGCTCTTAGGCGCACTGCAGATCTTTGAAGAGGCAGGAATTCATCAGATTCGGCAAAAATCACTCCATATTACCGCCTACCTCATGTATCTTATCGATCATAAACTCAAGCCCTTTGGCTATACCGTAGGTAACCCGCGTGAGGATCAATTTAGAGGCGGACATGTCTCTTTAGAGCATGAAGAAGCCTATCGCATTAGTATCGCCTTACGCGATCTTCACGTGATTCCAGACTTCCGAGAGCCCAATGTTATTCGCCTAGCGCCTATCGCTCTTTATAACACCTATGAAGAGGTCTATCGTGTCGTGGAGATATTACAAACCATCATTGTGGACAAACTCTACGAGCAATACTCCATCAATCGGGGTACGGTCGTTTAGTCCGCCTTTATATTACTTAAGTCTATGGCTTTTTACCGAGTCATAGATGATAATTTTTATCTCAAAATTATAAAAATATATTGAATATCTGTATATTCATACCCAAGGAGATTTCCATGTTAGCAACATCAAAACGATCCAACGCCATCCCCACAAGTGCAGTGCGCCAGTTAGCCGCGTACGAACAAGAGGCCACCAAGAAAGGCGTAAAGGTGCTACATCTCAACATCGGCGCACCCGATTTAGACGTATCAAGTGTCTTCTTTCAACGCATCTGTGCTATCGAGTCGCATCAACTCCAATACGTGCCCTCCGCAGGCGTACCCGAGCTTATTCAAGAGGTGCAGACCTACTATAAAAATATGGGTGCCTCCTTTGAAAAAAATGAAATCTACGTAACCACGGGCGGTAGCGAAGCGCTCCTTTACGCCTTTATCGCCCTCTGTGAGGCAGGCGATCGCCTCCTTGTCCCCGAGCCTCTCTACAGCAACTATATCTCGATCGCCAAAGTTGTCGAGGTAGAGATCGACGGGATTCCCACTACCATCGAAGAGGGCTTTCACCTGCCCAGCAAAGAAGAGATCGTGCGCCACATCCACCCCAAAACCAAGGCCATTCTTCTCTCCAATCCCGCTAACCCCACTGGCGTTACCTATAGCGTGGAAGAGGTAAAACGTATCGCCGAAATCGCCAAAGAGCATCACTTATGGATCATTGCCGACGAGGTTTACCGTGAGTATATCTACGACGGCTTTGCCACCAAGAGCTTCTCGCTCCTACCCGAAGTCGCCCAACAGACGGTTATCATCGACTCGATCTCCAAGCGTTTTAGCGCCTGTGGAGCACGTGTAGGCTTTCTGCTCACCAAGAATCAAGAGCTCGCAGCTATCTTTCTCAAACTCTGTCAATCTCGCCTTAGTGGCACGACCCTCGAGCAGATCGGGGCAGCCGCACTCTATCGTGAAGATATGGATTTTATTCGCCGAAGCATTCCCGAATTTAAAGAACGCCGTGATGTCATGTGCGATCTCCTTGCTAAAGTGCCTGGAGTTACCCTGCGCAAACCCGAGGGCGCTTTTTATCTTATGGTTGGGCTTCCCGTAGAGGATAGCCTAGACTTCTCCAAGTGGTTGCTCACCGAATTTGCCGTCGATCAAACCACCGTCATGCTCACCCCCGGAGCCGGCTTCTACACCACGCCCGATAAAGGGAAAAATGAGGTGCGCATCGCCTATGTCCTTAATATTGAAAGCATCAAGAAAGCTGTCGCCATCATTGAAGCAGGGCTCAAAGCTTACAATCAACGCTAATTAACTAAGCGCACTCTCTTCCAACTCATCGTCAGCCTCGTTTCTTTGGCGATGCGTTGGATCTTGAGAGATCTCCACATAATTGTAAAGCTGATAAATACTTACTCCCAATAATCCGCCCGAAAGCATCCCCGTGCCAATGCCCGCATAACCAAATCCGCGAGACATACGCAAGGCTCGTTGCTGTTCATACTCCCAGCCTAAGGAGTAATAGCGGTTGGCTTTTTGTGCATAATCAAGATAGAGATTATAAAAAACAATAGGCAAAATCAACGAGACAATAAAGCTCCCCGCCCACCAATAAAATTGCTTTTTTTGCGCCAAAATCAACTCTTTTTGTTGATCGATAGGCAGAGAAAAACGCAAAAATATCTCCTCATCCACCTCCCGTACTTCGTAAATCAATGGCGGACGAATCTTCGCACGATCGACAATGCTCACCATTTGCCCCGCACGTGCTTGGATAGTAAGAGGTGCTTGCCCTTGATAAATACCATCCAAATAGACCTCCGCCCCATTAATATTCGTGCGGATAAAACGATCGTCATCGCTACTGACAATCGCCTCAAAAGAGAGCTCGTGGCGGGTATTTTCTTGGAGCGAAAGATACCACTCCTGACGCTGAAATCCCACCGCATGCGCGCGTAATCGCCCGTCATCTACCGCTAAATTCTCTAAATGTCTCTGCTCCACGGCTGGCATCCTCGGCACGCCTGTATCATCTTGCCACTGGAGACGAAAGCTTGACGTACTAGGCGTATCCACCAATTCAATAGCCGACCAACTACGCCCCAACCACAGATGACGCGCTGTATCTAGTGCCTTCCGCAACATTTTAGCACGATCTTCCCAAAGAATTACCCCACGAAAAAGCTCCACCCGCTGATTTTGCATACGATCATACCCATACAAATAGAAGAAAAAAGAGCGATTATCCAGCGCCGAATACTCCGCAAATAACCAAAAATTGATGCCAATTTGCGTATCTTCCAACTCATTGATAAGTACACCATTCTCGCGAATAAGCTCAATAGGTAATTGCTCAGGCACTTTGTAATCGGGGATTTTTTGCGGAATCATCTGAAGCACCTTGCGCTGTGCCTTGATACTACGCTTTTGTTCCTGAATTGCTTTTAGATTAGGATACTTCTGCCCTTGAAGCTCTTTCAGTTGCTCCTCTAAACGGTTAAGTCGCTCCTCTTCAAAAAGAAATTCCTCCAGTCTCGCTTGATAAAGCAACCAAAAGTGCGCAAATTCACTCACCTGATGACGAGAAAGAAGCAATAACTCACTCTCCAATTCACTCCAAAGCTGTTTGAGTTGTGGCGGATCATCACTATGTTGCACCATCGCAATACGGTATGCCGACAAAGTCTGCAACGATCGTTGTGCCGAAAAGAGCGACGAAGCTAGACATAAGAAATAGATAAGAATAAGATAGCGCCTCATCATACTAGTGCGAAGTCCACTGCTCTTCTAGTGCAGCTTCGATAAAGAGATCAATTTTTCCATCCATCACCGCGTGAATTTGCGAGGTTTCCGCCTTAGTACGCACATCTTTGACCAATGTATAAGGCTGAAAGACGTAATTTCGCGTCTGACTACCAAAGCCGATATCGCGTTTCTCCACAGCATTAGCCTCTCGTTCTTGATCGCGCTGAGCTTTATAATGTTGATAGAGGCGACCCTTTAAAATCGAATAGGCGATATCCTTATTACGAAATTGACTGCGCTCATTTTGACAGGCCACCACAATACCCGTTGCCAAGTGCGTAATACGTACCGCCGAAGAGGTTTTATTGACCTTCTGTCCACCCGCGCCCGATGCACGATAGGTATCAATACGCACATCGTCGGGCTTGATCTCTACGACGATGGAATCGTCCAAAACCGGCGTTACGTAAACCGAGGCAAAACTGGTATGACGGCGCGCGGCGGCATCAAAAGGAGAGATCCGCACCATACGGTGAATACCCGTCTCGTATTTCAGCAGACCATAAGCATACTCACCCTTAACCTGAAAAGAGATATCACGATAGCCACCCTCGTCATCTTGCACATCGAGAATCTCCTGCTCAAAGCCCTGACTCTGGACATATCGGCTATACATACGATAAAGCATGCGCACCCAATCACAAGACTCCGTGCCACCTGCCCCCGCGTGAATCGTAATAATTGCATCGAGGGGATCACTCTCTTCATGGAGACGCTCACGTTGCAATAACGTCTTATAACTTGCCTGCATCGCCAGATATTGCGCCACCGCCTCGGCTTCCAACTCCGCATCGTCAAGCTCTTTGACAATCTCTAGCGTCGACCTCAACTCATCAGCATCCTGATAAAGCTTCTCCCAAGGTTGATAGCGCGATGCCAACTTCTTAATCTTCACTAAAGTTGCTTCTGCTTTTTGCCTATCGTTCCAAAAATCAGGATGATGACTCATCAACTCCAACTCCATCACCTCGCGTTTCAAGCCAGTAAAGTCAAAGACGCCTCCGTTTTTCATCGATTGCATCATATAGAGAAGTAAATTGTTGACTCAATTCCACCAACGTCATGCTACATCTGCTCCACAACGGGAATCACTAAAAGCTCTAATCCGCGCTTAAGTACCAAGCGCACCTTGTCGCTCAAAAGCAAACGCATCGCCGCAACATCAAGGTTATCTTCTTTAAAGATAGGTAAATCGGTATAAAATTTATTGTACTGCTTACTCAACTCATAAAGATAGACCGCAATAACCGACGGACTATACTCCAAAGCCGCCTTTTGTGTAATCGCAGGAAAATCCGCCAATATTTTTACCAGACGCCACTCTACATCGTGGTTTAAAAGCGTATAGTTCGGCTGAGAAAAGCGCTCAACCAGAGACCTCGCTTCGGATCGACGTAGCATACCAGCAATACGCGCATAAGTATATTGTAAGTAGGGCCCCGTATTTCCCGTAAAGGAGAGCGACTCCTGCGCATTAAACACCATATCTTTTACTGGATTAATTTGCAACAAAAAGTAATGAAGCGCCCCCAACGCCACATCGAAAGCACGCGCCTTTCCACCATCATCCGCCTTACGCTGTGCATTTTCACTCACCAACAACGCCTGCTCAGTAAGCGTATCAAGAAGATCATCGGCATCTACTACTGTACCCTCACGGCTCTTCATCTTTCCATCAGGCAGATTAACCATGCCATAAGAGAGGTGGTGCAACTGCTTCGCCCAAGGATACCCCATCTTATCTAGGGCGTAAAAAAGAATCTCAAAGTGGCGACGTTGTTCGTGCGCCACGACGTAAATCATCCGATCAAAAGGAAAATCCTCATAACGCGCCACCGCTGTACCTAAATCTTGGGTAATATAAATGCTTGTGCCATCAGCCCTTAAAAAGACTTTTGTCGGTAATTCGTCGCTGTTTTTATCCTCTGGAGTAATTTCACTCACATCAAGACGCAAAGAACCATCCTCCGCCTTAAAAAAGACCCCCTTCTGCGCACCAGCAAGGACAATATCCTTACCAAGCTTGTATGTCTCACTCTCATAATAAATCTTATCAAAGGAAACACCCGTGCGTTCATACGTTTGCGCAATACCCGAAACCGCCCAGTGATTCATCTTCTTCCAGAGCTCTAATACCTGAGCATCGCCCGCCTCCCACGCATGGAGCATCGCCTGAATTTCGTTCTCCACCTCAGGATGTTCCTTCTCCCACTGCGCATACTTTACATAATAATCGCCAACAAAGTGATCACTCTTGGTTTGGGTAGACTCAGGCGTTGCACCCTCACCAAACATCTGATAAGCCAGCATGCTTTTACAGATATGCACCCCGCGATCATTCACAATATTCACCTTAAAGAGCTCCGCGCCCGCATTCTTCAAGATACGGCTCAAACTCTCGCCCAAAACATTATTACGCATATGCCCAAGATGCAAAGGCTTATTCGTATTGGGTCCAGAAAATTCCACAATAATCTTTTCCCCAGACAAACTCTCATTTTGACCAAAACCCTCATGCATCGATGACAAAATTTCACGCGTAAAAGCATCCTTGTGCCAAAAAAAGTTGACATACCCAGAAAGCGCAACGACATGAACACTTGAGTCAACCTTTTTAATCTGCTCAACTACTTGTTTGGCAATTACAGCAGGAGAAAGTCTAAGTTGTTTGGCAAAATCAAACAAAGGAATCGCAACATCGCCAAAGCTCTCATCTTTAGGACGCTCTACAATAAGACGCTCAAGAAGATTATCACCCAATTGCTCAGAACGATAAGAAGTCTCCAACGCCTTGGCGACCAATAATTTTAATTGTTCATGATGAATGAGTTCCATATTCCTTTTCTCCTCTTCTCTCTATCGTCCACCAGCAAGCATTTCTGCCTCTCGATCATTCTCCAAGCCCAAACGATGCACGCGCTCCTCTAAGCTTTTTTGATCCATCATAAATTGATAAGTCTGCAACACTAAGCCACGAACTTGCATAATATTATCTCGACTAAGCCCAAGACTCTCTAAGTTAGAGATAGTGTCATAACGTCCACCCAAAGTACGCTCTAAAACACCGCCCAAAACACTCGAAAGCGCCATTAAAATCTCCAAACTACGCTCCAAAATCAGAGAAACCTGACGTTCAATCAAATCCACCACGCCGGCTAACCCATGCACGCGATCGCCACGGGTATAATCCTGTAACTGTAAATAAAAATATCCGTCTGCTGGGGAAATTGCTTGAGAAAATTCTTGTATTTCTTTTTTTAGTAAAGGAATAGAGACCAATGCATCTGCTAACTCTTGAGCATTAGCGCGCTTAATAAAAAGTCCCTCATCATAGAGCTTTTGGATAGCGTACTCCGCACGAGAGGTATAAATTTCACGAAAAAAACGCGTTAAAAGAGCCAAACTGCCCACATAAACAGGACGAAAAATCTCTCTTGACCAAATCTTTCCATCATATCCAGGCAACGGCAATGTCTCGCTAAGCCCGTAAAAACCCTTTATTTCTACCTGTAGCGCGATAAATTTTCGCTTAACCAAATATGCCTGAAAAAGACGTAACGATCGTTGTTGCCAAAATTTACGATACAAAATAAACCAATCTTCTCCGCCACCAATGCTTTGTGGTTCATAAAAATAATCGTCATCAACAATCGAAAGAATGTCGGTTAGAGGGATCTCTTTAAATTTACGAAAATGAAGAATAAGTTCCTCAACCTTCAGCATATCTTGCTTCAATAAAGCAGGAATCTCTGCAACAGCTATACCCTGACGTGCATAACTAAATAAAAAAATTGTCTGCATTAGCTCTCTGTTAGGTAAAAATTCAACAGAACTTATAATGTTGTTTAATTTTTTTAACTGCTTAAAAATAAGCTTAATGGTACACGTATTATCTGTCGAGTAACTCGCAATAACTTTTTCATAGTTAAAAGAGACAAGTCTCTCTAAATAATTTAACCCACGTGCATAAGCATAGAGCTTATCCTTTAGATCATTGTTAATATCTCGAAAACTCTTCTCAAGATTTTCTTCAATCAAAATGCGTGCTTTCGTATTGATATCGTTATCTTCTGCATTTTCGAAAAAATCCGCAGAAAATATCTTATCAGGGTCTGTTGTGAGCAACAGTTTTTCTTGCAAAACTGGTTGAACCACGCCTACCAAATAAGCATTATATTCACGGCGATGTTCACCAACTACATCTTCCATAGGATTCTTTAAAAAATCTAGTGCATGTGCTAAATTAGCCAAAAGCAAACAAAAATCAGACTTAAAGCGATTTTTACCAAAATCAACATACTTTCCAGATTCGGTAACAACTTTTCTCTTCAAACGTGTAAGAAGACTTTGATGTAGAACCTCTTCTTTACTTCGCTTATCGAAATAAGCAATAAATCGAAGCCACAGCTTTGCCCAAAAACCCATGCTTTGGTAAATTTCACTTAAGGAGATAGTAGACCTTTCTTCAGCTTCTCTCTGCAAAAGAAAACTGTCCTCTTCTTGAGGAGAGTCAGTGGGCATCCTTTCGAGCATGCTCTTACGCTCTTCTGCAGAAAGCGACGATACCAATCTGTCAAAAATAGGCGTATTCATAAAAATCTCCGATCAAACCAGATAGTCCCTACGGGGATCGAACCCGTATTTTGAGAATGAGAATCTCATGTCCTAACCATTAGACGAAGGGACCATAAAATATTCTAAATCAATCTATATGACCAAACTTTACTCTTCAACTCCCTGCCTGGCCTAAAAACAGCCACAGAATGACTATCAACTTTTAAGGTTTCACCAGTTCTAGGATTACGGGCGCGTTCTCTACCAACCCTATGTCTCAACTCAAATGTACCAAAACCTCTTAACTCAACAATACGACCACCAGCAAGCCCATCCTTAACTTCTGCAAAAAACTCTTCTATAACTTCATGAATTTCACTTTTGCTTACGGAATAAGACTTACTAGCCAATTTTTTCTCTATGTTATCGATAATCTCGGCTTTGGTCAACTTTGTCTGCAGACCACTCCCTTCAACTTCCATCATAAGTTACCTCAAACGAAGATACTTTTATACCTTCCCTAATTTATTCACTCTTTTCATGAGACGAGATTTTTTTCTGGCTGCAGCATTTTTTTTAATCAAACCTTTACGCGACGCTGTATCCAAATTTTTAATAACTAAACGAAGATTTTCAGGACTAACCTTACCCTCATCCAGATCGTACTCGAATTTTTTTACAACCGTTCGCACGGCGCTCTTTGAGCTACGATTATGAAGTCTTACTGACTTGGACTGACGATCTCGTTTTCTTGAATCTCGTGAATTAGGCATGTACTATCTCCTTTGAAAGCACTTACAACAAAGTTAAATTATCTAAAATCCGAAGGACGGCGTTCTTGACGCTTACACTTCTCGCACTCTGCAAGATGATTCATCTTACCAGATTGAAAAAGGCTTCTCATTTTTACTTCGCCACCGCAATTACAGAAGAACTTTTGTGCTCCTGAACCGATACGGCTATTCTTACTGACCTGTGCCATATTTTCTCCTACACTACAGTATGTAAAACTCTTGCTTAGAATAATCTATTTTCTATTTTTTGTCAATAGGCTAAACCCAAAAAGTGCGAAAATAATCTAACTATTTCTTTCTTATTAATAGTGCTCTTTTCTTTACAAATATTTGATTCTATGTTATTATGAGCTTATGATACAAAAACAAGTGAATACAGAAAAAGCCCCTAAAGCCATTGGGCCCTACGCCCAAGCTATTAAGACAGATGTTTTTATCTTTACCAGCGGCCAGCTAGGTATTGATCCACAAACTGGTGACTTTGTCAGTGCCGATGTGCAAGCCCAAACCAAGCAGATTTTCCACAATCTGCAGGCTGTCCTGCAAGAAGCCGGAAGTTCCCTAGACAAAGTGGTAAAAACCACCGTCTTCTTGAAAGATCTTAACGATTTTGTCGCCGTCAACGAGGTCTACGCCTCCTTCTTTCCCACCAACCTCCCAGCCAGAAGCGCCGTTCAAGTTGCGCGTCTACCCAAGGATGGGTTGGTAGAGATTGAAGTCATCGCGTTAGCCTAATGCATCGCAGAATCACTGCCACTTACGCGTAGGTGGTGATTCTGCCAAAACTATGCACTAACTCACCAGCATAACGTTTCGTCTGTGTATCGCCCTTGCTAGGCCAGCGTAGAATTACGTTTAACTCCTTATTGCTAGGCTCTTTCACATTGAGTTGTTGCGTGATAATTGTATCCATCCACGTGTTGTAATGTAAAAAATCGACCACCCCACTGCTTGCATCATACTTCATGACCATGCCCACATGCGTAAAGGGATCATCGCTGATGCCATTACCATTACGATCATATGTATCGTGAAAAAAGATCAAATCCCCCGCCTGAATCTCGCGCACCGCTACCTCTTCAGAAATCGCATGCAAGATTGCCGTGCCACTCATACCCGTTCGATAAGCCTTATTGAGCCGATTTGCCAAAGGAAAACCCGCCTCCGCAAAGATCGCGTTCATTGTCCCCGAGCAATCGCGCGTAAACCACTTGCCCCCACCACGACTCTCATTGCGTTGTTCAATCAGCTTGGCCGCCTCTAAAACCTTCACCATATCTACCGCTTGCGCCGAGACCGAAACGCTCCATAGCGTTAAAAATGCCATCACCATTAATGTCCGAACTAGTTTCATTTTTACTCCTGTAACCACTGTTGTATCACTTGCACCATCTGTAAAGTGATTGCTTCTACACGTTGTTCATCCTTAGCTAACTTAAAGTATGTCAACGCCTTAATAAAATCCTGTTTACTATAATAATAATCGCCCAATCGTGTCAAGCCGTCAACATAATTGACCGTAACAAAGATACGCTCCGCTGCCGTAATGTCGCCTGCCTGCCACATCTCATTTGCCTTGCGAATCAACAACACCCGATCGCGACTAGCCATCTCTACAGGCTTGCCCACGCGAATAAACCCATCTTTAGGGAGCATCGATATCGCTTTCTCCCGCTCATCTTTACTCATCTTATTTAGCTCCCCCAGCATAATCAAGAATCGCATCCGCCAGACGTTGCGCATCCGCTTGACGCTCAACAGGATCTAATAGATACTTAGCTTCACTCTTAGACATCGTGCGTACCTCCACCAAGAGCGAGGCATGCGCCGGATTATCCTTTAACACCAGATACTCATCGGCAAGGATACGCCCGCCCACAGCAAAACGAGAAATAATCTTCTCCGCCAGACGCTTCGTAGCATCACTATACTTAGCGGAGGCAAGAACCAATCCACTCACATCGCCACTATCGGCATGCAGACTCATGAAAATACTCTTCTCTTTAGGATGATTACGTAAAAAGCGTTGCGTAATCTCTACACGCTTACGCAAGCCCCAGCGCCCACCTACAGGCCGACGACTCTCTTTGGCATCGTTATACACCTCATTCTTTTGGTTGACAAAACTCTCCAAATCGCTATTTTCACGAATGGTATGATTAGGCGCTAAAATCGTCAAATCAACCTCGGCACCGTGTTGCACCAAAATCGCATAAAGACGCAATGCAATGTCGTAGACATACTCATCCTCCACCAAGTAGTAGGTTTTTCCTCCAATATTGACACTGCCCAAAGCGCCAGGATCATAGCCTCCATGCCCAGGATCGAGCATAATTTTATAGCCCTTTAGCGTATCGCTCAATACAGGTAGTTGCGCCACGTCTTCCTTAAAATTGGCATAAAGCAAACTCGCATCCGCATAATCACTCTCCACACTCGTCGCTTGCGGATCGGCGTAGTGCGCACTAGGTTGCACCGGAATCGTTGGTGGTCGACTAAAATAGAGCCGACTAGGCTGAAAATAGGCATACTTAATTTCGATAGGATCAATTAAGGGAGCAATTTCTTCTGCCACCTCCTCTTGGGGAAGATTATCCAGCTCAAAATTCTGGCTAGAACTATTATCCACCAACGGATCGCGAATGCGTAAACGCTGTCCTGATCGAATAATATCGGTATTGAGCGCGTTATACTGCATCAGTTGGTCAATGCTCACCCCATAACGACGCGAAAGCGAATAGAGCGTCTCTCCCTCTTGCACCAAATGCGTCTCCACTAGGTCGGGAATCAACATAATCGTCATCCCTTCCACCAAATTCTGTTTCGCAGAGATCCCCGAATATTGACGCATCTTTTCGGCACTTACTCCGTAAATATCCTCCAAAATCGCCCAACTCTCCCCAGCTTGCACCACATGCACCTTCTGGAGCGCAGCCGCAACGGGAATTTTGAGTTTGGTATATGCCCGAAGCGGACTCTCTTTGGTCATCCGATTAATCCGAAGCAAGACATCCAAAGGCACGCCACTCTTACGGCTCACCCCAAACCAGCCATCGCCAGGGGGCACCATATAAAAGTCATGAGGAATGATCAACTCTTGTCCCTCACGGATCGTGTTATCGGTTAGATTATTTACCAGCCGTAACTGCTCTTCGCTCACCCGAGATGCCTGACTAATGCCGAAGATCGTATCTCCTCGCTTCACCGTATAGGTAAGCGCACCCGCCGAGGCCATCACCAATAGTGTCGAAGTGAAGACAAAAAAGGAGAAGAGCAGACGTTTAATCAACAACTGGCGATCACGCTTCAAGTACCCTGGATAAATCTTACGCACCGGACGTCGCAATAAATGACGACCCATTCTTCTCTCCTCGCCCCCTTTTTTCCTCATTTTAGCTACGCAGATTTACTGATGACGCTGAAGTTCTGCCCAGCCACGCTGTGCCGTCACATTACCAGAATCTAAACGAAGCGCCTGTGCATAATCATTGAGCGCTAACTGCACCTGCCCCTGTCGTTGATAGGCGGCGGCGCGTTCATTGTAGCGAAAGGCACGCGTTGGTTCAAGGTCGATAGCACGGCTAAAGTCAGCAATTGCCAAGAGCAAATCGCCCTTTTTCTCCAGCAAGCGTGCCCGCTCGGCATAACGATGCGCCACATCGGGTTGTAAGGCAATCGCTCGGCTGTAATCGCGTAACGCGTTCTCATAATCCCCCTGTTCCATCAAAAAGTGCGCCCGACGCGCCACAATCGATGCATCTTCAGGAGCTAACTCAATCGCCTTGTTAAAGCTCTCTCGCGCCAGAGCATGCTCCCCACGTAGGGCTTGCCACTCGCCCCGTAGCGCATGATCGCTGGCAAATTTTGGCTCTTCCGTAATTAACTGCGCATAGGCATCAATGGCCTCTTGATTACGATTTTGGCTTCGATAAAATTCCGATCGCACACGCAAATAGGGCGCACTCTGGGGCGATCGCGCAAAACTTGCATCGGCACGCTCTCTATCCCCTAGTGCAAAGTAGAGCTTAGCTCGCTCAAATTCGATACGCTCTTTGGTATCTTGCTCCTTTGCCAAAGAGAGCGCCATATCATAATCCCACAAGGCAGTACGATAGCGATTAATCTTAACATAGGCATAAGCGCGCTCGGTATATCCGACAATCGATTTGGGGTCGGCGGCAATCTTTCGGCTATACCAAGGTAACGACTCCTCCCAAAAACCTTGATGGGCATACTCCCTAGCTACATAGTCAGCCAAGGCATAGCGACGCTCCACAGCCACCAACTCAATAGCAGTACGATAATCGCTCTCTGCCCCATCTAAGTCTCGATGACGCAAGTAAAAACCCGCACGTGCCAAAAGCGCCTGTAACAACGCCTCATCACCCTTAAGCGCAGCCACATCGATAGCGCGATTGTAGGCAGCATGGGCTTGCGTAGATAAACTTAATCGTTCTAAATTCATGGCGTGTTGAAGCTCAATTTGCGAAAAATCGGTAACAAAAACGCGATCCTCACGTTTCTCTTCCAACACCTCCACCCGTTGTGTCTCTAAGCGTGGCTCTTCAATATTATCAGGAACAACCGGCGACGATCGTTCCGCTTGGAGATCGCTCTCGTGGGGCAATCCATCAGCAGACGGAACGCCCTCTGGAGCAGGCTCGCGATCATCAAGATGCTCATCGATCCAATCCAATGCATATCCTTTATAACCCATAAAAGATAACATGAGTAAAAATGTCATTATATTCCGTTTCATACTCCATTTATCGACACTCACCTAGACGAAAATTGACCCAAACGCCCGATTCTTTCCAAAATTCGTCCACGCCAACGGCTTGACATCTTGGCGCGGGCAACCTATAATAGGAAAAATGAATACGCCATTGCTCTTTGAAAATCATGAAATTTGGATCTTTGCCAAACCCGCAGGGCTCGCCGTGCAACCGGGTAAGGGGGTAGCTTACTCGCTGGTAGAGCACTTAACCAGCCTCTTTGAGCAGAAGATCTACCCCGTACACCGCCTTGATGCCGCCACCCAAGGGCTGATTATCATCGCCAAGCGTCCAGCTAGCGCCTATCACTATAGCCAACTTTTTAGCCATCCTACCGCTATCCAAAAGATCTATCATGCCGTGGTTTGGGGCGATGCACCTAGACAGATGGTGGCGGAAGAGGCGATTATGGTACACAATAAAAGTAAGCGCGCCAAGTCGATCATCCAAAAAGTAGAGCGCTGGCAACCCCACGCTTCACTGCTCAAAATCGAGCTACAGTCAGGGCGCATGCACCAGATTCGTATCCACCTAAAGAACCAAAATCTGCCTATCATCGGCGACACCAAATATGGCAACTTCGCCCTCAATCGCACCCTAAAAAGCCCACTCGCGCTCTACGCTAGCGAGTTGATTATCCCCAGCAAAAATATCCACGTCCAACTACCCATCAAACAAGAACTCCACCAACTCAAGCGCGCCATTACCCAACTCAATATCTAAAAATTTCGACACGAAAGCACCCGCCTTATCGTTTTAAGGCAAGTGCTTTATTATCTTTTTACTTTTGATAAAAATCTTGCAAAAATTGTACCACGCTTGGGCGTAAGCCAGCAAGTTCGATAATTTTATCGATCGATCCAACCGACTTAGCGCGCTCAATATTGTGCGTCTGATCGAATTCCACCGCCAGCTCTTGTTGCTTCTCCAAGTAAATCTCTTGATAAAGATCGCTCATCTGACGCGAATCTAACTGCTTCTCCCGATGCGCCCGTTGCCAGCGTTCATCCGCAAGGGTTCGCTTCGCCACCAACGCCGGAAAGACCACCGCAGCTGCGGGCGCTCCGCCAATCACCGAGGCAAACGCCCCACTCAATGCATACGTGGTAATCTGGCTATTGAGCATCTTAGAGAAGACAACATACGCCCCACCATGATAACGCGAGGTAACCACAAAGAGGATAGGACCTTTAAAGTTGACCATCGCCCGACCAATCTCGGCGCCCCACTCCAGTTGACGCAAGCGTAGCGATTCAGGAGAGCCATCGAAGCCCGACAAGTTCGCTAAAATCACCAAAGGCAACCGATCGGAGAAGATATTAACCGCGCGTGCTAACTTATTACTTCCCAAAGGATAGAGCGTTCCACCCGAATAGGTTGCAGGGCCATCGCCACTAATCTGTCCATGACGCGCCTGCGGATGACTCTCAATACCAATCAACCCACAAGCATACCCCCCAATCCGGCTCTGCCACACCACCACGCCTTGCGCATTGGCCATCATTGCCATACGCTCCAAAGGCTCGCTATCTTGATCGCAGAGGGCGCGCATCACTTGCCGCATCGAGAAAGGTTTCTTCCGCTCGCCATTAAGATCCTCACTAAAGATATCATCAATCTTCTGGAATCCCGCTTCAAAGGCATCTTCATAAGGCATCAACCCGATATCGCGCGTCGCAGGATCGTCGCTAACCAGCTTGGCAACCTTTTCTCCTTGTTTCGCATAAAAAGTCGCATAATGACGTAACAAAATATGATAGGCCTCTTTGAGCGTGGGTGCGTAGATTTGCGCCTCACCATTGGGCAACATGATTGCCTGTGCCCCGCCGATCCCTAAGTTGTCGCTTGCCGAAACCGCACCAGCAAAGTCCAGCGCACGCTTACCCGTAAGCAACATACTGCCCATATCAGTCATAATCAAGAGACCACGCGTGTGCATCAACATCGTGGCTTCGGCATTCCAATACGACTGCGCGCCCACATTGATTCCACTGACAATAATATTGATCTCGCCCCCCGCTTGGGTAAATTCGATGATGCGCCGTAAGACCGCCGCCGTCCAATCCAGATTCTCCGTACCAGAATCTAGCGTAATCTTCGCGCCCGAACTCAAGGGTAACCACTCCACCGGCAAGCCCAGCTCACTGGCCATATCCAACACCGCAATCACCCGACGCGCCTCTGGTTCAGCAAGCGACCCCATATCTTGCGTGGCATCCGAGAGAATCATCATCCGTTGATAAAGCACCCCTTGGCTCTCTTGCTCGATAGACCCAACCACCACATTCGCACGGTTCAAGGCGATATCACGCTCCACCACTTGCAACCTAAAACTAGCATCGTCCACCAGATCATACTCCACAAAGCGTGCCTTGGGCAGACCAAAATCCCCATTCTCCAAAAATTTGATCAGTTCATATGGATAGAAGAGACCGCGAGCATGCGCGCGCATCACCTTACTATCATAGTGATTTTGCAACTTAAGAGGCTCGGTCTTGGGCACACGTCGTACCAAACTCATCTGCTGAATCGATCCCGAAGGCGTCAGCGTCAGCTCTTCTTGTTCACCATTAAGATGCGTGATATACACCGAAACACGCTCAATACCCAGTTCCGTATCAAGTAATTTTTGGGTAAGATCGAGGCTGTACTGCCCAATCTCCTCCATCAGTGCATCGATAGGCTGTTGTACGAAGATAAGAATACGATTCCAGTAAAGACGCTTTTTACGTTGCAATTGCGCCTGTCTTAATGCAAAAACTCCCTCCGAAAGCGACTCTTCCAAGCCCAAAAGATGGACTCGCTCGCCCATAATCGGCCGAAGTGCCTCCACACTCATATAAAGAATAAAGCGCTCATCTTTGGCTTGCTCGTGCGCCTGCGCCAAAATCAAACCCATCGTACTGCTCAACTTTTGGTGCTTTAACGCGAAAGGAGCTAAGCGATAGAGACGTAGCTGATGAAAATGAAAGAGATTAAAATCTAAGTAGATCGGGTCAATCTGCCAACCCTCAGGGGTTCGATAGTAATGCTGATAGCGTAAACCCATGGCTCCAGCTTCTGTACTCAAAAAGGTGATACGTACTAAAGAGGTTGATGCCTTTGCCTCTAAGTGCTCAAGCACTTGCGCCAATGACTGTGCCGTATGCGCATGGCAGATTAGGAGGAGGTGTTCGGCTTGACTCTCCAACAATAATTGCGCATCACGCTCCATACTTTGATAGGCAATCATCGAGGCCCGTACTGCGTGCGCGTCGTAATCTTGGTAGGTAAATTCGAAATAATTTGGACGATAAAATCCCACCACCATCGCTCGACCTAAAAAGAGTCGATTAGCCAAAATCTCCATGCCCAAGTGTTCAAAAATCCCGCCATCAATACGGGCAAAGAGCTCCATCTCGCTCACTGGTCCATACTTCATTGCCAAAGGCATTAGCTCATCTTTATGCCGAGGGTACTGGCTCATCATCTCAAAAACGCGCTGAAAACGCACCACCTTATCGCTAGCCAGCGCCTTAAGCTCTTGCGTCGTAAAGTGATGATAGATAAAGTCTTGCGCCACCACCGAGAGCGAGTTGTGCATCTTCACAATCGCCTGCAGATCATCCACCATAAAGCGATCGTTTAGATTAATATCTTTAACATGCACAAAGAGATATTGTAACACTTTCTCCTGTTCTGCCTTGCGTGCGTATGCCTGATAGAGACGATAGCCCAACCCCAAAATCTCTGCACGTTCGAGCTTTTGGTAGCGTTTGCCATACAGGCTAGCTAAGCAAGTCATCAATGCTTGCAACTCCTCTGTAGCCTCGCTTAACGGCAACCCACGCAAGAGGCGTAAAAATCCTTCGCGGTACGAAATTGCGTTGCTATCACTTATCGGCTCATGCGAAAAGAGCTGGTGCGTCATCACGTAAAAAGGAAGCGCGCTGGCCAAAATTTCGCTCTCGGCAGTAACCGCATGAATAATGCTCGGTGAAGCAACATAACCACTCATCAGCGCCTGCACCTCCAGCTCATCCAGAGGCATCTCGCCAAAGAGACCAGCAAAGATATCGCTCTTAACGGTTTGCGTTTGCGCCTCCCCTTGCGACTGCTCTTCAATCTTCATCAAAATCGCACCCGCCATCACCTGCTGACCCACGTCAACCTTAATGCTACTGACCACGCCATCCACCGAGGCATAGACAGGCATCTCCATCTTCATCGCCTCCATGTAAAGCAGAAGATCGCCACTACGTACAAGGCTCCCCACCTCCACCGCAAGCGAAAGCACCACCCCCGGCGAGGCGGCGGCAATCATGCCATAGCTATCACTATCCACAAGATAAGAACTCTGCCCCAACTCGATACGCCAAAGCATGCCACTGGCGCTTACCTGCACCGTCATGGAATCGCCAGCAAAACCCAGAAGCGCCCGCTGATGCGCCTCACGCTGATAGGTGTAAAGATACTGCTGATTATTATAACGAACCACAAAGAGATTCGCCCAAAGCGCCCGCACCTCTAACTGATAGCGCTGTTGCGCCAAGGTTAAGACGATCGATTGCTCCTTAAAGAGCTTAACATCACGCGGTTGCCCCAAAGAGCGCACCTCTTGCACAAAGATCTGCTCCTCACGCTCCTCACGCAAGAGATAAGTTTCGGCAGCCACCACCAAAAGCGCATGCACCGCATAATCCATCGAAATGGTACGTTGCGATAGATACTCCTCCACAAAACGTGTACTCACCCCACCAGCTATCACCTTGGGATGATTCAACAACTCAAGCGCAAAGAGTCGGTTCGTAGTTCCACCCTTAATCGCGATAAAGGTCTCCTCGATGGCGCGCTTGAGTCGAGCTATCGCCTCGGAACGATCGCTTGCACGCACGATAATCTTGGCTACCATACTATCAAATTTAGAAGAGATCGTCGAGCCCGTGGCAATGCTTGAATCAACCCGAACTCCCAAGCCCGCGGCCGGCTTAAAGTAGCGCACAAAGCCTGGAGCTGGCTTAAATTCTTGCATGGCATCCTCGGCGTTAAGACGAAGCTCCATGACATGACCATATGGCGTGCGATCATAGTGGGCGATGCTCTTGCCTTGGGCGATATCGATTTGCGCTGCCACTAAATCAATTTGGTAGAGCTCCTCGGTAATCGGATGCTCCACCTGTAGACGCGCATTGACCTCCATAAAGTAGGCGGCTTGACGCTCCACATCGTAAATAAATTCGACCGTGCCTGCGCCCTCATACTTAGCCTGCTCCAAAAGACGCTTTGCCGAAGCCTCCATCTCCAAAAGCACATCAGGGTCGACGTTGATAGGTGGGGTCTCTTCGATAATCTTTTGATTACGCCGTTGCACACTACAGTCGCGCACGCCAAAGGTCTTCACATTCCCGTGATAGTCGCCAATCGCCTGCACCTCAAAGTGGCGCGCCGTGGCTACCAATCGCTCCATAAAGAGAATATCCGTGCCTGTAAAACGAATCGTCTCCTCACGTGCCGAATGATAAGCATCAGCAAGATCGCTCGCTTGCCATACAAACCGAATGCCACGCCCCCCCCCCGCATTACTTGCCTTGAGGATCACCGGATAACCAATCTTATCTGCCCACTCCTTGGCGTGTTCCAGCGAAGTGATCGACTCCCCTGACCAAGGTGTTACCGCGACATTACTATGCACGGCCAACGCCTTACTATTGATTTTATCGCCCAAAGAAGACATACTCGCCGAGGAAGGGCCTAAAAAGATCAAATCAGCCTGCTCAAGCTTAGAGACAAAGATCGTATCCTCACTGACAAAACCCCAGCCCGCCCAAACGGCATTACAGCCACTTTTGGTGAGAGCGTAGAGCAGTAGCTCGTGCGAAATATAGGCACTCTCTGCCACCGGCTCTTGGCTAAAGCTCGATAGAGGATAAGCATAGTCGGCCTCTTGCACAAAGAGCGCCTGCTCTTCTTCGTCAATATAGAAAGCAACACTGCTAAAATTCGTCTTATGTTTGAGATTGTACTCTTTTAGTGCGCGGATGAAACGCATCGCCGCCTCACCACGGTTGATAATTCCAATCAACGCTCCATCTTCCAATACTGGTCGCATCTCTTATCTCCTCTGCTCACATAGATTGAACGCTTCCGCTAAGCCATACCCAGCGCCTGCACGATCCTTCTTTTGAGTATCGTCTTAAGCTAGGCAATAACTCAAATTTTTATCATACAATCGCATATACAGAATTCATTATAGCACACTTTAAATATAAATACAAGCAAATATATTATCGATAAAAAAATAAAGATGAGTTAAAAATTAGCTATTTTCGGAATAATTCGCTCTTTTCCTCACAACTTTTTTATAAAATTTTGATGCACCCCTTGACCAAAGAGTAAAGAATCTTCTATAATAAAGGCGATTTTAAGTTAGATTGTCAAAAGGGGATTCAATAAATGTTAAACATGATTTTATTGGTATTTTCCCTTGCTTTCACATTTTTTATTGGTTGGATCAGTCGCTGGTTCTACGCTAAGGCGCAAGCCAAAAGCTCCGAACAACAAGCCCTCAAAAATATTGCTCAAATCCAGAAGGAAGCCGAAAACGAACGTAAAGAGCTCCTCTTGGATGCCCAAAGTCAATTAGTTACTGAACGAAAAACCCAAGAAAAAGAGTTACGCGATCAACGTCAAGAGCTCCAGCGTCTTGAAAGTCGTCTCCTTAGCAAAGAGGACAACCTTGATCGAAAAATGCAAGCAACGGAAAAGAAATTGCAGAGCCTCTCCCACAAAGAGAAGCAATTAGAAGAGAAAGAGCATGCTCTCGAAGCACTGCTCACCCAACAACACCAAGAGCTCGAACGCGTCGCAGGGCTCACCATCGAAGAGGCCAAAGAGCAACTCATCCTTGCCATGGAAGATGAGGCGCGTCGTGATGCCAGAACCCTCATCGGTAAGATCGAGCAAGAGACCAAGGAGACCGCCGAAAAGAAAGCGCGCGACATCCTTGTTACCACCATCCAGCGCCTTAGCGCCGAGGTTACCTCCGATATTACCGTTACCGCTGTCAGCCTGCCCAACGACGAAATGAAAGGTCGCATCATCGGGCGAGAAGGTCGCAATATTCGCACCCTAGAGACGCTCACCGGTGTCGATATCATCATCGATGACACCCCAGAGGTTCTCGTGCTTAGCGCCTACGATCCCGTGCGTAAAGCCATCGCCAAGGCCGCCATTGAGCGTCTAGTCAGCGATGGGCGCATTCACCCCACGCGTATTGAAGAAGTTGTACAAAAAATCACCAAAGAATTCAATCAGCTCATCTTTGAAGAGGGCGATAAAGCCGCCTTTGAGCTGGGTCTTACCAACCTTAGCAACGAGACCTTACGCGTACTTGGTCGCCTGCACTTCCGCTCTAGCTATGGACAGAATGTACTTGCCCACAGCAAAGAAGTCAGTAAGATTGCTGGCATGATTGCCGCCGAAGTAGGTGCTAATCGTGAAGTCTGTAAACGCGCCGGTCTCTTCCACGATGTCGGTAAAGGTGTCGACACCGATGGTGATGGTAATCATGCCGAGGTCGGTGCTGAGCTCATGAAAAAATTAGGCGAAAAAGAAGCCGTTGTTCATGCTATTATGGCGCACCATAACGATGTGGAACCGCGCACCCCAGAAGCGATCATCATTCAAGTTGCCGATGCCATCTCCGCATCGCGTCCTGGGGCAAGACGCGAAACCCTCGACGGCTATATCAAACGACTTGAAGCACTCGAGAAGATCGCCAATAGCTATCAAGGCGTCGAACGCGCCTTCGCCGTGCAAGCGGGGCGAGAGTTACGCATTTTAGTCAATCACGAGGATATTTCTGATGAAAAAATGCGCGTCATGGGGCAAAAGATCGCCACTCAAATCGAGAACGAACTCAAATACCCCGGACGCATCCGCATCACCCTCATGAGAGAGACGCGCGTCATTGAATACGCCAAATAATTTTCAACAAAATAAAAAATCACACCAATCGCGTGTGATTTTTTATGCTTTATAACAAATGCTAAAGGAGTACATTATGTCCCTAAAAACCCTCATGATTGGCGATATTGTTGGGCAATCTGGCTTGCGCCACCTCTTCTTCTCTTTACCCAAACTCAAAAAAATCTATCAGCCCGACCTCATCATCGTCAACGGTGAAAACACCAATAAAGGATTTGGCATTCTTCCCGAAGAAGCTGATCTCATGCTCCAACAAGGCGTCGATGTTATCACCAGTGGTAACCATATTTGGCAACATGAATCGCTCTTAACTCACTACTGGCAACACGAATCTCGCCTTTTACGCCCACACAACTACCCTTCGCCATCGCCTGGTAGCGGTTATCTTATTCTTGAAAAAAAGCACAAAAAAATCGCCGTAGTCAATCTACAAGGCCGACAACTTATGCCACACATCATTGATGCGCCCATAGAAACGATGCAAAAACTCCTAAAAATCTTCCATAAAGAACATGTAGAATCAATTTTTGTCGATTTTCATGCCGAGTTAGTCAGTGAAAAAGAGACTATCGCACTCGCTTTCGATGGGAAAATTACTGCACTGGTTGGAACTCATACGCATACGCCCACGATGGATGAAAAAATTCTACCCCAAAAAACTGCCTACATCAGCGATTTAGGCATGGTAGGCGCAACTCCAAGTATCATTGGTGGGGAAATTTCGGCATCTCTGCGAAGAGCTATTTCCCAAATTCCTGGACGTGCCGAGGAAATACAAGAGAGTACGCATAATATTCTCTATGGCGTCCTTATTGAGAGTGAAGCGGGGAAAGCCACCCATATTAACCGTGTAGTTTTTTAATTTTAATCATGATTTATTTTAAAAAAGAAGTTTTATTCTAAAAAATAGGGCTTATAAATAAAAAAAGACTCATTTTGAGTCTTTTTAATATAACCCTTTAATATAGGGAAATATAAAAAGAAAAGGAAAGAGATACGCTTGAGTGAAGTCATTGGTCTAGTTTAAAGTTTAGATGTGTACTACATCTACTATTACCTTTCTCTTAGAAAGGAGGTGATCCAGCCGCACCTTCCGGTACGGCTACCTTGTTATGACTTAACCCCCCTTACTAGTCCCACCTTCGGCGCCGACCTCCTTACGGTTAATCTAGCGACTTCGGGCAGACCCAATTCGGGTGGTTTGACAGGCGGTGTGTACAAGGCCCGGGAACGTATTCACCGCGCCATTCTGATGCGCGATTACTAGCGATTCCAACTTCATGCAGTCGAGTTTCAGACTGCAATCCGAACCGAGGCTGGCTTTTTGAGGTTTGCTCCACGTCACCGCTTTGCTTCTCTTTGTACCAACCATTGTAGCACGTTTGTAGCCCTGGATATAAAGGCCATGCTGACTTGACATCATCCCCACCTTCCTCCAGCTTGTCGCTGGCAGTCTCTCTAGAGTCCTCAACTTAATGTTAGCAACTAAAGATAGGGGTTGCGCTCGTTGCGGGACTTAACCCAACACCTCACGGCACGAGCTGACGACAGCCATGCAGCACCTGTATAGCGGTTCCCGAAAGAACTCCACCATCTCTGATGAATCCCACTATATGTCAAACCCAGGTAAGGTTCCTCGTGTATCATCGAATTAAACAACATGCTCCACCGCTTGTGCGGGCCCCCGTCAATTTCTTTGAGTTTCACCGTTGCCGGCATACTCCCCAGGCGGTACACTTATCGCGTTAGCTTGAGCACTGATCCATGTCAGACCAATGCCTAGTGTACATCGTTTACGGTGTGGACTACCAGGGTATCTAATCCTGTTTGCTCCCCACACTTTCGCGCCTCAGCGTCAATTATCCCCCAGAAACTTGCTTTCGCCTTTGGTGTTCCTTCTAATATCAACAGATTCCACCCCTACACTAGAAATTCCAGTTTCCTCTAGGTAATTCAAGTTAAACAGTTTCCATTGCCTTCCCTCAGTTAAGCCGAGGTATTTGACTACAGACTTGCTCAACAGCCTACGCGCCCTTTACGCCCAATAATTCCGAACAACGCTCGCTCCTTCCGTATTACCGCGGCTGCTGGCACGGAATTAGCCGGAGCTTATTCATGGATTAACGTCATCATCAGGGCATTCCACTCCCCAACTTATTCCTCATCCATAAAAGAACTTTACAACCTCTCGGCCTTCTTCGTTCACGCGGCGTCGCTCCATCAGACTTTCGTCCATTGTGGAAGATTCTTAGCTGCTGCCTCCCGTAGGAGTCTGGGCCGTATCTCAGTCCCAATGTGGCCGTACACCCTCTCAGGCCGGCTAACTATCGTCGCCTTGGTGAGCCTTTACCCCACCAACTAGCTAATAGTACGCAGACTCATCTAACAGCGACACAATTGCGTCTTTCCTCTACAACCACAGTCGTAGAGCTTATTCGGTATTACCCACCATTTCTGATGGCTATCCCCAACTATTAGGTAGATCATCCACGCGTTACTCACCCGTTCGCCACTCTAGCCGATATAAATACCGGTTACCGTTCGACTTGCATGCTTAAGACGCGCCGCTAGCGTTCGTTCTGAGCCAGAATCAAACTCTCCATGATTTATGAACTCTGGATTGCTCCAAAGTCTTTTTCAATTATCATTAACAATTTATTCTTTAAACTCAACTTCTTGACTTCAAACCCAAGCGTATCTCTCTCCCTTCCCTATTCATAAACAAAGCACTCAAGACTCTTCTCATCATCTTCGTTACTTTGGACTGGCAAACTCATGTTTCTTTCAACCACTCTTGCTCGCTTCATCCTCCATTACTATAACCCATCGCCTAACTTTTGTCAACCCATTTTCTCGAAAAAAGTGAAAAAATATTTCAAAAAATCCATAACTCTATGATAACAAACAACTTAAAATTGAAAAAATATTTCATATCGGTACGATAAATTTCGCATAAGACCATGTCAAGCTATGGTAAATTATTTAAAACCCACGATATCAACACCACAAACACAATAAACCAGCGCCAAAGTAGCAACTCTAGTACCACATAAAACCAGCGTATCGCCTTGGTGCGGATCATAACTCCTTTGTTTACCTTGCTGGCCGGGAGCCGTCTTTGTGTTATACTAAAGCCAAGCGACAAGAGCACGCTCGCTAGCGTCGCGCTTATCATCCATATCCAAGTCTGAATGTTTATACCCAAGAAAGTATACGAACGTGGATTCCTTGATAAAGGCTTAACAGGAAAAAAGTAATCAACCACCCCATTCAAGAAAGAAGGAATAACATTCGCCATCTTTAGGAATACTGGAATAAACGTTAGGACTGCCACTATCCACACCACCCTATTAAGTATGCTGGTAAAGTAGCGCTTGCTCATTCGCTGGCTATGGCGATAGTAGCGCATGGTTAGCGTTAAAGGCAGGATAATGATAAAATTTGGGAGAATCATCTCGCGCAAAACAAACCCAAAACCACCCCAGCCCACATTTGGCTGAGCAATAGTCACGACCATCAACCCCACCACAGAGAGAGCAAGCAGCAACCATAGCATCATCTTTTTTATCATATTAAACTCCTTATCTATTTACTTTTGATCTCACCAAAGTGATGAGCTTCGGCGCGCTCTTTGTTGTGTCGATCTCGCTGATCGCTAAAGAAGCGCGTCAAGATCAGAGCCCCGATTAACGAGACGACCATCATATGCAAAAGCGACTGCTCCGTATAATGCGCCAGCCATGCCTGCGCCAACAGGTAGTGGACTAATCTCGCCCACTGCTTCTTCACCAAAGAGACGATCAACCCCACGATGATCAAGAAAAAAATCAAGGCAATCACCACCAGCACCGTATTATAATCATCCTCATCGTGCTTCTTTTTTGGTATCGCTTGCCCTAAGGCGTTAGCCGAGATAATGCGCTTGAGGCGTAGCAATAGCCACCCACCCATCCAGAGTACAATCGGTAAGAGGCTACGCCAACGGTCAAGATTATACTCCTCATAGAGTCTCGTAATGTGGGATATCTGCAAACTTAGCCACGCTATCCATGCCCAAGGAAGCATACTGATGCCCACAAACAAGAGCATGCCACTCCCCAGCATTACCAACAGATGGAAAGGCACTGCACCTAACCAAGCAAATTCCTTTTTTATACGCATGCATCCCTCCTCTTGTCTATCTTAAGAATACTTTTTATTGTAAACAATACTCTTCGCACTGTCAATAAAATGACTGGATATAGACATTTTACCCCGTTCTCGACTAAGCGTTGACTATTTTTTATCCTTACGATATGATGATATTTATACAAACTTATGAGAAAAGGAAACCGTTATGCCTAACAAATTCATCATTTTTTCGATTCTGTTGCTCGTAGCAGGATGCGCCTCCTCTCCTAAAGAAAAAGAGGATAGCGATAGCAACACCACCCCCAGCTCCACCCAGTCCACCGAAGCATCCACCCATCAGCGCCCCAACAACGACGTGAATTACGGTGTGCTTTACTATGCAATACAGGCGCCAGCATCTGCTAATGCTTCGATTCCACAGGGCAACTTTGATGACACCATCCCTGCCTTCGAGCAATCCTTACGGGATCAAGGCATCTTTATCTTCAAGGCTGCCAGACGCGTCATCTCCTATCGTAATGATACCGACACGTTTATTGTTGATTACGCGACAGGACAAGTAAGCCGACAAATTGCAGAGGCATCCGAGGAGGAGCCTAACGAGATCCTCCTCAACATGCACCGCGCCAACGGGTCAAACAACTTTGACCAGTGGAGCATCAACGACTCCGACATTAAGGCGCTCAATGCCACCCTCAAGAGTGCAGGTCTCGAACAAGCCAAGAGTGGCGATGCCATTAAAGTGCTTTTTATCATCCGCTCTTCTAGCTCGGAGCAGGCACGCACCCACTACATTCAAACCATCAAAACCTTGAGCTACACGCTCAACTAACCTGCCATCAGCCCACCATCTTGCATGCGTGGGCGCTCCTCATCGACAATAAAAGAGAAAACTACCCATGAAAGTCTACCCCATGCACGACGATGCCTTAAAAGCCCGTAATCTCTACAAAAAGATCGGTAAAAAGAAGATTTGTCACGCGATAAACCAAAGACATCAGCCTGCATATAAAATCTTTTTCTCTATCACGATATTTGCAATTGCCGCCCTTCTCTCCTCCTTCTTTAGCCGAATCAGCATGTTCCTCTGGCTATTTATTGGCGCTATTATTCTTTTGATCTTTAAAATCCTAAGCGAAGCATTATCACGACGCGTCGCGCGCCTTGATGCCAAACTAGAAGCCGAGCGCTCCCTTCGTCTTAATACGATAGAAGAGAAGCTCTACCTCTATGGCGTTTATCAAGAAATTAAACGCAGCGCTAAACTCATCGATTATCTACACCAGCCCGAGGCACACTACACCAACGCCGCCGCATCAGACAAGCATGGCAAAGTCTGGCGAAGAAAAATTCCCCACGCACTTCACAGCTACATCGATCAAGCTGAAAAAGCACTTAAGCAGACGCTACCCGAGGTAACGCCCTACTATCCCCGAGAATTTCTCTTTACCCACTGCCACATCAACGACGAAGAGGCGTGCTTAACCATTGATTTTCAAATTAACTACCAGACCCAGCTCTTTACCATCTTCCATCCCAAAGATGCCCTACAGCCAACCCATAGCTATCATACCAGCTTCACCGTCAACGTCCATCACTACTTACGCGCTAAAGAGTATCTGCAAGGAGGCACCCGATAAAAGTCTACCCCATGCACGACGATACCTTAAAAGCCCGTAATATCTATAAAAAGATAGGAAAAAAGAAGCTTGCTCGCGCAATGCGTCAACGATACTACCCATACACACATACCATCTTCTTAGGTGGATGCTTCCTCGGTTTCGTCGCACTTCGGATGTTACTTACAATCCCCACCCTGCTTCTCCTAGGCGTTATCCTTGCTGGAATCGCCTTTACCTTTACCAAAATCAGCAAACAATTCGCGCTAAACATTGCACGCATGGAGTATAGACTAACAACCGATCGCGCCCGTCCTCTTCGTAGAATAGAAGAAAAAATCTACCTCCATAGCGTCTACCGAGAGATTAAACGCACCGCTAAACTCATTGATTACCTTAATCATCCGGAATTTCACTACACCAACGCCATTGCCTTCGATAAATTTGGCAATAAGTTATGGCCTATTAAAATTCCCTTCATCTTGCATACACGCATAAAAGAGAGCGAACTAGCGCTGAAACAGACCCTACTCAACCCTAAAGCCTATCGTTCACAGGCTTTAGGGTTGAAGGATATCGCATAGAGGAGGAGAACTCTCTACTTTGGATTCACTTTGAGATCACCTACCAGCTCGCATCAGCGCAACCCTCTCTTAACCATCCCCAGACCACCCCAAGCTATGCCACAAACATGATGATCCATATCCACCATTATTTACGCGCCAAAGAAGCCGTCTCTAAAAAAGATTATCGCTCTCTATAACTGATAAAAATAGTGCCCTTTGAGGTTTGGCAGATTAAAGATTAAAATCTCACTATGAAAGAGAATCCCCTCGAATAAATCCTTAGGGAGACTAATAATGCTGGTGATTTCTGGAAAATGCCCTGAGGAAAAACGTTGCCAACGCTTGCTCGTCTGGGTCTGGTTAAGGCGAAAGCCATAGGGAGTAAACATCACAATTGGAATATCCTTACCAAAGAGCTCTATCACCTTGAGTAGCCATATCTCGGGGAGCAACGGACGACCAGAGTAATGCTCTTTGATATAAGCCTTGGTCTTTGCATCAACATTAAAAGGCGGATTCATGAGGATAAGTGCTGGTTTTTCGGAGAAAAAATCGGGCGTGAGCGACAAGTAATTGACCACCTGCGTATCAATAAAACCCTGATCTTCAATGTCGATCCCTAACACACGATATCCCGCCGAGTGAAAAGGCTCTAGCAACGATCCGGCACCCACACACGGATCAAAAATCAACCCATCCTTCTTAATGTGGGGCGAGAGCAACGCAAAGAGAAAAGCACTCGTCGCCTTGGGCGTGTATATCGTGGCGTTCTTTTGCTCTTTGTAAAAATTATTCCTATCCACCCGATACATCGCTTGCCTCTTGCATCACATTCTTCTATCAAGCTACCATAGTTTACGCTTCTTGTCAACCGAAACAAGCTCTTCGTGATTCTTGATTTTCCCTTAAAAATATATCAATTTAAAAGTATTCATTGTTAATAAACAATACTTTAAAAGACAAATATTTATACAATATTTTATTATAAAAACTTATAAATATTTTTCTTATAAATTTTTATAATAAAATTATAAGAAAATTAGTGTACAACAGAATAAAACCATGTTATACTAATTATATTAAGAATTGTTTGATACATGCTTAATAAAAATCAATTCACAAAGGAAGGATTTCCATGAAAATTGTAACGATTGGTGGAGGCTCAAGCTACACTCCAGAGATTATTGAAGGATTTATTAATCGCCATAAAAATTTACCCGTAAGTGAAATTTGGCTTGTAGACATTGAGGCTGGCAAGAAAAAGCTTGAAACAGTAGGAAGACTCGCGCAACGCATGGTAGAAAAAGCTGGAATCAACTGTAAAGTTCATCTTACGCTAAACAGACGCGAAGCGCTCAAGGGGGCTAGCTTTGTTACCACACAATTTCGGGTGGGACTAATGGAAGCCCGCATTCTCGATGAGCGTATCCCACTATCGCACGGGATGATTGGGCAAGAGACCAACGGTTTTGGTGGCTTCATGAAAGCGCTACGCACTATCCCAGTTATCTTGGATATCGCCAAGGATATGGAAGAGTTGTGCCCGAATGCTTGGCTCATCAACTTTACTAATCCTAGTAGCATGGTAACCGAAGCAGTGCAACGTTTCAGTAAAATTAAGTGTGTGGGTCTATGCAATGTCCCTATCTACTTAGTAAAAACAGCCGAACAAATGTTAGGCGATAGTAATTTTCTCTTGCATTGCGTGGGGATGAATCACTATTTATGGGCAAGACATCTTTACTACAAAGGAAATGATATTCTGCCAGAAAAGCTCGCCGATTTTGTGCGTACCACAAACGAAAGTGAGCAAGTGCGTAATGTCAAAAACATCCCTTGGGATGTCAACTTTGTACAACATCTAGGGATGATGCCAGTAAGCTATCATCGTTATTACTATATGACGGAGCAAATGTTGGAGGAGGAACTCACTAAATTTGACGGTGGTAAAGGAAAAACCCGTGGACAAGAGGTAAAAGAGGTGGAGGAGAAACTCTTTAAACTCTACGAAGATCCAGACTTAGCCGTAAAACCAAAAGAACTCGAAGAACGAGGCGGTACCTACTACAGCGATGCCGCTTGTGATTTAATTCAGGCGATTTATACAAATAATCATCAAATTATGATCGTCAACACCCAAAATAATGGCACGCTCCCCTTCTTGCCCGATGACGCAACCATCGAGACCTCCGCCATGATTACCGATGCAGGACCTATCCCCCTCAAGGCCACTGCCCTGCCTATCATCGCCCAAACCGAACTTCATATCATGAAGACATTTGAGCGACTCACCATTGAAGCAGCAATCAGTGGAAACTACGACACCGCCATCCAAGCCTTAACCCTCAATCCCCTCGTGAAGAAAGGCGAGATTACCCGTCAAGTCCTCAATGAAATGATTCAAGCGCATAAAGCACACCTTCCTAAATGGCAAGTCAGAAAGTAACCACACAACATAGATCATAATACAGCGAGCGGGGAGAGTAAACATCCTCGCTCATTACATTAAAAGGAGTCTTTTATGAGTAGTGAACAGTTAATGGAGAATAAATTTTTGCATAAATTTATTCTTGTCTCAACAAAAATTAGCGAGCAGATCCATCTACGCTCGATGAAAGATGGCTTTGTCACAATGATGCCTCTCTTTATCTTAGCTGGTCTAGCCGTCTTAATAAATAATGTTATCTTGCCGATATTCTTATCTGGAGAGATTCTTGCTACCGTACAAGAGTGGGGCACTGCCATTAATAATGGTACGCTTAATATGGCAGCATTGGGTATTGCTATCTTAATTGCCTATAATCTTGCCAAAAATCGACAATTTATTAACCCAATTGCCACCGCAGTCGTCGCGCTGGGATCGTTTATGATGATTCTACCACTATCACTACCCACTCCAATAGGCGATGAAACCGTGCAACTCAATGGATTAATCTCCTTTAATATGTTGGGATCTGGTGGAATGATTAGTGCGATTGTCATTAGCATCCTCGCCAGTGAACTCTTCATCTTTCTATCTAAAGTAAAAATATTTAAGATTTATCTGGGTGAGGGCGTACCCACCGGTGTAGCTAGATCTTTTGAAGCATTAATTCCCGTTATCCTCACCATGAGTACCATTGCTGCGTCTTCACTTCTCCTTAAGGTGATAACAGGCATGGATTTAATGTCGCTAATTGTCTTTTTAATCCAGCGTCCGCTCCAAGGCGTAAATAATAGCCTCATCGGATTTCTCTTTCTTTATGGGCTAGGTACCTTCCTTTTCTCCTTGGGCATTCATCATAATGTGATTACCTCCGCATTTATTGGACCATTTTTACTTATTAACATCAACGAAAATATGATCGCCTTTAGCGAGGGAGTACCTGCACCACATATTTTAGTCGAACCCTTCATGGCAACATACATGAATATGAGTGGACATGGGCTTACACTTCCTCTCCTCATTGCTATTTTTCTCTTTAGTAAAGATAAACAGTCTCGTACCTTGGGTAAGCTCTCTATTGGGCCCGCACTCTTTAATATTAATGAACCTGTTATCTTTGGCTATCCGATTATCTTCAACCCCCCGATGATGATTCCCTTTGTCCTCGTACCACTACTGGGAGGAACGCTTGCCTACTTTGCAACAGCGCTAGGATTAGTCAATCGTATTGTCGTCATGCTTCCATGGACGACGCCTCCGATTTTGAGTGGTTACCTCGCCACAGGCGGGGATTGGCGCGCTAGTCTCCTCCAAATTATCATCATTGTCATGGGGGTATTTATTTACCTTCCCTTCATGAAAATGAATGAAATGATCGCTCATAAAATAGCCATGAACAGCTCTGAAAAATAACCTTTTGGATACCCGCACACTCTTTTAACAAGGGAAGGATAAAATAATATCCTCCCTTTCTAAGCATGTTGTCAAGAAATTTTATCTTGATTTTTATGCCGATATCCCCTATACTAGCTTCACTTACTTAGTGTAAAGGAGCGATTCCATGCCGAAACTAACCACCATCCACAAGCGCGATCTCTATGCCCAACTAGGCAATACGCATAAGATTTCGCGACGGCTCTTTTATCAACAACCACACGCGAAAAAGAGAGCAATCATTCGCGTTATCCTGCTGATTCTCCTCTTTGGGCTGATTTTTCCACAAATTACTCTCCCCAATAGTTGGACAAGGCGCACGATAGATAGACATTATCAACGGACGATGCAGGCTTGGGAGAGGAGCTCTGCCACCGAACAGGAGAATTGGAGCCGATGGCGTAAGAATCGGTTAAAAGCGTGGCAAGATGCGGAGCTTTTACGCGAGATCGTGCTTGTCGATTACCTAGAGCTCCCCCGTTCCCGACATATTCAAGATGCCACTGCCACAAAATCTCCTCAAGGTGTCGGTCGCGATAGCAATATAACAGTCAATAAATGGCAAGACGAAACCCCCGACGTTGTGCAAGCACTTGTCAAGCGCGCCGAGAGCGATCTACGGAACGGTCTCACCCACCCCAAAGCCTATCGCGCGCAACGCTACATTTTTGGTGATGTTGCCATCTATGGCGATATGCTCCACGTCGACTTAACCATCCTCTATCAGGACGGATCGGCTACCTCACGCGAACAGACCATCACCCTCTACGAACCAATCAAACGCTATGCCTACGCCTCACCCGAAGAGCGGCATCGTATCCAAAAGCAAGAGAATCAGCGCTCTTTAATCCATGCCATTTTTCCCATATTATTCTTTATTACACTATTTCTAGGCTGGATGATCTATCAAAAACGATACGCGCACCGCCTTAAAGATATGCTCGCTATAGATGCCCAAATTCGTACAGGTGCTAGCCTTGAAATTCCTCAAACCACAGCCAATGCTTACTTTAGGTGGTTAAAAAGAGAGATACAGCTCCAACAGAAGCTCTGCGACTACCTAGACGATCCCCAAAATCGTCAACACGATGCCAGCGCCACACATATAACCGGAGATCGCCACTCCGACGCTCGCGATAGTAAAATGATACGTACGTGGGAGAGTGAACAGCCCACCCTCGTCCAAAATATGGTTATCTATGCAGAGAATCATCTTTTAACCAACCGCCACTCCCGAGAAGAGGAGATTACGTTACATTATCCAGCGCTCACGGCGTTATCATCCACGCGTGCCAAAGGCATTCACGAACGAATAGATGCGTTTAATCAGCAATTCTATTTAAAACTCAACAAAGAGGAGACCTATCACCCTAAGCTCTACACCTTTAGTGCGCACCACATCAACGAAGAAGCCAACCAACTCATCATTGAGTTCCTCTTAGAGTACGGCATCGAGGCGCCAAACTATCGCTACTACCCCCAGCAACGCTTTACATTATACGTTGATCTCTATCACCTAACCATGGCAAAGCGTTATCTTGCTCTCAGCGTTAGTTAAGAGTTATCCTTAAACATGGTAAAGACGCTCATCGCCACGCGCTCGACATCTTCTGGGGTGGGCGCTTGCTCCTCGGTCTCGATAAGGGCGGAAGGAAGCTCGCTAAGAAACGGGCTTGGCGTGCAAATTTGCAACTCGCGCTGAATTTTGCGCTGGGCGCATACCGTCATAAAGAGCTTCTCCCGCGCGCGAGTGAGTGCGACATAAAATAACCGACGCTCTTCCTCCATGTTGGCTTCGTCTTCTTGTAAACTGCGCAGTGAAGGCAAGATACCATCCTCCACGCCCGCAATAAAGGTAACATCGAACTCAAGTCCCTTGGCCGCATGAATCGTCATCAAACTGACCGCGCGCTCCTCATCATCGCCACTACGCTCGCGCCCTGCCAAGGCAATACGCGTTAAGTAGGTAGAGAGTTTGGGTTCCAAGTTATCAGGATTCTTCTCCCAACGCTCAAACCAGCCCAAAAATGTAAAGATATTGTCGTACTTCCACTTTGCTGCCTTCTCGTTATCGGGATACTCGCGCACCAAATAGCCCCAGTAATCGAGCGCGACCATCATATCGCCGGCGGTGCGTGCCATCTCTTTATTGGTGGTAAATCGCTGACGAAATTGCTCCATCGTGTCGATAAAATAGGTTAAACCGGCAATCGTTGGCTTAGGAAAGGGCGGATCTGACCACCCTAAAAGACGTTTTGCGGTGTAGTAGAGCGCCTCTTTACGATCGTCGGAGTGCTCTCTTAATGTCGCCAGCGACTGCTTGCCCACACCGCGTCTGGGCGTGTTGATAATCCGGACAAACGCAATATCATCATCGGGATTATCGGCAAGACGCATATAGGCAATGGTATCCTTGATCTCTTTACGCTCAAAGAAGCTACGCCCACCCGAACGGCGATAAGGAATATCGTGGCGGATAAACGCCTCCTCGATCGCATCCATCAGCGAATTATTGCGTGAGAGCACACCAAAGTGATCATACCCACGATGCTCACTCACCCGTAAGGTACGCACCGTGTCGCAAATGAACTCACTCTCTGCCTGATCGTTCTCTAAATAGCGCACCTGTAACGAGGCCTCGGCCGTGGTCGACTCTGTCCAGAGCTCCTTCTCCTTACGATTGGTATTATTGGCAATCAACGCATTGGCCGCCTCGAGGATAACTCCCGTACTACGATAATTTCGCTCTAGCTTAATCTCCATGCGCTGAGGGAAATCCGTCTCAAAGGCCTGAATGTTGGTGTAGTTTGCCCCACGCCAACTGTAAATCGACTGATCATCATCGCCGACCACACACAAATTGGCGTGTGCGCTTGCCAATAATTGAATCAACTGATACTGTTGCAAACTGGTATCCTGAAACTCATCAACCATAATATATTGATAGCGCTGTTGATACGACTGGAGGATCTCAGGATGGGTGCGGAAGAGCTCGAGAGGACGGGCGACAAGATCATCGAAGTCGAAGGCATTTTTGAGTTGCAAAAACTCTTGATACTCCTGAAAGAGCTGGATAATCCCCTTGCTCTGCGTTGCTAAATCGACCATGCCCGACTTGATTTGCCCAAAGAGATGCTCCAGATCGAGCAGATCCTCATGCTCAAGAATCATACCCAACTCGCGCGCACTCTCTTTAATCACATCCCGACGATCCGAACTGTCATAAATGGTAAAGCCATCGCGATAGCCAATAGCCCTGGCCTGCTCGCGCAAGACCTTTACCCCAAAAGCATGAAAGGTGGCAATCGTTAAATTCGAGAGCTTGCGCCCCGTCATCTTTTTAATGCGATGCGCCATCTCATCGGCGGCCTTGTTGGTAAAAGTGAGCGCCAAAATATGGCTCTGCGCAATGCCTTGCTCTAACATGTAGGCAATACGATGGGTAATCACGCCCGTCTTGCCCGAACCCGCACCGGCAATAATCAAGAGCGGGCCTTCAATCGTGGTGGCCGCCTGAAACTGCTGGGGATTTAATGATGCTAAACTCATAGCCACATTGTAGCCAAAAGTTACAAAGTTCGCAAGAGCTTAACACGACTCATTTTTTGTTTTCTTTTGTCGATAATAGAGATCATGAAAAGTAAACGTGTTGCCCATGTGGGCGCAAATTGTGTTTCGTGTGGGGCGTGTAGCCTCGTCTGTCCAGTTAAGGCGATTACCATGGAGAGTGGTATGTATGCGCTAGTCAACCCCGATATTTGCATTGGCTGTACCAAGTGTGAGCGCACTTGCCCGGCGGCGGTCATCAACATGCAAGCACGAGAAAATGTTTCAAAATAAAAATCTCTATTAAAAGGATAATATATGAAAGGTTCGTTTCAACCCATCACCAAGAAGTGGCACGAGTATCTTTGGCTTGCCTCGATTCTCTACTTTGCGTTGGGTTTATTTAATATCTTATTTGCTTGGCTGGGGTTGCTCTGTATACTCACCCCTATCTTATCGGCAATGTTTAAGAGTGATAAGTCGTTCTGTTACAGCACCTGTCCACGTAGTAAATTACTTGATTTACTGGGAGGTAAATTCAAGCTATCACGTAACAAAAAGCCACCAAAGTGGTTAAGCTCTAAGATCTTTCGCAATGTCTTTATGTGGCTCTACTTTGGCTCGGCGTTTATTATCTCGTGTACTACGCTCATTATTATCGCTGGGCGACCCATCCGTGAGAGCATTCGCGAACTCTGGCAATTCTATCTACCGTGGACAGTGCGCCATATCGACAACGTACCCTTTGCACTTTCCACCTTTGCCATGGCAAGCTATGCGTCGTTGCTCACCTCCCTAATCTTGAGCCTCATTACGATGGTGCTCTACCGTCCGCGCACGTGGTGCGCCTACTGCCCAATGGGGACGCTCACCCAAAATCTCTGTGAGGATAACGCCAAAGAAGAGGCGCGTAAATTAGCCAAGGCGATTGCTCGTCAACAGAATCAAAAAGAGAGAGATGCCCATTAGGGCATCTTCTTTGCATCGATAAATATATCAAAGAGATATTTATTTCTTTAAGCCATAAATCATTGCTTCGTCGGAGATAACATCGGGGAGTTTACCGTTCCACTTCTCTATCCACAATTGACGCAACAGATTATCCGTGAGAGTAGCTTGACGAATTTTATTTGCTTCGGCTTCTGCACGAGCCTTAATCAACATCGATTCGGCTTCGCCTTCGGCTTGAGCAATCTTCTTTTCAGCTTCAGCCTTGGTCTCGCGCAACTCATTTTCACGAGTAAGTGCATTTTGTGTGGCCTGAATCTTAGCAATAATGGCTTTACGGATCTCCTCTGGATAGATAGGTTCACCCACCACCGAAATTTGGATCACATTGATACCATAAGGAATAAAACGTGCGCGCACCTCGTCATTGACCTGCGCGATTAACTGCATCGTGCCCTCCTCCAAAAAGGAGTCGATATCGTACTTGGAGGAATTTTTCTGCAACGAGTTGAGGATCTCTTTACGGATCACCACATCGCGGATCTCGGTTACGCCGTAGCGGTAACGCTGAAAAATCTCGATAATTTGATCGCGCTCCAAGCTAAATTCGATACCCAATTGTAGGGTAATCACCAAGCCACCGTTAATCGGAAACTTAAAAGGTTCATTGTAATTGTGATTTTGCAAAAAGGTGGGAAACTGATACCAGTCGGTGTTAATGCCTCGCCAGTAGCGCCCTACATCATAAAGCTCAATTTCGCCCTGCTTGGAGCCTAGGGTATTAACCTTCAAGCCGACATTTCCAGGGGGAACCCGATAGCAAGAGAGGGCAAAAAGCGACAAAGTGATCACCGTGATGGTTCGTGAAATCCGCATAGTTCATGTCTCCTTAGTTGAACAATAATATATGACATTAAAAAGAGTTATGAGTTTTTTTTATCCTCAAGATAGCTAAGCAAGGAGCGCACATAAAGCGCAATCTTTACGATGCTTATCAAGATAAAGAGAACTCCCAAGAGAAAGCTTACGCCTGCAACCAACAACAAGAGATCGCTTGCCATATTACCCAGCATCGGCGCCAGCCAGAAGGCAATCGCCACCCCGATAAATAGGAGCAACGCATAAAAAAAGAGCGCCCAAATGCTCGTTGCCTGCCAAGCGAGTGGGGGTTTTTTGCTAGTAGACATAATCTTTATTCCTTATATATAAAGAGAATTTATCTCATGATACACAAAAAAAGAAAAAATTGCAAGCAACCCTATTGACATTTTTTATCGATTCTGTTAGTATTGTGAACATAGGGTCGTATAGCTCAGTTGGTAGAGCACCACTCTTACAAAGTGGATGTCCTTGGTTCGAGCCCAAGTGCGATCATCAATCTCTCTGTTAAAGAGAGATTTTTTATTCCTCACGCCAAAGTATTAACTCTTTATCTTCCATCACTAAGGCTAGCGTCCCATCGCGCTTCCAATATAAATAATAGAGATTCTCTGCCTCATCTTGCCAATAGAGACGATTTTTCTCTAACCAAAAGGGATACTGCTTGATAAATTCTGTATTCTCCATTGGGTTGGATAATCCCCAAACCACATGTTCATCATAAAAAGCAAGCTGATAATAAAGACGGTCGTCATCGCCCATAGGGGCGCGATAGTACGGGTGCTCTGGGAGAGGAAACGGTTTTTGTTGCAACAAAAAATAACCCACCGTCGCGCCTAAAAGTAGGAGCAACAAGGTGAGTATCATCACTAAACGCTGGATGGGTTTAGTCAATAAGATTCATCTCTTTGAGGTGCTCCATGAGAAATTTTGCACCTAGTGGGCTGTAGGCTTGTGGCTTAATGGCGACAATAGGCACGCCCTTGGCCTCGGCGGTAACCTTGAGGGGATCGAGCATATGACGCACTTGTGGTGCAACAAGAATACCATCCCACTTACTAGATTCAAGCTCACCGGCAACCTCGGCGGTGCCCACGGCTTTGGATTCGATCTCCATTCCACGATTCTTACCCTCTTTAATGAGCGCGTTGACGACCATAGAGCTAGACATTCCGCCAGCACAGGTTAATAAAATACGTAACATACACCATCTCCTTATCGATGAAACAAACTTTCCAATATAAGAATAGTGTAAGCTATCTTTAGGCAATTGTCAATCATTTTTTTTGGATATAGACACAAAAGCCTACAATGCGTATACTATAAGCAAAGGAGCAAGAAAGAGTATGAATACAAGACGACAACAACGTTTAGCCAGTACCATTGAGCAGACAATTATGTTAGCCATTAGCCAAGGCGAGATTAAAGATCCGCGCGTGAAGAGCGAGATCGTTATTACAGAGATCGATTTAGCACGCGATATGAGTCAGGTGAAGGTGTATGTGGGTAGCTATCTTAGCAAAGACGAACTCGAGAGAGCCGTAGAGGGTCTCAACTCAGCATCGGGATTAATGCGTAGCATCTTAGGGCGCGTCTTGCAGACCAAGCAAACGCCTAGACCTATCTTTATTATGGACGAGCGTCTTAAAGAGGGCTTTTATCTAGGCAAGAAGATCGTGCAGGCCAATCGCGCAGCTGGCATCACCGAAGAGGATGTCAAAAAGGCACAGGCGGAGGGCTTTGGTCAAGAATGAGCGCCCCGCATGGATTGTTGCTATGGCATAAACATCCTAACGTAACGAGCTTTCAAGCCCTGCACCCTATCAAAAAGGCGCTGGGTAAAGGCGTAAAAGTGGGACATGCCGGCACGCTAGACAAAGCCGCCGAAGGTCTTCAGTTAGTGCTGGTGGGGGCGTTTACGCGCCTCAACCCGCTCTTTAGCCATCTGGACAAAGAGTATATCGCCACCATCAGCTTTGGATCAGAGACCGACACCCTCGATCGCGAAGGCAGTGTGATCAAAACAGGGGAACTGCCCAGCTATCAACGGGTGCAACGGGCGCTAAAAGAGTTGCGCTTTGGCACGATCATGCAAGCACCGCCTCTCTATAGTGCCATCCATGTGGATGGCAAGCGCGCCTATCAGTATGCGCGATCCGACCAAGCCATCGAGATGAAGATGCGCCCCGTATCGCTTTATAATGTCGAAGTGATTGCCATTCACACCGACGACGACCAACGCGTGCAGAGCATTGTGCTAGATATTACCTGTGGCAGTGGCTTTTATGTGCGATCGTTTGCACGCGACTTTGCCTATAGTTGCCATAGTCTCGCCACGCTCACCGCGCTTGAGCGCGTGGGCATTGGGCATCGTGATAGACCTTGGGCCTTCGCACTGGATAAAGCCATCGCTGATCCTAGTGCAATCCAGCATCAGCTACTATCGGCACGAGAGGCATTAGGTCTATTATTGCCCCATCAGCTAGCGTATGTAAAGCCCGAATATCTCTCATCCGTCAGTCAAGGCAAGCCATTTCGCGAGGAATTTCTGCTAGATATGGGACAGTCTGATCGAGATAAACCGCTCTTTCTCCTCAATGATACAGGCGCGCTTCTTGCCGAAGTGCATCACCGCGATGGGCGCTGGAGCTATCAATTTGTGGTACACGCCCCATGATCCAACGCAACTGGCAAACCGATGATTATTATGTCTCCCCTCTCTCCCTCGCGCTGGGGAGTTTTGATGCAATTCACTATGGGCATCAGGATTTATTGAAAGAGAAGATAGATTCGCTAGAGCGCTGGGTGTTGTACTTTCGGCTTGCCCCACAAGCTCTGCGCCAAACAACCTTTCAAGGGATGGTGCGCAGCGAAGCTCAACGCTTAGAAATTTTTGCAAATTTAGGGCTAGATGGGGCGCTAAGCCTTGACTTTTCTCCAGAAATCAGTAAAATGAACGGTATTGACTTTCTGGAGGAACTCTACCAAAAAGTGGCGATGAAGCAACTGATTATCGGGGAGGATTTTCGCCTAGGTAAAGGTGCGCAGGTTACACACACCGAGATTAAAGCTTGGGCAAAAACCAAGGCAATCAACGTGAGCATTCACCCATTGCGCTACGAAGCAGGAGAAGGGGATAAGTATAGCTCTAGTACCTTACGCGAGGCGGTTCTATCGAGGAATTTCGCGCTCATTGAGGCGACTTCTGGCTATGGCTATGCGATCGATCTTCGGCATCTTGATTGCTACCAAGCAGAAGGTGCTTGGCACTATCGGCTGGAATCTAGCGAGCAAGTCTTACCACCTGATGGTCGCTACCAGACAGTAGAGGGTATCGAGATTGTCAAAAAAGAGGGACTATTAGTGAGCGCCATTCAGTTAGAACAAGCGTTCCTATAAAGATATCACATGATCCTGATTAACCGCTTAACTCTTCGCGTTGGAGCTGGCTAATCGGAGCGTGTCATAAATAAATCATGGCAAAAGAGGCCAAAACGAGCAATCCTTTAAGGATTGGCGAAGGAGAACAAATGTCTTTATCGAAAGAGAAGAAAGCAGAAATCATTGCTAAGTACGGCAAGAGTGGGGCAGACACAGGAAACACCCACGTGCAAGTTGCCCTGCTTACCACCCGCATCAACGAGCTTACCGAGCACTTTAAGATCCACAAGAAGGATCACACTGGCCGCCGTGGTCTACTTAAATTGGTAGGTCAACGCCGTTCGTTGCTCAATTATTTAAAATCTCGCGACCTAAACGCCTACCGCCAGCTCATCGCCGAGCTTGGTCTACGTAAGTAATTGTTGCGGTTGAACCCGAAAAAGATCAAGAGAAGAGGAAGATAAATCATGAGATTGACTCGCGAAGTAAAAGAAAAAATCGCCCAAGAACATGGCAAGGGCAAAGCTGAAAAGAACCACCTAGATGGCTCTCTCCCCGTGCAAATTGTTGGCATTCACACCCGCATCGAAGCGCTCAAGGGCGTAAAGAACGGCACCGCTAAACACCAAATCATCAAACTCAAGCGCACCCGTAGCCAGCTCATCAGCACTTACCGCCGCTTAGACAAGGACGCATCCCTCAAACTTGAGAGCTCCCTTGGCATCATTAAGCACCATTATCACCAAAAACACTAAAATTAAAGACCTACGTCTTTACATTTTTGCAAAAATCTCTTATATTCTAGGTACTTTTGTGCCGAAGATATAAGAGATATTTTATTTGTAGAATCAAACAATGTCTTATGTATAAGGCAAGACCTCTCGGGTAATTTCTTATGGAAGCGATAGGTCAGAAGTAAAAGGAATGAAGTAAATGGAAAGAGCTGTTTTCAAAATTGGTCAGCATGACCTCATCTTAGAGACGGGAAAAATGGGTAGACAAGCCAACGGAGCGGTCTTTGCTAAGTATGCCGGCGTTGCCGTTTTTGCCACCATCTGTTGCTCCAGCGAGGCAGGCGAACCCCTCGACTATGTGCCCGTAAGTGTAGAGTATAACGAAAAATATTACGCCGCTGGTAAGATTCCCGGTGGGTTTCTCAAGCGCGAGGCTAGACCCAAAGATAAGGAGATTCTCGTCTCCCGCCTGATTGACCGTCCGATGCGTCCGCTATTCTACAAGGAATTTGGACGCGATATTCAAGTGATTCCTACCGTCGTCTCTGCCGACCAAATCCACACCCCCGACGTCATCGGTATGATTGCCGCCTTCGCCGCCGTACAAATTTCCGACATTCCTTTTAATGGACCGGTCGCTGCCATCCGCGTCGCCTCCCTTGATGGCAACTTCATTATCAATCCTACCTTCGAAGAGATTGAAAAGGCTGACCTTGATATCGTGGTTGCATCCAATCCAGAAGGCATCTGTATGGTAGAGGGCGGTGCCAAAGAGGTCGGTGAGGAGATTATGCTCGCTGCCATCGCACATGCCGAGGAGTTTCTTGCCAAGTTGCTCCAGTTCTTACGCGAATTTGGCGAGCGTGCAGGCAAAGCGAAACTTCCTCTCCCTACAGCAAAATCGGCGCTACCAGAAGAGGCTGATATCATTGCGTTTGCCAAGCCTCAATTGGCGCATGCTGTCTTTGTGAAAGGTAAGCAAGCAAGACACGAAGCCATCGATGCCGCCAAAGCTGCCGCCAAGGAGAAATTTGCGAGCGAATACGACGAAGAATCGCTAGGCAAGCTTAGCTCTTTACTCGAGAATATCGAGCGTGATGTGGTGCGTGAGAGCATCTTAGAGAAAGGCATGCGCACCGACGGACGTAGCACCACCGATATCCGTGATATTTACTGTGATATTGGTCTGCTTCAGCGCGCGCACGGTTCGGCACTCTTTACGCGTGGCGAGACGCAAAGCTTGGGCGTTGCTACCTTGGGAAGCACCTTTGATGAGCAGATTATGGATAATATTGATGGCGATACGCGCTCACGTTTTATGCTTCATTACAACTTTCCCCCCTTTAGCGTGGGAGAGACCGGTCGTCTGAGTACGGGTCGACGCGAGATTGGTCATGGACACCTTGCCCAGCGCGCACTAGAGCCGATCATCCCATCTAAGGAAGCCTTCCCCTACACGATTCGCGTGGTATCGGAAATTTTGGAGTCGAATGGATCCTCAAGCCAAGCCACCATCTGTTCAGGAAGCATGGCGCTATTGCATGCGGGCGTACCGATTAAATCATCGGTTGCTGGTATTGCGATGGGGTTGATCAAAGAGGGTGATCGTTTTGCCATTCTAAGTGATATTCTTGGCGAAGAAGATCACCTTGGCGACATGGACTTCAAAGTTGCCGGTAGCGATAAAGGCATCACCGCGTTTCAGATGGACATCAAATGCCCCGGTATCACCATCGAGATCATGCGTCAATCGCTAGCGCAAGCGCATGCGGGACGCAAACATATCCTCAAAATTATGAACGAGTCGATTAGCGAACCTGGTACGCCGAGCGAATTTGCCCCGAGCATCGAGAGCTTTAAGGTAGAGATCGACAAAATTGGCGCAATCATTGGGCCTGGTGGTAAAAACATTAAAGCCATTGCCGATAGCAGTCAATCCAAAATCAATATCGAAGATGACGGCACGGTTACCATCGCCGCCAAGACCAAAGAACAGGGACAGCAGGCGCGCTCGTACATTATGGGGTTGGTTAGCGATCCGGAAGTTGGCGTAGTCTACCAAGGCACCGTCAAACGGCTTATGGAATTTGGGGCATTTATCGAAATTTTGCCCGGTAAAGAGGGGCTATGCCATATTTCCAAGCTATCTAAAAAGCGTGTAGAAAAAGTAAGCGATGTTGTGAAAGAGGGGGATGTTGTAAAAGTGAAACTGGTTGAGATTGACAAAATGGGTCGCCTTAACCTAAGCATGAGTGATGTTTAACCGCTTACTTAATTTATATAAAAAAATCTAACGGGAGGATTAAAATGAAGCGTGGTGTACGATTTGCACTAATTTTAATGGCGTTCTTACTCGCTGTAGCATGTAAAAGTGCTCCAGAGACTCAGGAGGATTCTAGCTCATCATCTAGCGACGGTCGCACTAAAGAGGAAGCGGAAGCCAAACATGCCGAGCTTATTCGTAAACAAGAAGAGCTCAAGCGTCGTTACGGTGGTCAGCAAGAGAATCAATCGGAGGAGCAAACAAATGCCTAAGAAAATCTCCAAATTTTTATTACCTCTTTTGCTGATTCCCACACTACTCTTTGCCCAATCTACCATTGAAGACAACCCTTATTTTAAGCGTAGCATGGAGTTACGCAAACAATCCGAAGAAGCACTCACCAAAGGAGACTATGACGCTGCCTATCGTTATGCCGAAGAAGGCTTGAAAGAACTCGAAAAATTTGAGAGCGTCAACTCCTATCTTCTTGCCGAGCAACGTATGAACACGGCTCGTCAGCGAGGACTTAACAACCAAGATCCCGAACTCTTTGCACAAATTGTTGAAGAAGTTGATGCGGCCAGAGCTAACTTACAGGCAGAAAAATTCGCCGAGGGTAAAGAACACAGCGACAGTGCCCTTCTCCTTCTCGATCAACTCATGAGTAAAACTACAAATCTTGTGGAGACCTACACGGTCGTTAAGGGCGACTCCTTATGGAAAATTGCAGGACGCCCCAGCATTTACGGCGATCCCTTCGCTTGGCCACGCATCTACATGGCTAACAAACACAAATTGCGCTACCCAGAAAACCCCGACCTCATCTATCCCGGTCAAATCTTCGATATTCCGCGTTAAAACTCCGCGTCTTCACCATAACAGAGGATTTTTTAGAGGATCTTACTTAGATTTTTCTAAAAAATCCTTCTTTTTTATTGCTTTATTTCCTTTTTTGAGGTAAAATCAAATTCATGCATGGAATTATTTTAATCATCGATCAATATGACTACTCTAAGCACATTAGAGACCTCTTAAGCTTGGGCAAACACGAAGGATTTGACGAATTCATCGTCGCCTATGCCAAGAGTATAGATGAGGCCTATAATATCTTCTTTGAACATCTTCCCGTCCTCATTATCGCCAATGCTCACCTAGAAGGCGGACCTGAAAATCTCCAAATGCTCAAAGAAGAGGAAATGTATCGCCATATTCCCGTCATCCTCGTAACCAAAGAGTACAATCGCCACTACTTTAAGCGCCTCTACGAAGCGGGTGCCGACGCCGTTCTCACCTATCAAGAGGTAGATCTTGGACACTTGCAAGTACGCGCGCGTCCGCTTATCTCGCAATCGGCGTTGTTTCAACTCAAAATCCTCCACTCCAGCGAGCTTCAAGAGAAAGCCCTCCTCGATTTTATCCTCCTAGATATTATTAAGCAATACGTACCCCGCACCATCTGGGAGATTGCCAACAAGTGTGCCGAAGAGCAAACGATGCAAATCAACGAGCAGAGTCTTGAACTCACCTGTGCCTTTGGCGACGTAAAAGGATTCACTACCATCTCGCAAACCATGACTCCTAGCGAAGTGATCTCCTTCCTCAATGTGGCCTACGAAATCGTTACCCGTAATGTCTACGCCCACAATGGCGATATCGATAAATTTATTGGTGATGCCTTCTTTGCTGTCTTCACGAACTCAAAGGATGCCATCAAAGCTATCCGTAATATGCAGTTAGAACTCGTCGAAGCCTCGCGTCAGCGCGAAGCAAATAACGAAGTTCCTGTCATGTTCCGCATCTCGGTACACACCGGTTCGGTTATTCGTGGAAATGTCGGAGGCAACAAGCGTTATGACAACACCTTGATTGGCGATACTGTCAACACCGCCAGTCGACTCGAACATGAAGCGCCCGTTGGTGGCATTATGGTGAGCCAAAGTGCCGCTGCCCAAGCCAATCTTAACGTACCCATTGAGGAGATGACCGCCTTCAATTTACGTGGTCGCGACAGTGTAACCTACGCCTTTTCCTACTTTGACATGGTAGAAAAAGGATTTATCAATGAGGAGGAATTTTTACGTGAGTGATTCGCTATCTGCACGCGCAAGCCAATTGATCCATCAAATTAAAACCGAAATGCATAAAAAGCTTGTCGCCCAAGAGGAGCTGATCTTTGCACTACTCACTGGGCTAGTCACCTCTGGGCACGTACTCATCGAGGGCGCTCCGGGGTTGGCGAAGACCTTAGCAGTAAGCACGCTCTGTCAAATTGCCGACCTCGACTTTAAGCGTATTCAATTTACCCCCGACCTTCTGCCCGCCGATATCGTGGGTACGATGGTTTACAATCAAGCAACGGGTATCTTTACCACAAAAAAGGGGGCGATCTTTGCCAATTTAGTCTTGGCCGATGAGATTAACCGCGCACCGGCAAAAGTGCAAAGCGCCCTACTTGAGGCGATGGCGGAACGTCAGGTTACCATCGGTGAACAGACGCATATCCTACCCTCGCCCTTCCTTGTTCTAGCAACGCAGAACCCAATCGAACAAGAGGGCGCCTATCGCTTACCCGAGGCACAGCTTGATCGCTTTTTAATTAAAGCAAAAATTGACTACCCCAATGCCCACGAAGAGTTAGCTATTCTGCAAAAGATGGGCATCGAAAAAGATATTCCCATTCACAAAATTCTCACTGCCGATGATATCACCCTGCTCAAAGTGGCGACCGATGCGGTGCGGGTCGAAGAGTCGATTGAAAAGTATATCGTGAGTATCATTGTCGCCTCGCGCAGTACTGATGAGTCGTTGCCCTTTACCCGTTGGCTCGACTATGGGGCAAGTCCGCGTGCCACGTTGGCGCTCTATCGCGTTGCTAAGGCGCGCGCGCTCTTTGAGGGGCGTGATTTTGTCTTACCTGAAGATGTTAAGATGAGTGCATTGCCCGTCTTGCGCCACCGATTAGTACTTAGCTACGATGCTGAAGCCGAAGAACTTGATAGCGACGATGTGATTACGTCGATTCTCTCCATGGTGGCCGTACCTTAAACGCATGAAACAACACGCTAGTCGACTCAAAAAACTCAAAATTAAGAGCCAAAAGCTGGTGGATAGCTTCTTTGCAGGCGACTATTCGAGCCTCTTTAAGGGGAGTGGGCTTGAATTTTACGAGGCGCGCCCCTACATTGCTGGCGACGATACGCGCTTTATCGACTGGAATGTGACCGGACGTATGGGTCAACCTTTCTGTAAAATTTTCAAAGAAGAGCGCGAGTTGGTACTCACGATTATTATCGACGTTTCGGCAAGTATGTATGGGGAATTTAGCCACACCAAGAGCACCACAGCGCAAGAGGTCTTAGCATTACTGAGTTTGGCTGCTAGCGAAAATGGCGATCGCGTCGGGATTTTGGCCTTTAGTGATCTCATTGAACTTCACTTTCCGCCTAATCGTGGACAAAATTCCATCTTTAGCCAAATCCAACAGATCCTCTCACTCAAACCCAAAGGACGTGGATCAGACATTGCCATGGCTCTGCGCACGGCTAGCGAAGTGATGAAACGTCGAGGAATCTGTGTGGTGATCAGTGATTTTAAAAGCGATCATTACTGGAAAGAGCTCTCCATGCTCGCGCGCAGACACGATGTGGTGGCAATCCGCATTGAGAGTAATAGCGATCAAATTCTCCCCAAAGCTGGCTATATGACCCTTCTCGATCCAGAAGAGCATCAGAGCCTTGCGCTTATGCCTAGTGGCAGACGCTTTCGCCAAGAGTATCAGGGCTTTTGGCAGACATCGCGTAATCAGTGGCGCAATAATTGTCGCCGGCGTGGCATCTCCACGCTCATTATCAACACCCAAGATGATATCGTGCGCGCGCTCCTTCGCTTCTTTAGGAGGCGCCATCGTGAGCAATAAATACTTTTTTCATAAAAAGATATGCTTTGGCTTGGCTTTGATCATCTTTTTCCCCAACGCTATCTTCAGCCAAACGGAACACATGATAGAAGAGATACGCCCATCCAACCGTAGCCGAACAGTTATTGCCCAAGAGGTTACCTTTACCCCAGCGCACTTCTACCTAGGCGACGATGTCATCTTGCACTTTTGGCTACATACCCTACCCGATGAGCAAGTGGAGAGTGGACTCTATCCACAACAAGAGACGCTCCTCATCGAAAACATTGAGCTTATCCGTAATCAAACTAAGGTCTATGTGAGCATTCACTTTAAGAGCTTTGCCGTCGGCACGCAGTCGCTCGATCTCTATTTTGGCGATGTTCAGGTCGAACCGATCCCCATCACTACGCGATCGCTTGTCAACGAGGGATACGACCAAGCACGCGATATCTACCCACCGCTGTTGTTACCCAAAACTAAATTCTTTGCTATCACGATTACCTCTATTCTCCTCTTGGGTGTTCCACTTATCCTCCTCATTATGCACGTGATTAAGCAAATTCTTCTTTTCTATAAAAAACGAAGTATGATTCCTTATCGTATTTTTATTAAGAGTATCGCCCAGCTAATGCGTAACGAGAGCCAACTCACCGACGCGCAATACTACCATCAATTAAATCAGAGTATGCGCCACTATCTTACCCATCAGCTCTCTCTACCCACGTTGCCCTCTGCCACGCCCCTTGAGATGCGACGGTTGCTGATGGATATTTTTCCGCAGGAATCGAGCCAAAAATTGATGCAAATCATCCAACGTAGCGATAGCATTCGCTTTGGCGGGCATTATGCCGAGGTCGGAGAGCGCGAAGCGGACACCACATTTATGCTAAGTTTGGCTAAAGAGCTAGAAATTTCGACAAAAGAGGCAAAACGGTGATGCTCTTTGATAAACCCAGTTATTTGCTCCTCTTGCTTCTGTTGATTCCGTTAGGCTATCTCTATTATCTTTGGCCTAGTCGAGGCGGACGCGTCGTGATCAGTTATAAAATCTACAAAGATAAGCAAGCCATCGCGAGGCAGTACGGTATCTTCTTCTTGGCGGGAGTTAGCCAGATCTTCTTGTTTGCCACCTTTATTCTCTTGATTATTGCCTTGGCGAATCCCACTTTCATCGAGAGACACCGTATCCTTTTACATGAAAGTTCTGCTATTATGATCGTGATGGACGTCTCGCCCTCGATGGCTGCGCAAGACTCTGGACAGAACGACTCGCGTTTTGACATCGCACGCGAGGCTATCCTACGCTTTATCGCCCAGAGGGAGAATACCCCGATTGGGCTTATCACCTTTGGGCTAGAGGCGGCGGTACGCATCCCGCTGACCAAGGATTATCCCTTCTTCGCCCAGCGTCTTGACGATGTCTGGTTGATGGAGCATGGGGATGGCACCAATATCGGCATGGCGCTCTCGTTGGCTGCGTTGCAACTTCAGCGCTCCAAAGCCGAGCACAAAACTATCATTCTCATCACCGATGGCGCGAATAATGTCGAGGATATCAACACCGACGATGCCATTGCCTTGTTACAGTCGTTGAATATCCAAGCCTTTACCGTGGGCGTGGGCTCGCAAGAGCGCTTACCCATTTCAGTGTGGGATAAAAAAAATGAGCAACTTTTACAAGGAGTCGTCAGTGATGCCTACGACGAGGAGTTGATGCGCGCCATTGCCGTACAAACAGGTGGTTATTTCTTTAAGAGCGAAAGTGCCAGCGCCTTTGATTCGATGTTTACCGTAGTAGAACAACAGCGCGAACAAGAGGGCATCCACCGCATTAGCGTTACTGCCTACTCGACTCAGTTTGACCTTATCTTTATTGCATTTATGGCTTTGTGGGGATTCATCATCATCCGCTATCTGCTCTTGCGGGAGGTCTTTTGATGTTAAATCCACAAGCCTTATGGTGGCTTCTCTTACTCATTCCCTTAACAATACTCTCGCTCTTGCGCTATCGGCAGAGCTGGAAGATTTACACCCAATTGGGCGCCAATGCTAAGCAACGTCTACCTTTTACCCTACGCCATTTTGGTAAGGATATCACGCTAGGTTTGGCGACCAGTGCCATCGTGCTGGCAATGACCGACAGCTATTGGGGTAGCTCTTTGGTACGCGAAGCACATAGCGGGGTAGAGATTGTCTTTGCCATGGATGTTTCACGCAGTATGCTCGCCGAGGATGCTCCGGGGCAACGACTTAACGTGGCGAAGACCCTCGCGCAAGAGCTTCTCTTTAGCATCAAAGATCCGTACGTAGGCGTGGTTGTCTTCAAAGGAGATGCCTTTACTGCCCTACCGTTAACCACCGATCGTGAGCTGGTGGCCGAGGTTTTAGAGGCAATAGAGACAAGTTGGTTGACCCATGCGGGGACAAATATCGCCCAAGCATTGCGCCATTCGCGCGAACTCTTCTCTAAGGATAGCCAAGCCGAACGCATTATTATTCTCTTCTCCGATGGGGAGACGACCCAAGGCAACACCCGTGAGGAGTTACGTATCCTCTTTCATGATAATGTCAAAGTGTATGCGATCGGCATTGGCGATCCTAATGGAGCGCAAGTCTTGGACGATCAAGGTAAACCGCGCATGAGTCAAGAGGGAGAGCCCTTGCGTAGTAGTCTTAACCCTGCCTTATTACGCAATATCGCCACCAATAGCAACGGCGCCTACTTCTGGGCAGGCGATGTGCAAACCGTTGATCAGCTTAAAAAAATCGTTAAGCAAAACGAATTTAAAAGCGTTCGGCTGGTGCAACAACCGCGATCGCTCTTTCCTCTGTTCACTTTTATTGCGATATTTTCCTTAACATTACATCTTATCATTAGGAGTTGGTCATGGAAATCCCTTTTTGGCGTACGCGAATATCAATAACGTTACCTTATCGCACACCAATATCAATCAAGCTAGCAAGCCTTATGCCAACATCCATCTATCTAAAGAGGTCTGGGCGCAAGATTTTGGCTCTTCTCTTTGGTCTTCTCCTCACGGGTTGTAGCCAATCGCAGGCCATGTGGCAAGTGATGGTGGGTAACTATCGCTATGAACAAGGGCGCTATACGCAAGCTACCACCAACTACTTTAGCGCGCTACAACAGGAGTATGAAATCGATGTGATTCAATATAATCTTGGGGTGCTCTACCATGCGCAAGGCGAAGTGGAAGCTGCCCAAAGTAAGTGGGAACTCGTTGATGCGACTGCACCTGATCTCTTACGTGCAAAGGCGCATTATAATCGAGGAGTGGTCTTGTATCAACTTGGCGAGTACAAGCAGGCGATCGCACAATTTCGCAAAGCGCTTTTGCTCAATAGCCAAGATAGAGCGGCAAAAATCAATATGGAAATTGCCCAAAATGCACAGCATCGTAAAGAGAATCGCGATGAGAACGCAAATGAAGCTCCGCCACTCTCGCAACAAAATCAACGACAACTTGACTATCTCAAGCGTCGAAGCACGATCTTTCTCAACATCGAAACACAGGACGACACATGGATCGATCCCGACGACATTTAATCCTCCTTGCACTCTGGTTTGCGATAACCAGTCAGCTAACAGCTCAAGAAATGCCTGAGCTGGAGGAGGATTTTGTCCAAGGGTATTATCGTACCGAGCAGAATGTCTTTTATCAAGAATTTCCCTTTGAATTGATCTTAGTCTTTCCGATTAAATACACCACGCGTAATCAACTCACCCCCCCGCTCGACTTCCCCGGCATCGATTTAGAGGTTCTCGAAGGCCCAACCCCACGTATCAGCTACACCGCGCAAGGTAGCATCATGGAGTATCGCTATCTTTTACGTGCTAAGCGAACCGGCGCCATCGCTATCGATAGCTTCTCGTTACGCACCACCGAAGCGTATAGTCGTATTGCCCCTTTTTACCTCGAAGTGCAGAGCATCAACGCACAAAAAGAGGATACTCCGCACTTGCGTTGGCTAGGCGTACCCAAAGAGATCTATCAAGGGGAGAGTTTCCAAGCCGAACTCATTTTGCTAAATGCCTTTCACGATTGGCGGATTCTTCACTCACCTAAAGTGAGCGCCAGAGGTCTGATTATTGAGCGAAGTTCTCCTTATATACAAAAAATTTACTATCAAAACAAACCCAGCCTGCGCCTTGGACAATGGACATTCTTCTCCAGTAGTACGGGAACACACGTCATCGACCCTGTTGCCTTGACGATTGCTAATATTCCGTTTGTCAGCCCAGAGCAACGCATTACGGTGAAACCCTTGCCACAAGCTTCTCTTCTCGATAACTTCAATGCGACTGCCATTGGTAACTTTACGTTAAATCTTTTATACGATCCACCTAACAACGAAAATATCGTTTACGTACGGGTGCAACTTGCAGGCGAAGGGGCGATCCATCTCATCGATGTCCCACCCATTCAGGTCGAGGGGATGCAGTTGCTTCACAAAGAGAGCGCGAATCTTATCAAGCCAAGTGCCCACGGCTATAGCGGAAGCAAAGAGGATGGCTATTTTTTTCTGATTGACAATTATCAAGATAGCCGAATTTTCTTAGATAGCTTTAGTTGGTTCAACCCGCAAACCCAGCGTTATCACCAGAGCGAACCCCAGACAATCTCGTTTATTCGCACTAAAACCCCGATTAATCCCACCACCTATCGTACCTATCACTCTTTACAAGAACCCTTGGGATTTAATGGCGATTTACGTCTCATGCCCTATCTTATTGCGATGGGCGTATGGTACATCGGGGTTGCCTTCTTAATGATTCGCTATCGCCCGAAAAAGCGCACCAGCCTACGCTTCTTCTCTTGGCATCTGCCTTGGCTCTTTTTTCTCTATGCGTTCTGGCCATCGCCAGCAAATCCGGCACTCGATCAAGCGGAACATACGATGGCTTTAGGTCAATGGGAGCAAGCCCTCGATCATTTAGAGACGCTTGCACAAGATCCTCGCTATCGCCACACGCAAGGCATTATTGCCTTTAATACCGCTGTAGCCCACCATCATTTGGGGCATCTAGCGGAGAAACGCTACTTTTTTATCAAGGCTAGTCAGCTAGCACCCCTCTCCCCGCTCTTTAGAGAAGCTCTGCAACTGGAGGGATTGGAGCAATTTGCCAAGAATCGAAGTTATCAACATCGACTCTTTGTGCTAAGCTATTGGCTAGCATGGCTGGCTCTGATCATTTATGCATGGCTCTTTCATCATAAACATCTGCGATGGCGCGAAACACTCTCTGCAGTTATCTTTTTTAGCATTCTCTTATGGGGATCGCTTATCGCACTGCATGCGCCACAGCCCAGCATTGCCGTGGCTAAGGAAGATTTTCAAGCGCTACGCATCCCTGATGAGCAGGCCAATTTCGGCGAGACGATTCAAGAAGGCGAGGTCTTTTACCTAGAGGGCAGAGGGCGTAACTATGTACAACTAAGCGATCGAGCGGGGAAAGAGGGCTGGGTGCAAGAGCGTTATATTTTAGTGATCAAGGAATAAAATATGAAAGAGAATCATCAACGTAAACATATCATGGAGGAGGCACTTCGTGCCTATCCGCCCTATCAAGAACAACGACGCTATACCCCAACTGTAAAAAATCCCGATCAAACCAAGGCAGAAAGAAAAAATGAGCCGTCCAAAAGTACCAAACGTGAAACCAAACACCTTACGCCGAAGAGTATGGCTGACTGGCTAGAGATCTATCCCCCTAAAGAGAAGAAGGCGGAAGAGTATTTCGAGCCATCGCGACACCAGAAGGTGAATAACGTGAAAGCCGAGCGTGAACTCGACCTCCACGGCATGACCTGGTTAGAGGCGCAAGAGGCGATGAATCGTTTTATCCAGCGCGCAAGGCAAGATGGCATCATTGCCGTACGGATCATTCATGGAAAAGGCAATCGCTCTAAGGTGGAAGGGGGCGTGCTCAAACAGCGGGTCTATGACTACTTAGAGGCCGATAAACGCATTAAAAAAGTCAAACAAGCCGGCTACAGGGATGGACAATCAGGGGCATGTTATGCCATTATAAAGGTACAGTCCATGTAACCTACAATCACTCCTCGCGCACTAAGAATAGAGATAGCAGCGCCTCTTGTGTCATTATCATAGTTGGGAAACATCAAACCCTGTGAAAAAAAAGGAAGGTACCTATGCAATTTTTTGATACCCACGCCCACATTGGGCTCATCAGTAACGACCCGATTGAGCGGTTAATCACCCTCAAGAGCGCCAAGAAGGCGGGCGTGGAGGCGATCATCGCGATCTCTAACAACCTCATCGATTTTGAAGAGATCTACCAACAACTGGCAATGAGCCCAAACCTCTATTTTGCTGCAGGTATCTCGCCCACCGAGGTAGAGCACAAACCAAAAGAGTGGATGGATCAACTGGAAGCTATCCTTGAGCGTCCCAAAGTTGTCGCCGTGGGGGAGACCGGCTTGGACTATGTCAAAAAGAGTGGCAGCCGAAGCCAGCAGATCGAACTCTTTATCAAACACCTCCAGCTCGCCCAAAAGAGCAACAAGCCCGTGATCATTCACAACCGAGAAGCCGGCGACGAAATCTTAGACGTACTAAGCTCCTACATGCCCAGCCGAGGTGCGGTACTCCACTGCTTTTGTGAGGATGCGCCCTTTGCCCTCAAGGCGATTGAGCAATTTGAACACCTCTATATCTCGTTTGCGGGGAATTTAACTTGGAAAACTTCATACAATCTTCATAAAGCTGCAGTACAATTACCTATAGAACGCATCTTAGTGGAGAGCGAGTCGCCCTTTATGAAGCCTAGTGCCTATCATGATCAGCGTACGAAACCCGCCTTCATCCATAGCACCGTAGAATTTCTGGCTCACTTGCGCGATGAACCATTAGAAGATGTCGCTCGAACACTTTTTGATAATGCAAAAAAACTTTTTCAAATTTAAGGATAAAGATAAGGATAGTACAATTATATGCATCAATACAAACCCCTCAAGATTGGCAATATTACCCTCGACGGGAATCTCATTTTAGCACCCATGGCTGGCTACACCGATCAAGCCTTTCGTCAAATCTCCATGGAGCATGGCGCGAGCATGGCCTATGCCGAGATGTCTAGCTGTGAGGCGCTGTGGCGGAATATCGACAGCGAAAAGACCGATCTCATCATGCAACCCTACCCAAATGAGAAGCATTTAGCCTTGCAACTCTTTGCCGGTAATGCCGAAGCCGTGGCTAACAGTATGCCTCGTGTCTTGGCAATGAAGCCTGCAATTGTCGATTTTAATGTAGGCTGTCCCGTTCCCAAAGTGAACAAGAGCGGTGCTGGATCTGCGTTGATGCAGAACACCGACGAACTCAAGGCAATTCTCACCACCATTAGAGCACTAGTGCCCAAAGAGATCCCGATGACCGTAAAATTTCGTAGTGGCTGGACGCAAGAGAGTCGTAATTATCTGGATGTGGCTGAAATCGCCCTCAATGCTGGGGCGGACATGATAAGTATGCATCCGCGTACCCGATCGCAAGCCTACGGTGGCAATGCCGATTGGTCGCTTCTCAAAACCCTAAAAGAGACCTTCCCTGATGCAACCGTCTGTGCCTCAGGCGATCTCATGTCGCCAGAAGCTATCAAGCAGATGTTTGAAGAGACCGGCGTGGACGCCGCCATGATCGCTCGCGGGAGCATCGGAAATCCCTTCATCTTTAACCAGACCAAAGAGCTCATGACCACAGGATCGTATCACGTTGAGAGCGATCGTCAACGCGTGCAAGTTGCTCATCAACACCTCACGCTTATGTACCACTATCGAGGCGAGCGCTACACCACCAACGAGATCAAAAAGCACCTTGCCCAATACATGCGTGGCAACGCGCTCTTTACCCACTATCGTAAAGCCCTTGTGCTTGCCACCAGCTACCAAGAGATGCTCACCCTTTTTGATGAGCTCCTTGCCAACCTGCACACCCACGCGGAGTAAACCATGTCTACTTGCGTTAAAAGAGAAAATTCGTTATACTTAAGATGGATGATTGTATCTTAATCAACCATCCCTAGAGAAAATTGTTGGAGGAAGTGAAGATGAGAAAGAGTGTTATCGCCGGTAATTGGAAGATGAATAAGAGCCCTAGTGAGGCTAAGGTGTTGGTTGAGGCGCTATTGCCTCTTGCCAAAGAGAGTGATGTTGAGGTGATTATTGCCCCTAATTTTGTGAGTCTGCCTAGCGTTACTGCGCAAGTGAAGGGATCGAAGATTAAGGTAGCGGCGCAAAACATGTGTGCTATCGAATCGGGTGCGGTTACTGGGGAGACGAGCGTACTCATGCTCAAGGATATCGGGGTAGAAGCGGTCATTTTGGGTCATAGTGAGCGCCGTCAATACTTTGGTGAGACCAATGAGATTGTCAACAAAAAGATCGCTCTGGCGCTACAACATCAACTCATCCCTATCTACTGTGTAGGCGAGACCCTAGAAGAGCGTGAAGGTGGTAAATTCTTAGCCATTATCGAGCAACAAGTGAAAGAAGGACTTCACAATATCAGCGCAACGGATATGCCTAAAGTCATCATTGCTTACGAACCAGTTTGGGCCATTGGTACGGGTAAAGTCGCATCGGGTGAGCAAGCCGAAGAGGTGCATGCCCATATTCGCAGGGTCCTTGCCACGCTCTACAGCCAGAGTGTCGCCGATGCGGTAACTATTCAATATGGTGGAAGCGTCAACCCAGAGAACGTGAAAGAGTTGATGGCAAAACCCAACATCGACGGTGCATTGGTAGGCGGAGCCAGCCTCAAAGCCGACTCCTTTGGCGCACTGATCAATTACAACAAGTAAAGAGGTAGGAAGCATTTATGGCTATTATTAGCAACGTTTTATTGGTTCTCTTCATTATCAGCGCAATCCTCATGACGCTCTTGGTTATCTTTCAAGACGATCAAGGCGATGGCATTGGCGGATTGTTTAGCAGTGGAAGTTCACCTTTTCGCTCCCGTTCAGGCAACCTTTTGCAACACATGACCACCGCGGTGGCGATCTTCTTTTTTGTAACGGCACTAGGCTACGCGTTTGCCATGAAGCCTCGCGATCCCTTGGCTAATCTCAATATCGCTCCCGATGAGGGAACCTATTTAGAGAGCATCAATCAAGCAGATTCGCAAGAGCCCGATGCGCTCAACTTCAACTTCGATCTTAACGCCAACAGTAGTGGCATCGGCTTTGGAGATAACCTCACAGGAGCTTCTTCTCCCTTTGGGCAGGTCACGCCTCCCACTCCCACTACGGAAGCAACAACAAACGAGGCCTCTAGCGAACAAGAGTAACCATAAATAAGCAGGTTTTTATGATGAAAACCTGCCACATTAAGGAATAAACAGGAACAACGTATGAATAAATTTAGCAAAGCATTGACTCTATTGACACTTCTCCTTCTACTACCTACTGCGCAAATTTTCGCGCAAGCTCTCTCACAAACCTTAGTTACGGTCAACTACCTCAAACCAGAGACTATCCCCGAGAGTGAATTTAGAAAGATTTTAAATCTTATTCAAATTAGATCTGGACAAATCCTCAATGGCACCGAGCGCAAGGCGCTTCTTGATGCCATGATTGATGATATTATTGTCATGCAAGCAGCCACTAGCGCCAATATTCGTGCAACCGAAGGCGATGTGATCCAAAAGCTAAAAGAGATGGGGCAAGTGCCCCCTGGTTGGTCACTTCAGGCCATCAAAGATCAGTATAACAGCAGTGAAATGCGACGCCATCAGAGCTGGGAAGAGATGATTGAATCTTTACGTAAAGAGATCATCAAACAGAACTACATTGTAAGCCAGATTAAGCCTCGCACGCCCACCAATGCTGAAATCGAAAAGGCTTATGTTGATAACCGAGACAACTTCATCTTACCCACCCGCGTTGGCGTATCGCACATCTTTATCGCTACCATCAATAACGAGGGAAACCCGCTCCCTGCCGAGGAACGTCAGCGTAAATTGCAAGTCGCCCAAGAGGCCTCTCAACGCATCAACTCAGGTGCTATCACCTTTGAGCAAGGTGTGCGTCAATACAGTGAAGATGCTGGTAGTGCCAACCAACTTGGCTACCTCGGCGCTATCCCCGATGAATCCGAAGCACGCACCATCTTTGGCGATGCTTTTATGAATGCCGCCCTCTCCTTACGCCCCGGTCAAGTCTCTCAAGTCATCACCTCCCCTCGAGGCTACCACATCATCCGTGTTACCGACCGCGAAGAAGGCAAACTCCTCACCCTCAATGACGCCAACCCCTACAACCCAAACATGTCCGTACGCGACCTCGTCTTCCAACAGCTTCAAATGCAATTCTTCCAAGATGATGCTACAGCACTCATCCAAAATATGCGATCCCAAGCCACCATCAACATCAACCAAGCCCAATGGTTAGGCTGGGAGCAAGGTTCCAAAAATCCCTAAACCATCCCCATAAAAAGAGGAGGCTCACCTCGAGTCTCTTCTTTATTCGTTTAGAATCCAGAGGAAACGGCCGATAAATAAAATGCAAGATAATAAATCTTTGACAAACGAGGGTATCTAGGCATGCGCGATGCATTCATAAAATTGGGTTATTTCTTTTTGGTTTTGATCGTTCTCTACGGCGTCTGGTCATTCTTCTTCCGTATCATGGGCAATAACGACATCGATGCCCTCCTGCGCAAAGCAGATATCGCCATCCAAAATGAGGATTATGACCAAGCTCACCGCTACCTTAAAAGCATCAGTCGCTCGCGATTAGATGCCCGTAATCGTTTGAGAATTCTCGCCAGAGCCTTTGAAATCGCCGATAAAACCAACGACTTCACCTACCTCGAAAAAGAGAGCGCCAGCGCCGTACGCGCATTTAATAATCGAGAAGATTTCAAAGCTTTCCAAGTCCTCGCCCTTAGCGAGAATAACAAGAGAAAACCAGCCAGTCAAATCGCAAAAAATCACCTCCATGATCTTCGTTTTAAAGATATTCGTGCCAGAGCCATTCTTAGCGAACTCTTTAGAAACGAAGGGAATCCGCTTCTTGCTGCCCAAGAACAACTCACCAATAATACCGAGCCTGCCTTCTACTTAGAAATGGCACAACTGCTCAACTCACCTATTCTCTACTTCAACACATCTTTACTCTACCTCATGAATCATGACACAAAGAAAGCACAAGACCTCCTTAACAATTTTATCTATAGCAATGAGATATCTACTACCCGCCGTGCCATTATCGCCTACGAACTAGGCTTCTACGACATCGCATTCAACCTTCTCCATGAGCAAGGAGCTAATCAATTAGACTCTATCCAAGCTGTTCTCCTTCTTGCCGATCTCGAACTCTTACGCGGTAATCAGCTCATCGCTCTCGATCTTTATCGTACTGCACTGGCGATGGATCCTCAGTTTAGCCCTATTCCTTGGCTCAATGTCGCATTGCTCTCACAAAAACTGCTAAACACCTCTCAAGCCGATACTTTTAGCATGCTCAATGAGGGATTCAATCGCTTTCCCACGCATACGCTACTGGTAATTGCGCGCCTACAATATATGCAAAACCAAGTGGAAGCGCAACAGCAGATTCGTGCGTTTAACCAAACTTATCCCAACAACTCCTATAGCTATCTCTTTTGGTTGAATCACTTTAATCCCATAGAGCATTTAGAGGTGATCAGCGCTAAACTTTGGAATCTCTTCAATTACAATCCTAGCGATGCCTACCTCACCCGCTACATGATTTGGTTCTTCCTCGGACAACGTAATTTTGATGATGCCCGACTGGTACTACAACGTTATCGTGGAGTAGACGAAAGCTGGAAAAAAAGTTACGAAGCGCTCATTTTTGCCTTAGAACGTAATTTTTCAGACGCATCAGCGCTCCTAAAAGAGGAAGATGCTAATTGGATCAATCTATATAACCATGCAGTAATCCTTATCCATCTACATAATTATACAGATGCAATTAACCATCTTATTAACGCCACCGCTCTCTATCGCGCACTGGATCCCGATGATTTTAATCAACATTATTTTGCCCAGATACAGGCGCAACTTGCACTTGCCTACCTCTCTAATGGCAACCTACCCATGGCACAAAGCGCCATTCAAGAGGCACTTCGTAATGATCCTAACCATAAGCATGCCTTAGAATTACTTCAAACTATCGCCAAAGAGAGATAACGCAGATGATTAAGTTAAAAACCAAAAAAGAGATCGCCGGCATCAAATCCAGTTGTCAGTTATTAGCAGGTGGCTTTCGAGAACTCACACCTCTCATGCGTGCTGGAGTTTCTGGCTTAGAGATTAATCAATGGGCAGAAGAGTATGCAAAAAAGCATAACGCCAAGCCGTCCTTTAGCACCTATGGGGGATTCCCCACGGCAACCTGTATTTCCGTGAACCACTGTGTGATTCACGGTGTTCCGAATGCCCAACCGTTTAAGGAAGGTGATATTGTTGGCATCGATTTTGGATTGGAGCTCAATGGCTTTTTTAGCGATATGGCTATCACCTTCGCCATTGGTACAATCTCAAATTCTGCTCAAAAGCTCTTGGAAGACACCAAAGCCTCCTTGATGTTAGGCATCGAGGCTGTCGACTCAGAAAATGGTCGCATCCAAGATATTGGCAAGGCAATTTCTGCATTTTTAAAACCAAAAGGCTACGGAATTGTGCACGACTTTTGCGGGCATGGGGTTGGCTTAGCTGTACACGAAGATCCGCAAATTTCGCACGACTACCCATCCTTTGGTGCAAATCCTCGCTTTAAAGAGGGAATGGTATTTGCCATCGAACCAATGATAAATCTTGGTAGCCCCGATGTTTACGTCGATCGTAAAGACAAGTGGAGTGTCTACACCAAAGACGGCGCACTCTCGGCACACTTTGAACACACGATTGCGATTACAGAAAATGGAATAGAAATCCTTACATTAATTTAACTAGGAGGCAACCATGGAACGAGATCTCTTTTTTACCACTCCCTTAACTGACGAAGAGCTGAAAAAACGCGCCACCGAACGCGAACGTCAAGATTTTCGCACCACTTACTTCCGAGATGCAACAGCTATTATCCATAGCTCTCCTTTTCGTCGACTAAAACACAAAACACAAGTCTTTTTTGCCCCCAAAAACGATCATATCTGCACCCGCATGGAGCATGTGATGCACGTCTCCACCATCTCTAACGTCATCTGTCGATCGTTAGGATTAGATGCAGATCTCGCTTGGGCTATCGGCTTAGGACACGATTTAGGACACGCCCCCTTTGGGCATGTGGGTGAAGAAATTTTAAGTGATGTCATTAAGGAACAGAACGCCTCGTTAAGTTTTAAGCATGAAATTTATGGCTTACGTGTCGTCGATAAATTGGTATCCGATGGAAAAGGACTCAATCTTACCTATGCGGTGCGCGATGGTATTATTACCCACTGTGGAGAGAAATTCGAACAGGCAATTGAACCAGATTTTCGTATCAAACCACTAGAAACCATCACCGATCGCACCTTCTATCCCAGTACGTGGGAGGGTTGTGTGATGCGGATGTCCGATAAAATCGCTTATCTGGGTAGAGATTTTGAAGATGCTATAACCCTAGGCATCGTAAAAGTTAGCGATCTGCCCCCTTTAGTGCAAAAAATGCTAGGCAACAGCAATGCCACAATTATTAACACCCTCACCTCCGACATGATTAAAACCAGTGAAAAGAGTGGAAAGATTGGCTTTTCCGATGATATTTTTGAGGCATTCACCGTTTTAAGAAAATTTAATTATGAAAAAATTTACTTTAGCTCACAACTTACTCGCTTTAATACGCAATTACGTGATGTGTTACGGATTTTATATCGCCATCTTATGGAGATAACCGATAAGTGGGGGCTAGATTTTTCTTCGTATAAAGCAAGCTATACCCCATTAGACAATCACTTTGGTAAATACTTAGAGAGTATGCAACATTTGTATAGCACCAAAGAGGAGCTCTCCATTTTTGCCTCGTTAGATTTTATCGCAGGGATGACCGACAACTACGCCCTAGATACCGTGGAAAAGTTGATTATTCCCCAAAGATTTTAATAATTAAGAGGCACTTTTTCGGCTAACACTATTCTCAAAGAGACCAAAAATTGCTCCACAAATTCCGCCTAAAAGGTGCGCAAAATAAGAGATGTCGCCCTCGCTTTTGGCGCGCACCACCTCCATCCAGACGTACATAGCGGCAACAAGAAAGAAACTTAAAGGAATTTCCCCACGCTTAACATTGGCAAAAGAGGTCAAAACAATCATCATAAAGACAATTCCACTGGCACCCAAGAGCATGGTAGAGAAGAAAAACGCATTGATTAATCCATTCAATAAGGCTGTCATAAAAATCATAATCGCGATGCTTCCCGAGCTATAACGCTCCTCCAAACTTGGGCCTAAAAGAAGAATAAACATCATATTACTGGTGAGATGATTAATATCGACATGACCAAAAATGTAGGTAACTAAACGCAAGTAAGCCGAATAATTTTTAGGATCAAAAGTCATTTTACCTTCGGCAGTAAAGACATTATGGATGAGGTTTGGGGCGAGTTGCGCATCGATAAAGAGAATAAGCATGGCGAAAAAAGCAAAAGTTAGGGTAACAGGTGCATTGTAGGTGATGCGCATATGATTCTCCTATAAAAAAACCTCACAGCTGTGAGGTTAAAAATACATCTCCTAGGGGAATCGAACCCCTCTTCTCAGGATGAAAACCTGATGTCCTAACCGATAGACGAAGGAGACATTTATTCATCTGTTAATATGATAGCAGATTGGTTGATTTTTGTCAAGTACTTTTTAGAGAAGTACAAATAAAATAATACTAAAGTGGTAACAATCTATTTTGAGAGAAATGATAACCTCTCTCACCCTTTGTTGCAATTTTATTGAGAGTTAACAAAATATCTTGTTCATCTGGAATAGTACCATTTTGAAGTAACGGCATAATATCCAATACAATTTGATCAAAGGAAGGATAGTTTTCTTGCCTATTTTCTCGAATAAGATATGAACTCAGATAATATTCAATTCTTTTTGTTAAAGGAATATGTGTTTTAAATTTTGTTTTAGCTTTTAAAGTAAATTTTTTACTGGTAGCATCGTACTCATAATGTTTATGCAAAACTGCATCTAAATCAGGAAATTCCTTCTCCAATAAATCTAAATACCCATTTTCTAAACCATCTTGAACAATAAAATCATTAATTCCCTCAATAGTCGCCCCTTTGTTTTGAGCAATCATTGACTCAATATGATTAAAGACCAGATCGCTTAGCGAAGCGCCGATATTCGCCTTTAATAGTGAGAGCGGAGATTTAACCTTTCTAAAGTATAGAATAAGTTGACCCGAAAGCACCATATGACCTTGTCTTTTTTTAAAACTAGTCTGAGAGACGGACTCTTTACGTGAAGCCACGTATTCAAAACCAACACTCTTGAAGGTATCAACTATTGTGCTCCAATACTTAGGTTTCTCATGCTGAAAGACGAAAGCAACCCATCTATCCCACTTTAACACTCTAAACATGGCTTCAACAGATCGAGTTAATAAATTTTTATACTCTTCAAAACTCTTATCTAAAGAACCTTTTTCAATAACCTCATTCTCTTTATCTTGCTGTGTAACCTCTAGGTCTAACCAAGCATTAAACATGGTAGAGAGATCTAAATATGCTATTTTAGCGCCATAAGGCGGATCTGTATAGATAAAATCTACAGATTCATCAGGGATACCCTCCAACTTAGTTGCATCACCACGTAAAATAGAGTAGGCATATCGCTGATTTCGTTCCATATAAATCTCTTCTTTGGCTTTAATTAGTCGTGATAGCTTATGCCCATAGGTTTTAGATAGATCTAAGGAAACGGGATTTTTTGCCTTTCTATAACGAGAATAACGAAATACTGCTGAGTCTCCGGCATTTGGTGTTCTACTCTTAGAAGGATGATAGGTTAAATTATGTTTCGTTAAGGATGAGCTAAATGCCAACAAACAACTTCTTCTTATCCCCTCTTTTTTTTGTTGTAAGATGATGCTCTTTAGCAATGCTAATTCTGCTAACTGTATATCAGTAAACAATTCATAGAGGTTATGAAAATCACTACCAGTACTATTAATGGGTTCATTTTTAGGCAATGGTAACTTCTCTAGTAACTTTTTAACCTCAGAGGCATTTTTGGGTCTTTGTTTATCAAATTGTGCTAAAATATCAATTTTAGCTTTTTCTAACTCCTTGCTTTCTACGGACATTAGCAAACTTTCTACCCAAAAACTCGATATAGGATTTAAGTCAACATGAATCGCCTTTCGCCCTAAAACAAAAGCCTCGATGGCGGTAACTCCACCCCCGCCAAAGGGATCCAAAACCGTATCGCCTGGATTAGTAAAGGCATTAATATGGCTTTGCAGGACATCCCAACTTTGACGCGTAAAGTAGCCATGTACTCCATAATGGCGCCTTGTCGCTTGCTTCTGAATTTTACCCAATGGTTGAGGAATTTTACATGTGGCATAATCGAAATTAGAGGGGTGGGATACCGAAGCTAATTTTAAATTTGGGGTTAATTGCCCATTTATGATTAGAATCAAATTATCTATGTCCACTTGTCTTGGATTCGTAAGATCAAGCCTGACAATAGGGGTCTCTTTACTAAATTCAAACATAGTAAATAAAAAACCATTACACAAGCCAAAATATCTACTTTTTATTTCTGGATGCATGGCATAGTAATAAACTTGCTCGACATTTTTCCCTTGCTCAACATCCTGATTGGGAGCTTTAGCGTCTAAAACAAAAATAGTTTGCCCCTGCTCCTCCAAGAGATAATCTGGAAAAACATGTACCTCACGCCTAATTGAGCGTACTTGCATCAATGGATTTTGCAATTTTTTACTTCGTACAATTCGTTTTTCTTTCTCTATGCCCCATCCCAAAGCATGAAGAATAGGCATAATAATTTCTTCTCTTACCGAGTCTTCTTTAAAATTAGCATCACGTAGTTGACTGAAATCAAAACCTCTTAAAAAATCTACTAACATGACACTACCTCCCGTAGATAATAAATATAAGAAAAATTAATGAAAAAAAGTAAAACCATAAATCAAGCCGATAATTAAACCAAGCAGAGCACCAGCGGCCACTTGAAGGGAGGTGTGCCCGAGGTTCGTTTTGAAGCCCTCCACGGTAAAGCCACGCCCAAAAAGCGTAGTGAGTTCGTCTTTAATATAGTTAAGATAGACGGCATGAGAGCCTGCGGCTTGACGCACGCCACGCGCGTCGTACATAACGATGAGGGAGGTAACAAAGGATAGGGCAAAGATATCGCTTTGGACACCTCTGGCGAAACCTAAAATAGTCGTGAGGCTAATCATGGTAGAGGAGTGGGAACTGGGCATTCCGCCGGCTCCTTTAACGAGATGTACATCCCAGCTACCGGTACGTAGATACTCAAAAAGAGGCTTTAGCCATTGTGCAAGAACCCAAGCTGTAAAAGGAGTGATGATAAAGATATATTTTTGTATAAAAAGATACATGAAGATCTCGCAACAATTTAGGATAGAGCACGCCAAAGCCAACTGTGGGATTCGAACCCACCACCTGCAGATTACAAGTCAGCTGCTCTACCAAATGAGCTAAGTTGGCAAGGATGGGGAGTGTAGGATTCGAACCTACGAAGGCGAAGCCAGCAGATTTACAGTCTGATCCCTTTGACCGCTCGGGAAACTCCCCTATTCAACTTACAAGAAACACTATACGCCAAAATTAAAATCTTGTCAACTAGCTAAGATGATTATTTTACAAAAAATTATTCTTAAGAGAAATGATCAGACGCTTAGAAACATAGACGCTTCGCCTTATTTTTAAATAATTTATTTATTTTACAAGATAAATTTTGCTAAAATCGCCCTAATCTCATCAAATTATCTCAAATTTATCTCTAAAAAGATGATGGAATAGTAGAAACAATTTAGGAAAATAGTGTATACTAACATTAAGAAAAGTATTAGGAAGGAAGTTATGAAGTTGAACCCAAGAAAGCAATACGAAGGCATAGTAGCTGTTGTTATGCTCGTGATGTTCACGTTTGTAATCATCTTTATGCAAACAGGAGCCTTTTATTGGCTTTATAAAAATGAAATTTACAGCCGTATCGAAAACCGTGCCATCCGCTCACAAACGGTGAGACTGCAAAACCTTGACAGTCTTCTTATCTCCAGCATTCAAAATGCCGAATCTCTTGCTGATGTTATAGGTATGGTCGGCATTACCCCCGACATGAGCACAGAAAAAGAACAAACCATCCAGCGTCTTATGCGCGTTACCGAGGACTCTCCCAATATCTTTAGTAAATTCGGTCTCTCCACCGTCTACGACTATGATAAAGGCGGTACCTATATTCGCACCGATAGCAACACGGAAATCCCAGAAACTGCCATTCGCCGTAGCTGGACGCTCAACGGATATAAGGATGCACAAAATAACGAGAAAACCTTCCTTTCTCCTGCCTATTCCGATAACTTTACGGGGGAGAGAGTCTTCACTGTCTACGTACCGGTCTTTGACAATAGCGGAAATGTCGTAGCCATGCTCATGGGCGATGTGCTCTTTGAAAAGGTCATCGCAGCCATCACCAGCCAGACCAATCGTATCAGTAACTCTGCTTTTAGCATTCTTATTAGTGATAAGGGACTGATTACCCACAGCTTCAAAAACCCCAGAGATAACGGCATCTTTAATGAAAACTCCAACATCTTCTCCCTGCATTCGGGTATCCCACCGCTTGAACAAGAACGCATGCTCAATAGCCCCATGCACTTTTACATAAATAATAATCACGGGTTCTACTACTCTACCGTTAAGCTCACCGCTAATCCCCGCTGGATTGTCTACACCTATGGTAGCATCAGCGACTTTACCAACGAGCTCTACTCCCTTGTCTTCTGGGCAATCATGGTAGGTCTCTTTGCGCTACTTGCCTCCTTCCTGATTGTCTACTTTTATATCCGTCGCCCGCTCTATCGTACTGCCAAGCACATTATCAACACGAATGAGGGCAATTTTGCTTCACTACATATATCTAATAGAGATTTGGAAGAAATCTACGTAGTGGATCAAGCCATACAACAATTTACCAATCGTGTTAGTCAAGTTGTCCAGAATCTCCATCTGCACAACAAAGAGCTTATCCTTAAGAGTAAAACTGCCGTTGCTAGCCTTGAGATCATTAACGCGAACACGGTAGAAGTCGACCATCAAATCCATCTGCACCCTGTCTACTTAGATAAATCGCGTGGACTCAAAGAGGGAATCTTATCCAGCATTGCCTTTAAAGAAGAGCGCGTAGAGCTTATCAGTAAACTTGCGGCCATGCAAGCCGAACGTATCTCCGAAGCAACTGTAGCCCTAGAGCAACTCTCGGCAAACATGACCTCCATTGATACGAATATGACCGCTGTTGAGGAGAGTGCGAAAGAGCTTCAAGTGGTGGGAGAAGAGGGGCGACGCCAGCTACAAACCACGGATAAACTTATTCGTGCCATTTTGGAGAAATCTCGCACCCTCTATGAAACAAACAAAGTCATCGAGGAGATATCCGAGCGCACCAACCTCTTAGCGATGAACGCAGCTATCGAGGCTGCTCATGCGGGGGATATGGGACGTGGTTTTGCCGTGGTTGCAGAAGAGATTCGTACCCTGGCCACCAACTCAAGCGAACAATTGGCTATTAGTTCGGAAAATCTCAACCAAGTTAGTAGCCTGATTACCCAAATCTTCAAGGCAAGTCGTCTGCTAGATGGTAATTTCCTTCAGATTGAGGAAGGTATCGCCTCTCTTAACATGCAAAGTACGCAAGTTAAAGAGTCTGTTTATGAGCAAAGTCGTGGCACACAGAGTATCGTTAATGCACTAGGATCCCTTAAGGTTGCTTCGCAAGATATTCGTGATAAGTCTGAATTGGTTAAGGTTACGGCATCTGGTATTGCCAAGCATGCTAACGAGCTATCTAAATTCAATACACAATTTCTCGATGTGGTGAGAGCCATTACTACCGAGGAAGAAATTACTCGTGACAGTAGCAAAAAGGCGCTTGAGATCATGAATTCTAATGCGAAAAACATTCAAGGGATTAACACCTTTGTCCAAAAATTCACTAGCGATGAGAGTCAGACGCACTCTAACGGAGGAAAATAAATGATAGAACCATCAAAAAAAGAGAAGATCAAAAAAACCAAAAAGCCAAAAAAAGTGCGTAAGCCCTTTCGTAACTCTGCTAACTTTACCTTAATCCTCTTCATCGTCTTTATTTCGCTTTTACAATCTGCCCTCTTTCTTACAATGTACAACACTGGTCTCACCGGTCGTATTATGTCGCGCACTAGCACCGGTATCTCTGACACAGTATCGGGAATTGGCAACTCCGTGGTGCAATTTAAGCGCTTCTTATCAGAAATGTCGCAACACTTTACTGTCATCGGTTTTGATGAAAACAATTACGATACGCTCTCCAACATCACCGTAAAAGCCGTAAAAAACCATCCCTCTATTACCAATATCTCCTTCTTTACCCTCAAAGATTTTAATGAAGGTGGCTTTTATTCCATTGCGTTGCACGCAGATCAAGTTGGGCGCGATCAAATTCGTAAGTCGCTTAACATCCCCGGCATAAACGAGGTGCTTAATACCTCTCAACAAGTGGTTACCGATGTTTATATGGATACCATTATAAACGTACCCGTCTTTAGCGTACTTACCCCCGTCTATAGCCAATATGGAGAGATTATTGGGATTATTATTGCAGATTTTGACATTGAAGATTTTTTTAAAGTTTCCCTGCTTTACAGCCGTGCCATATCTGAATCAGCTTGGCCGATGATCAGCGATCGTACTGGTTCCTTAGTTGTAAGCTCCCACAATGAAACCACTGGACGATCTTATTCTGTGGGGGATCAACTCTCTGATCACTTGATGAAAGTCTCCGAAAACGATTGGAAGCGCATTTTTGAGGCCCGAGGTGAACCCCTTATGCATGGGGCTGCCAACCGTTATACTATCTCGAAATTTATTCCCAACACCCCTTGGCTTCTCACCATTTATGGTAATCTCGACGACTTTACCAGAGAACGATTAGGCTTTATTCTCAGCTCCATCGCCGTTATCGTCATCGCTATTCTCTTGAGTATGCTCGTCATTCTCCTCTTCGTCAAAGATCCCTTCAATAATCTTGCAAGACAAGTTGCTAAGCTTAGCGACGGTGATTTAGTCAACATTAAAATGCCAAAGGTTACCATGCTTGAAATTAATATGGTCTCCAATGAGCTCTTTCATCTAGTAAAACACTTTAAGGAATCACTTTGTGCCTCTGTATCCTCCCTTGAGGGCATGCGCCAGACAAAAGATAGTGTCCTAAACCAAATTGAGCTCACGCAAAAGACCTTCGACTCCATTCAGCAAAAAGTAAACGCGCTCAAAACCGAAGTGCAAGGTGAAACACAGACGCGCACCGAGATGAAAGCGCTCATTACCACCAAACTTGGGCAACTTACCGCCATTCAAGATAGCAACAGCGAGCAATTGCGCGCACTTACCAGCTCTTCAGTCTCGGTAGAGGAGCTCTCCGCTAACATCAACTCCATCAATAATAACATTAATATCATGGCAAAAAATGCACGCGACCTACGCGAAGCAGGAGTCAGTGGTAAAGAGCAATTAATTCAAACCGATACGCTTATTCGTCAAATTCTTGAAAAATCTGAAAGTCTAAACGCTACTAACTTGGTTATTGAAGACATTGCCGAACGCACCAACCTCCTTGCCATGAACGCTGCCATTGAAGCTGCTCATGCAGGCGATATGGGGCGAGGCTTTGCCGTTGTTGCTGGTGAAATTCGTATCTTGGCGATGAATTCTGGTACCCAACTTACCATTAGCGCGCAAAACCTTCAAGCGGTTAACGACCTCGTCTCTAACATTTTCGATGCAAGTCGGGCGATGGAGAACAGCTTTGTCTCGATTCTCGACGGTATGCAACAGCTTAACGAAAAGACCACACAAGTTGAAGAAGCTATGCGCGAACAGAGTAGTGGTACCAAAGATATTGTTAGCTCTCTGGATATCCTCAAAAAGAATTCTGATCAAATCCAACAGGAGATGACCGCTATTATTAATGTTACCCATAAAATCCTCGCTAACGTTGCCACACTGGAGGAAATTGAGGCGGAACTTAATACCTCTATTGGTGATATTGAATCCTTGGAGAAGAAGAATGTCGATATCATCCGCAAAATCCTACGCATCGTAAAGGAGTCTCATGAAGTCCTTGATGAGATGTCCAATGAGTTGCTTGCCTTCAGAGTTGTTGTTAAATAAGGAGGAAAACCTCCCCAGACAAAAAAAATAGCGACCAATTGGTCGCTATTTTTTATTTACTTTAAAAGAAGTTGGTTACCACAACTCATCACGAGGATCATCGTCTGCACGTCCGGTTGTTACACCATATAGGTCAACCACAGCACGTAAATCGTCTAACCATAAGAGGTAAACGCCACGCGCCTCTTCTAAGTCAGCACGAACAATAAACTCCTCCACAAAGATACCAGCAAGGTGTCCATAATGACGATCTTTTTGCACCACAGACTCAGGAATAGAGACACTCAACTGCTTCCAACCAGCAAAATCAAGCTTACCCATCACCAACTCATGACGGCGACCTTCATAATCACGAATCACAATACTCAAAGTATGAGGAACATTACGTCCAGCAACCTGCACGCTGATTGTCTTGGTTACACCCTCAATGAGCAGAGGATTCACGGATTTAATGGTAAAGTGAGAAAGCGCACGGCGAATAAATTGTACACGCGCACCAAGAATAAATCCACTCTCGTCTTGTGCACCATCTTCACCATTGAGAGGCAACTTCTCTACAGAACCATCGCTCTCGAGACCACGCACGGTAATGATACCATTATCGCGAGACATACGTCCAACCCAAGCACTAGGATCACTCATCGTGCTTACCTGTACCTCTTGGAGTTTGGTTGGATCAGAAACAGCGCTGTTGGTGCCTACTTGACCTGCCTGCGTACTTACAGGACGACCTTCCCAGATTTGATCAAGCACGCGAGGCTCAGTCAAATCGATACCATCAAAGTTGCTCATATTGCGACGTTGACTAATCGTGGTAAAGTTATCAAGATAGACAAAGAAATTATCCGCACGCTCGGCAGCATTGATCTCCACAATAAACTTCACCAAACGTAATTCACGACGTAGTGGGAAGGTATCATTACGTTGATTGATGCTAGAAGGAATGCTTGCACTTAGATTGCGCCATCCCATGTAATTAAGGCGACCCATGTTAATACGATGTTGTACTTGATTAGAATCTTCTACTACCGCGATAAAGTCGTGGTTAAAGTTACTTCCCCACACCCAAATACCCATCGCCTTAACCACACCTGTTAGGGGGATAGGAGATGGCGTACTACCATCGCGGGTAGGGATAATCTCGATGTAATTGCGTCCACGCTGAGTAAACGCACCATTGATAGCCAAAACCTGTAACGATTCTGCGTTTTCAGGACGCTCACCGTACTTATCGCGTGGCCAAGTGTTGGCAAGGGTCATTAAAGGAAAATCCTCTACACTGTTTTGACTACCCACAACACTCCACTGAATGTTCTCCTGCCCCTCATCGGCATAGGTACCATCGCCATCAAAGGAGTCCACCACACGTGTCTCCAAAGTGAGCATAGGCCCTAGGCTTTGTGCTTGGGCGGTGAAGCCAGCAGCTAACAACATACCTATAAGTGTTAAGCTCTTTTTCATCTGCACTCTCCTACTAAAATTTATTTTATACTACTATTAGTATCGACGCTATCACGCTAAAAGTCGATCGATAATCGCATCAAGCTCATGTAGCTCTTCATCTTTATCCATCTCACCCTCCTTAGCATGAAGAGTTGTTTACTCTTCTTAAGTTTAGCACATTATTCACTTTTTGACTAGATCTTGGCATCTTATATTACCATTATTTTTATCATATAACTAGATAACCCCGTAAAAATCGCGCACAACCTTCTTATTTTTACGAAAAAGAGAAAATTTGACAAAAATTTGCTTTTCTTATCTCTTTATGCTATAATGTCGTTATTCTTTGTGTATAGTTTGAAATGAATTTTATTGGAGGAAATAGATGATTTGTCAAATATTTGAAAACGACGGCGACGCTGATTTAGTTACCGCCATGTTAGAATCCTACCTAGAGGCCCGTGGCATGCAAGCAACAATCACTAAGTACGATAAGAATTTTGCTCCCGATATCTTTGCCCGTTCCCATATCGAGATGACCCCCGCCCTCATCATCGACGAAGAGCTTGTCATTGCCGGTGAACAACTCGAAGCCCGTGATATCATCACCCGTATCTTCGAAGTCATCGAAGGCGAAACCTTGGAAAGTGGCTCTAGTTGTGGAAGCGGTGGTTGTGGCACTGGAAGCAGTTCCGGTGGTGGTTGTGGCTGTGGTTCAGGGGGCTCTAGCGGCGGTGGCGGTTGTGGCTCGGGTAGCTGTGGTTGTCATTAGGTTCAATACATAACCCTAGAGCAATCTAGGGTTTTCTACAAAACTGCCATGATATTTAAGCGCAATAACACCTCTACCGCGACAATGGTTAGCAATCCGGTAAAGCCGATGGATGCGCTGGCAGCAGCGCCTTGTTCTTTACCCATTTCAGTCGCACGAGCCATCCCCAAAACGTGGGCAACTGCTCCTAATGCGTATCCTTGCGCCAAAGGTGTCTCAATTTTAAGGATCTTAAAGAGAAACGGGCCAAATAAATTCCCCACCACTCCCGCCCAAATGATCCCAAAGACAGCAAGCTCACCAATGCCACCAATGCGATCAATAATCAGCAGACCAATTGGAGAAGTTACCGACTTGGGAACAACAGAGTGTGCAACCAAACCCTCAAGACCCACCGCCATAATGCCCAGTTGCGCCAAACTTAATGCCGAAATGACCGCAACAAAGGTCGAGACAAGTAGCGGAATAGGATAACGTTTAATCAACTCCCAGCCCTCGTACATGGAGTACCCTAGCGCGATGGTCATCGGCCACAAGAAAAATGTAATCGTCTTGTTCGCCAACATATATTCTGTAAAGTCAACTTTACCATATTGCACCAGAAAAATAATGATAATGCCACCCCACAGCGTCGAATTTAAGAGAGCCAACCCCTTAGCTTTACGTTGCATCCAACGCACCGCCAAGTAGACGGCAATCGTCAATCCCACTAAAACCAGTGGTTCATTAATAATTTTAATGAGTTTCTCCATCATCATTCCCTCACTTGCCCAGCTTAATCTCTCTGACTTCTCGTGCATCTTGCCGCTTAATCATCCACTCTAACACAAAACCGGTGATCATCAGCGGGGCAAGTGTGCCTAATGTTACCACCAATAGAAACGGAATAATCACCGATTGCACTTGCTCCCAGTACTCTAAGATACCCACAATCATGGGAATAAACAACATGCCCGAGATCGCCATAAGCTGATTGCTTAATAAACCGACCCGCTCAGGCTTTAGCCACTTAAATTTCAACGCAAGAAAAAGAAACATCATCGACAAAATTAAGCCTGGCAACGGCACCAGCAAAGAGACAAGGTGCCCCAAGAGACCAAATCCAATCAAAATAAGCAATTGTTCTAATATTATCATCGACAAACTCCCTTTTATTGCACAAGGCTAATAAACACAAAACGACCTCTCATGTCCATAAGACACGAAGAGGCCTTTCATTGTGCATCTATTTGCATAAAAACGTCTGCCTTAGGCTTTAACGACCTTACCCGCCTTCATACACTTTGCACACACTTTAACCTGCGACCGACGACCAGCCACCAAAGCACGTACTTTAAATAGATTAGGTTTAAAGGTGCGTCCCGTGCGACGTACTACGTGCTCGCCGTTACCACCTTGTTTCTTACTTTTACCCTTACGTGGCACACTGTTGCCGGTAATGGTTGCTTTGCCACAAAAATCACACTCTCTAGACATTCTATTTGACCTCTACTCTTTCTTGGATATCCATTAGACGAACTCTATTATACTAAAATTAGCCCACTTTGTAAAGAGGCGCACGCGCCTTTCTTTAGCCAATTTTTGCATTTAGTAGCTTGGTCGTGGATAAATGATGCCCATCAGCAATCATTTTTTTCCCGGTAAGCGTAACAACGCCCGATTTCGCTTCCATGGGGAATTTATCAAAGTCGTCAATTTTGATATTCGCCTTGGCTGGAAGATCCGCCTCACCCTCGGGTAACACACGACTACCCATCGGCGCTTGCGTAAAGATCACCTCACAATTATCTGCCTCATCCTCGGCGGCAAGGAGCATACCAAGGCTCTCCACCCCACGGAATTTGCTCTTTTTGAGGTTTGCCACCACCACAATATGCTTATCCAAAAGCTCTTCTTCTTTATAATATGGTACGATAGAGGAGACAATTTGACGCTGGCTATCGCCTAAGTCAAGTTGCAAAATATAGAGCTTGTCGGCATCGGCATGGCGCTCCACCTTGGTAACTTTTGCCACACGCAGGTCGATAAGGCTAGCAAAAGATGCAGGCGCATCAGACGTTGACTCACTCTTGTTGGGGGATTGGGTTACTTCTTGCACGGGATCTCCTCCGAATTTTAGGCGTAATTTTTCGATGTACTCCTCTTCGAGCATCTCAAAGAGAAGCATGCTCGTTCCGAGTTTACTCAAGCCCGAAGTCTGCCCAAGATGCGTCCAGTTGAGATCACCTTGAAGCATAATGCCAATTTTTTGCGCACTCATCGGGATAAATGGCAACATGAGACGCGCAAGATCCAAAATAAGATAAGTTAAATTGAAGATCAAATTTACGGCACGCGCAGGCTCTTCGGTACGCGTGCGCCAAGGCTCTCCTGCTTGAAATTGCTTATTCCCAAAGTCGCTCAAAGCCAAAATCTCTTTGAGCGCATCTTTAAGTTCCGCCTTCTCCAAGTGCGCGATAATCACCGCCTCTTGGGCTTGCACATGTTGCCAAAATGGCTCATCACGCACACCAGCAGGAATCGCACCATCATAGAATTTATGGATAAAAGAGAGCGTACGGTTGACCAAATTCCCAAAGTTTCCCACCAACTCGCTATTGACCACCTCTTTAAAGCCCTTCCAGCTAAATTGCGTATCACTCTTCTCGGGGCGCATATACATTAAATAGAAGCGCCAAACATCGGTGTCGATAGTCGTCGCAATGCAGTCGTTACCAAAGACACCCACGCCACGCGTCTTACTGAATTTTCCGTTTTCATAATTAAGATACTCCGTAGAACTCATGCGATGAAGCATCGTCCACTTCTGTCCCGTCGCCAAGAGCGTGGAGGGGAAGACTACCGTGTGGAAAGGAATATTATCTTTACCGATAAATTGAATTAACTCGACATGCTGGGGATTTTGCCACCAGCTGTGCCAATCATTTTTGCGTAGCTCGGCGGTCATCGAGATGTAGCCGATGGGCGCATCAAACCAAACATAAAAGACTTTATCCTCAAAGCCCGCCTTGGGCACAGGAATCCCCCACTTTAAGTCGCGGGTAATGCACCGTTGCTTAAGCCCATCACGCATCCAACTGTGTGTCATGGCAAGGGCGTTGGCAGCCCACAACTCCTCGGCTTTCGACTCCTGCATCCACTGGGTTAGCCCCTCGGCAAGCGCAGGCAAATCGATGTATAAATTTTGTGTTGTACGAAGCTGCGAAGCTTCTCCGCAAACCTCACAGTGAGGCTCTTTTAATTCGTGCGTATCCAACACCTTACCACAATGCTCACACTGATCGCCACGGGCTTGATTGTATCCACAATGCGCGCACGTACCAATGACAAAACGATCGGCTAAAAAGCGATCGCAGGAGAGACAATAATGTTGCTCATCCTCTTGCGCGTGGATATATCCCGCCTCATCGATGCGGGTAAAGATATCCTGCACAATTTTGGTGTGGGTGGGATTACTGGTACGACTAAAATTATCAAAATTGATATTAAACCACGTATAGATACCCCGATGTTCATAGTGATAGCGCTCGCAAAGCGCCTGTGGGGTAACGCCCTCTTTGAGCGCCTTGGTCTCGGTGGCGGTGCCATATTCGTCGGTGCCACAGATATAGAGCGTCTCAAAGCCTGCAGATCGACAATAACGCGCAAAGACATCGGCCGAAAGCACTTGAATTAAATTTCCTAAATGCGGAATGTTGTTCACATAAGGCAATGCTGCCGTAATTAATCGTCTCTTCATGCTTTTATTATAGCCGATGTTTGCTAATAAATCAAGATATTATGCGCAATCGCTTGACACTTCTCAAAAGAAAGTGTAGACTATTGAATAAATATACACTAATATCCGTATCTAGTAAATTCACGTACTAATATATTTTTTTCACACAAAGGAGCTGTGTATGTTTTATAAACCCTTACAAATTGGTGATTTACATGTGCCTATCCCGATCATTCAGGGTGGCATGGGCGTAGGAGTCAGCCTCTCTGGACTTGCTAGTGCGGTAGCCAATGCCGGCGGTATTGGGGTGATTTCGGGGGCGCAAATTGGTTTTGATCAGCCTGATTTTGCCAAAAACCCTCTCAAAGTCAACCTAGAAGCACTTACTCGCCATATCCACATCGCCAAGGAGAAGGCAAAAAAAGGTATCATCGGGGTCAACTTGATGGTGGCACTGCATCAATATACCGAGTACGTCAAGACGGCAGTTAAGAGCGGGGCGGACATTATCTTTTCGGGGGCGGGGCTTCCCATGGAGTTGCCCGAATTTGTGAAAGGAAGCAAGACCAAAATTGCACCGATTGTCTCTTCGGTGCGGGCAGCTAAATTGATTTTAAACAATTGGTTACGCAAATTCGATTATCCTGCTGATGCTGTCGTGGTGGAAGGCCCCATGGCTGGTGGACACTTGGGCTTTGCTCCCACCTACTTTGAGACCAAAGCCGATTTCGATCTTGAACTAGTCGACATCATCGCGATGGTGAAAGAGTTCGGCGAAAAGGTAGGACGCAAGATCCCCCTTATCTTCGGCGGGGGTGTCTTCGATCAAAGCGATTTCAAGAAGTATCTCACGCTCGGATGCGATGGTATCCAGATGGGTACACGCTTTGTCGCCACCCACGAGTGCGATGCTCCGATGAGCTTTAAGCACTCCTATATTACAGCGAAAGAGAGCGATATCACCATCATTAAGAGCCCCGTGGGTATGCCGGGGCGCGCGATTGTTAATCCCTTTATGCAGAAGGTTTTAGAAGATGGACGCGTGCCGGTTAAGAAGTGCTACAAGTGTCTCTCTAAGTGCAATCCACGCACCATTCCCTACTGCATCACCGAGGCGCTTATTCACGCTGCCGAAGGACGCATGGACGAGGGGTTGCTCTTTTGTGGACAAAATGCCCACCGCATCCAAAAGATCGTCTCGGTGCAAGAGCTTTTCGACGAGATGACCCAGAGCGCATAAACACTCATCCATTTTATAGGAGATCTATATTATAATGTATAAAGGAGAGGAGAAATTCTCTCCTTTATGACTCTTTTTTACGATAGAGAATTGTCGTTTTGGGTGTCTCACTGGCGGTAGGGTCGAAAAAGGCCTCATTCCAGACCTCCATGCGATATTGATCATCCACAAAGAGCGCCACCTGACCATCGGCAATCCGCCTCTCAAAACGGGCGATCGTCAAAGCCAACCACTGCCCATCGTACATCGCTTCGTCCATCATCACATAGTCGTGCGCCGAGATCGGTTGATAAATGCGTTGCAACTTCGCCAAGACATCCACAAAGTCCATTCCCGTCGTTACATAACGAATATCTGCCAAAAACGCCCCACCAGGTTGATAAATGCCCTGCAACGCGCCGTCCATTCCCTGCCAACGATGCGCAGGCAAGGCAAACCACACCCGCTGAGTATCCGCAAAAAGATACTCTACCCGTTCGGCATCCACCTCCTCAAGCGCCAAAAAGTCGAGATAACTCATCGCCAATGGCTCGCCCAAAAAGGGATAATGCGCCTTCTCTCGCTTGCTCTGCGCACCACACCCTACCAATATCATGCCCATTACTAACCAAAATATCTTCTTCATTCCATCATTATACACAATTTATCTACCCAAAAGCAAGCGCTCATACATTTTATGCAAAAAAGCATTTGCATTCAGCGTAAACTCATAGTATAATAGTAGAAGAAAGAGCAGAAAAGGAGTTTTTTGTCTATGGATGCTAAAAAAATTGCCAGCGATCTCTTAACCCAAATTAAACCCGAGTATATCTTAGGGCTGCAACATTGCGCCACGCGACTGCGTTTTCGGCTTAAAGAGAGCGCTCAAGTGGACGACAAAGCCGTAGAAGCCATCGAGGGCGTACTTAGTGTAGTACGCAGTGGTGGACAGTATCAAGTTATCATCGGACCTGGGGTTATCGACGTCTTTCGCTACCTCAATGACGTACTCAAAATCAGCGATGCCACCCCGCGTCTCAACAAAGGACAAGCCGGCACAAAAATCCAAGACGTCATCTTTAATTACATTTCAGGCTCGCTCCAACCGCTCTTACCCGCCATGGCTGGCGCAGGTATCATTAAAGGATTACTCGCGCTTTTAGTTGTCATCCTCGCCAAAACCTCACCAAACTACGCCTTTACCACCAGTGGCACCTATCAACTTTTAGATGCCATCAGTGATAGTGCCTTCTACTTTCTCCCCATCTTTTTAGGCTTTAGTGCAGCCAAAACCCTCGGGAGCAATCCCTACATCGGTGCGCTGCTTGGCGCAATTCTCCTCCACCCCATCATTGGCAATATGGCAACCAATTTTATGGCAACCAATACATTAGAGCGCTTTTTAGGGCTTCCCTTTATCCCCATGAACTATGCCAATAGCGTGCTTCCCATACTCGTAAGTGTCGCTATCCTCGCCCCGTTTGAGCGTTTTCTCCAACGCGTATTGCCCAAAAGCTTAACCATTATCCTCGTCTCGCTCACTATTCTCTTGGTGCTTGTTCCCGTGGTGGTGATGCTCTTTGGTCCTGCGATGTACTTTCTTTCCATCGGGCTTGTCAACCTTATCGAATACTTTCTCAACATCGCCCCATGGCTGGTGGGTGCAATTCTGGGCGGTACATGGTTCCTCCTTGTAACCCTAGGATTACACTGGGCGCTTATCCCTATCACATATATTCAATACGCCGAGTACGGCTCTTCTTCTTTACTGGCCCTCTTTTGGGTCTCTACCATGGCACAAATCGGTGTAACCATTGCCGTACTTATTCGCAATAAAGATCAAAATTTTCAAACGCTTATTCGGCCTGCGACAGGCGTAGCGATTCTTGCTGGCATCACCGAGCCTATCGTCTATGGTGTGGTGCTCAAATACAAACGCCTCATCCCCATCGTTGCCCTTAGCGGAGCCATCAGTGGCGCGCTTACTGCCATCCTAAAAGTATCTAGCACCCCCGCTGGACTAGGTGGAATTTTAAGCTGGCCGGGTTTTCTTGGTGCGCCAAGCAACTCCTTCACTATCGCCATCTTAGCCATGATTATTCAAGTAGCTACTGCCATCTTAGCCATGATCTTAGCTCTGGCATGGGGACATGAGGAGAAAGTTAAATAGTGCTTTCTCTATCTATCAAAAAGTATGAAAAAATATACTAAGCAAAGGAGCTAATATACGATGTCTAACCAACCATTGTTTCCAAAAGATTTCCTGTGGGGAGGGGCTGTGGCCGCCTGCCAAGTAGAAGGTGCGTACAACAAAGATGGCAAGGGTCTCTCCACTGCCGACGTGATTGCGCACGGCATGATGAACGATCCAACCGATCCTATCGACCCGAACACCTTTTATCCCTACCACGAGGCGATCGACTTTTACCATCGCTACAAAGACGACATTAAACTCTTCAAAGAGATGGGCTTTAAAGCCTTTCGTACCTCGATTGCCTGGAGCCGTATCTTCCCCCATGGCGACGATGCCAGACCAAATGAAGCAGGCTTAAAATTCTACGATGATCTCTTTGACGAATTGATCAAACACGACATCGAACCCGTCATTACCATCACTCACTTTGAGACGCCACTTTCCCTCGCGCACAAGTATGGTGGCTGGGCAGATCGCCGTCTGATTGAATATTACACCCGCTTTGTACGCACCATCTTTGAGCGCTACAAGGGTAAAGTAAAGTACTGGATGACTTTCAACGAAATTAACATCATCCTCCACATCCCCTTTACTGGCGGAGCGCTCACCGTAAAAAAAGGCGAAGCTGGCTACGAACAAGCGCTCTATAGTGCAATGCATCATCAATTTGTCGCCAGTGCTACGGCTGTAAAACTTGGACATGAAATTATGGGTAAGGATGCGATGATCGGCTGTATGATCGCCTTTGGCCCCACCTATCCTGAAACATCTAATCCTTTAGATGCACTCAAAATGCAAGAGCACATGCGCAACACCACCACCTTTAGCGATGTGCAAGTGCGCGGTGCTTATCCCGAACACTACCTAAGAGAACTCGAAAAGAAAGGCATCAAGCTACCCATTGAAGCAGGCGATCTGGAAGTAATTAAGGCGCACACCGTCGATTTTATTGGCTTTAGCTACTATAGTAGCCATACGGTCTCGCATAAGGGTGGAGGCGAAGAGCAGTCGAATTTCTTCAAAAATACCGTAAAAAACCCATACCTCTCCCCCGTAGATGAAAGCGCCAAAGAGTGGAGCTGGCCAGTTGATCCTATCGGTTTACGCTACTCTCTTCACTATCTACAAGATCGCTACAACAAACCATTATTCATTGTGGAGAATGGACTTGGTGCTAAAGATGTTATTGCCGAAGATGGTAAAATTCATGACGACTATCGCATCACCTACCTCAAGCGTCACTTGCAAGAGGTCGCAATCGCCATCGATGAAGGCGTCAATCTTTTAGGCTACACCAGTTGGGGGCCTATCGACCTAGTGAGTGCCGGCACCTCACAAATGAGCAAGCGCTATGGCTACATCTATGTCGATCGCGACGACCATGGCAACGGTACGCTTAAACGCACCCCAAAAGAGAGTTTCTACTGGTATCAAGCTGTCATCAAGAGCAACGGAGCGCATTTATATACATAAAAAAGGAAGGTAAAAAAGAGGGTCTGCACTAATACCATTTCACCGTGGTATTAGTGCGTTTTTATTCACTCAGTCTTACTATCTAAATATTTATCCACATGTGCTAAAATGGTATCCACCGTGGCTAGCGCACCTTGACCAATATCTCCACAGGCTAAGAGATCACTTTTGGGCTCGATGATCTGCATGCCATAGCCCCGCAAAATTTGAATATTATTCTGCACAATCGGATTTTGATACATACGCGTATTCATGGCAGGGGCTAGCATAATCGAGGTGCCATCCATCACTAAGGCAAAGGTAGAGAGGAGATCATCGGCCAACCCATGCGCAAGTTTTGCGATGATATTTGCACTAGCAGGCGCGATAAGCAATAAGTCAGACTCTTTAGCTAGCGTAATATGCCGAATCTCATGCGGATATTGCTCCAAATCGAACATCTGGGTAAGTACCGGCTCTTTGGTGAGGGCTTGTAACGTGTGAGGCGTAATAAATCGCTCGGCAGACTCGGTCATCATCGCCTGCACGCGATAGCCACGCTTACCCAGTTGACTCGCCAAATCGGCAGCCTTGTAGGCAGCAATGCTCCCCGTAATCCCCAATGTAATCAACGTTGTACTCATTGCTTTTCGCTCCTTTTGATTGCATTTCTCTCTTTTAAGAGACGTTCCACAATGCCCTGCGCGATGTGTGGTTTAGACGACCACGTACTAATCTGGCGATCGGCATCGATAAAAAAGGCAACATGCCCATCCTCCGAGATATCTTCCACCCGATTAGCAAGGACAAAATCACATTGGCATCTTTGTAAAAGAGAAAATCCGATCACTATTAACTCCTCGACAGTTTCCGTGGCTGCCAGTTTAAAGCCCACAATGGTTGCGTGTGGTGCTAAAGCGCGCAATTGATCAATAAGTTTAGCATTGGGCGCTAGCATTAAGAGCGGGTTAGTGATGCTAGAGCTCATCTTTTTGGGGAGCTCTGCTCCTTGCTGATACTGCTCTAAATATGCTTTAATCATTGTAGTAGAAGGATTTGAATGAGATTCTAACCACAGTGACAGCTCTTCGGCAAGCGTATCCAACGATGATACTGCCGAGACGTGATAATCACTTATCGCCATACTATGAATGATGACATCGGGCGAATGATGCTCCATAATCGAGCGTAATCTGGCTTGCACCTGCGCATGACTCTCCACAATATGGGTAGTAATTTTTGCATGAATATCAGGTAGAATCGCCTGCTTGGTCGTTAGCAAATGTATCGATTCAACCTCTTGCCTCAAGGCAAATTCCTTGGCAATCAACGCACCTAGTTCGCCCGTAGAACTATTGGTAATCTTCCGTACATCATCAATCTTTTCGCTGGTGCCGCCAGCTGTTATTAAGATATGCATAATCACCTCCGCTCTTATTATATCCTATTAAGATAAATCGATCAACCATGCCTACGCATGGGCGAGTGCGAATAAATATACTGTTATCTTCTATTCTCTTGTTTATTTTCATGATATATGCTACAATTAGGCATATTTATTATTTTGGTAGGACAATATGCATATACCTAAAAAAAGTTTTCTATTCATGATGTTATTACTTCTTCTTGTCGGGTGTAATCCCGATAAAAAGTCGCAACCAGTGGGCAAGAGCATCATGGTGGGTGTACCTAATCCGCGCACGCCTATCGACACGCATCTCTCGCCATTAGCTGCGGTACAAAGTATTTATAATCATATGGTTGAGACGCTCTATACCGTAGATGAAGAGATGAATATCGTGCCTCTCTTGGCAAAGGCGTTACCCACTATCTCCGAAGATGCATTGCATTACACCTTTACGCTAAGAGACGATGTCTACTTTCATGATGGAAGCCACCTCACCAGTCGTGATGTGCAATTTCTCTTTGAGCGTCTCTTTG